>CAYMIW010000010.1:0-80259 GCA_964390725.1 uncultured Syntrophomonadaceae bacterium | reverse complement strand
ACTTTCTCTGCCCCTTCTACCTTAGCAGATTGTCTACAATTTTAACATTCTCCACATCTTCAGACCTTTTAAATTTTGCTACCCAAATATTTAATCCTTAATTTATTATTTGACGGTGGAACCTGTTTCTTCCCGAAACAGTCATATAAACAGATAGTTATTAATGAGGAGGTTTGGAGCAATGAGTAAAAACAAAATTATCTACATTGTTGCTCTGCTTGTACTGGTAGCACTGCTGATCAGCGGATGCGGAGGAAACCAATCCGGTTCAGGTACGGCTGAGGCCCCGCGGGTAATTCAAACCTACGGTGAAGCAGAAATGAGAGCTGAACCCGACCTGGCCAGGCTTAGCCTTGCCATTCAAACCCGGGGAGCGAATGCAGCCTCTGTGGCTGAAGAGAATGCCGAGCTGGCCAACGCGGTTTGGGATGCACTACTTGAATACGGGCTAAGTGAAGATGACTTAAAAACCGGTTCTTACAGCCTTTACAGTTACCAGGAGTGGATCGGCGACAGGCTGACCGGTGAGGAAAGCAGGATGGTTTATCAGGCTGTTAATGAGATTACAGTTAAAACAACCAACCTGGAATCAGTTGGTGAGATAGTGGACCTGGCTATCAAGGCAGGGGCCAACAATATAAACTATATTAATTTTGAAGTGGAAGACCCGCAGGAACTGCTGCTGGAAGCTCTGGCTATGGCAGCAGAACAGGCTTCGCATAAGGCCGAGGCAATTGCCGGAAGCACTGGTAATTCAATTTCCGGCTTACACAGCATCAGGGAGGAAAGAACAGATTACATCCCGTACACTGCCAGTGACGGTATGATGCGGGAAGAAGCGGCAATGGGCGCCGGTCCGACACCAATTACCCCGGACCAGGTAACCATAAGAGCAATGGTTGTAGCTGAGTACGCAATTAAATAATCATCCTGTTACCTGTTTGGCTGCTCATGCCGGGTGCACCAAAAGAGGGCTGCTTTCTAAAAGCAGCCCTCTATTTTCTTAATTTTTCTTCCTGCTATTTCAAACATATATTGCCCGACCGGGCGGATTAAACTTTTTCAACCCAGATGGTTCTTTACTGAAAATATCAGGTCGGATCTTTTTTTCGGCCAGTTTTAATCAGGGACTGCACCTTGCTCTTGATACTATTGTAAACACTTTCCAGGCTGCTGATATAGTAGGTATCCCTGCTACGGCGCAGTGTTTCCAGGGTAGCCGTTTCAACAACCTGCCAGAGCATTTCCTTGTCCGGGGTATGCTTCAAGTAGTTCAATTTCACCTGGTATGCCCCTTTATAGTGCCTGCCTCCACCGTTGGGGGTAATCTTTTTAATCAGTTTATTCATATCAATTGCCTTGCTGCGCGAGCGCAGCGACACATCGAGATAGGTTTCTTTTCTATAATTGTTTTCAACTATGGCAAAAACAGCAACCAGCCTGTGCCCGGTTTTTTTCAGGAGCATATCGGCTGTAATGGCGATGGAATCCCGGCTTTTTGAATCGATATAACCGATGCCGTAAAAGGCCCAGTCTTTATAGACGGCCTCGTTCTGCAAAGCTTTTTTAAAGTAAAGCAGGGTTTTTGTTGAAGGAGGCATGCTGTTTAATTCTTCCAAAATTACATTATCGGCATTTCCGGCCAGGTAATCGAGTGCTTCAAGATCAAGCGGGGTCATGTAATTATATTTATCAGTATCAGTCTGAATTCCAAAGACAAGGGCAGTGGAAATTACCTGCAGATCAGCCCCCAAATCAAGCTGAAGGCTTTTCATGATCAGGGCAATCAGGGTGCAGGTGGAACCGACATCAGTTCTGATCAGGGAGAAGTCTGCCCTGATTCCGGTATCTGACTTGCCGTGATGATCGAAATGGGCAGCACAGGGTATTTTATCGCTCAGTTTTTCAACCAGGTTATTCTGAAAATCGGGAACAATATAGGCATCGTATTTATTAACATTTACTTCTCTGCCAAAAGAAACAGGTATGTTTAGCCGTGCAATAAAAGCCTGGTTCTGGGCCAGGGATAATCTTCTTTCGGCAAAAATATCGGCACCTATATTATAATGCTGCAGGATCATTTTGATGGCATAGGCCGAAGCAATTGCATCCGGATCCGGTGATCCGGGAATGTATATTGCAATTTTTTTATACCGGGATACTGCCCTGATAAATTCTTCAGATGTTTTTTGCATATTCTCTCAGCCTTTTCTTTTATTCTACCACCGATTGGCTCTTCCTGCCATTAAATACCATTGCATGAACAGCAGCTTAAAGCAGGCTGCTCAGCATTTGGTCAGCGCGTTGCTGATGCGGCGCAGGGCCTCTTCCAGGACCGAACGGGGACAGGCCATGAGCAGGCGTATGAAGCCGTTGGCATTACCGACAAACATGTTTCCGCCTTCCAGTATAACCCCGGCTTTTTTAGCAAAGTAAAGGGGCAGATTATCCTCATCCGGCAGGTAACTGGTCAGATCTATCCAGGCCAGGTATGTTGCCTCGGGTATCCTGAACCCGGCATCGGGCAAATTCTCGGCCAGGTAGTTGGCCGTAAAGTGAAAGTTGTCATCAAGATGAACCCTTAAGTTGTCGAGCCAGTCAGCCCCGTGGGTATAAGCAGCCTGGGCAGCAACCACACTGAGAGGATTCTGCAGGCTGGAGTATCTCTTTTGCCAGGTCTCTTTCAAGGCCTGGTTCGGAATAATAATATTGGAGATCATCAGACCGGCAATGTTGAAGGTTTTACTGGCAGCCATACAGGTGATAATGCGGTCATAATCCGGATGCACTGCAGCCATGGGAATATGCTTACGCCCGACCCGCAGCAGGTCACAATGAATTTCATCGGAAATAATCCAGAGGTTATGACGAATACAGATATCGCCAACTTTTTTCAGCTCTTCCTCATTCCAGGCTCGGCCGGTTGGGTTGTGCGGGTTACAAAATATGCATAGCACGGTTTTTTCGTCGCTGGCCTTTGCTTCAAAATCACTAAAATCGATGGTGAAATAACCGTCATTATTAGCCAGGGCAGAGCAAACATACTCCCGGTTATTGTGTTCGACAGCATTTTTAAAAGGCCCATAGGAAGGTGTAACAAAGAGGATTTTTTCATCAGGCTTGCAGATGTAATCGATCAGTTCATAGAGAGCGGGAACTACCCCGTTCGATATTTGCAAGTCATCCTCTTTAAAATGCCAATTGTAGCGGGCCTTGGCCCAGGCTGCAAAACTTTCATAATAAGCAGGATCAAATATTCTTGTATAGCCAAAAATACGACCATCGAGCCTGTTCCTGATTGCCCTGATCACCACTTCGGGGGAGGCAATCTGCATATCGGCAACCCACATTTTAATCAGATGGTCATCTTCGTAAGAAAGTTCAGCATTGGGGTTATCCTTGAGAATAAAATCCCTGAAACCATCTACGCTGATAGCATTACTGTTTTTCCTGTCGATAATCTCGTTAAAGTTGTAAGACATATTATTCTCCTCAGGTTTTAGCTTTTTTTATAAGCGTGGCAGGAATCTTTACTGATTATAGCACAAAGAACTTCTTCGCTTAAAACAGCTCAGCCAAGCTATACAATAAAAAAGGTGAACACCTTCATTTGAGAAGGAATGATACTATCAGAACCCGAAATATAACCCATACTTATAATACAGCACAAGGGAGGAGTAATTAATGCCTGCAGTTGAGCTGCAACCTGATATTTACTGGGTAGGAGTAAACGATCATACTACGGACCTTTTTGAAGGCCTGTGGCCAATCACCAGGGAAGGGGTATCTTACAATTCCTACTTTGTAAAAGCTGAAAAAAAGGCAATTATCGACCTGGCCAAGTCGATCAAGGTAGAAGAATTTATTGACCGGGTCAATGAAGTATCGGCTGTTTCGGCTATTGACTATATTATTTTAAACCACATGGAGCCTGATCATACCAGTATATTGAAGATAATCAGGGAGCTTGCCCCGCAAGCCGAAATACTCTGCTCGGCCAAGGCCGCCCCCCTGGTTAACGCTTTTTACGGCATTACCAGCAAGGTGCGGGTAGTTGAAGATGGTGAGGAGCTTGACCTGGGTGGAAAAAAACTAAAGTTTTTTATGACCCCGTTCGTCCACTGGCCGGAAACGATGATGACTTATGAAACAGAAAACAAAATTTTATTTGCCTGCGATGCTTTCGGCAGTTACGGCGCCCTGCGGGGTGGTATTTTTGACGACGATAATGTTGATTACGATTTTTACGAAAAAGAAGCGCTGCGCTATTATGCTAATATAGTGGCCTCGTTCAGCACTCATGTTTTAAAAGCTATTGATAAGCTGGCCGACCTGCCCCTGTCGATGGTAGCTCCATCTCACGGCCTGGTGTGGCGGAATAACCCGGCCAGGATTGTTGAACTGTACAAAAAGTGGGCTGAATACGGCAAAAACAGGGGTGAAAAAAAAGTTACGGTTTTATACGGCTCTATGTACGGAAATACAGCGGCTATGATGGATGCAGTGGCCCAGGGTCTGGCCGAAACAGGCATCCCCGTTGAGTTGTACGATGTTAGTAGAACCCACGGCAGCTATATCCTGCCTTCGGTCTGGTCAAGCCGGGGAATAATATTAGGGGCTCCTACTTACGAAAATCGCCTCTTTCCCCCTGCCGCTCACTTTCTTGATCTGGTTGAACGCAAAGGTATGAAAGAGAAAAAATTCGCCTACTTCGGCAGTTACGGCTGGGGCGGGGGAGCCCGCAGGGAACTGGAAAAAAGAATTGAAATCATGAAGTGGGAAGAAGTTGACGCTTTCGATTTCCAGGGAGGGCCAACCCTTGATGATTTTAAGAAGGGTGAAGCTTTTGGCAAGCGCTTCGGCGACACCATTCTAAAAAACTGATTATAATTAAAGAGCCGGTTATTTCAGTAACCGGCTCTTTTTATTGTTTAATCCTTTAAAACAAGGTTGATTATTAATAAAGCGCCCTGATTACCTCCTGTTCCACCTCTTCGATGGTCAGATCAGTGCAATTAATAACCAGGTCAGCATTTTTTTCATAGAGGACAGTCCGTTCGGCATAGATATCGCGCAAACCCTTACCCTTGCCAAATACTATGCCCCGGCTGGCAATATTACTAATTCTTCTTTCGATCTCTTCGTAACTTACTTCCAGGTAAATTAGGAGGCCCTTCTTTTTCAGATGGGTGACCGCTGGCTGGCTGTAGATAACGCTTCCTCCGGTTGAGATTACGGCACCTTCAACATTGAGGCTGAGAATAACACTTTCTTCAATTTGCAGAAACTTTTCCAGGCCAACCCGTTCGATAATTTCCTGCAGCAGAGCGTTTTCTCTTTCCTGGATGATTAAATCGGTATCAACAAAAGAAAATCCCAGTTCCTTGGCTATCAGGACACCGGTAGTGCTTTTGCCGGCTCCCGGCATACCAACCAGTACCAGGTTTTCACGTTTCATGCAAACTCACTCCCCTGTAAAATGCCACTTGGGGCCCGCCGGGGTATCTTCCACCGTTATCCCGGCATCATGAAGCAAATTGCGGAGATGATCGGCCCCGGACCATTTTTTTTCGCGGCGATACTGCTCGCGCAAATCAATCAGTTGATTTACCAGTTTTTCAAGAGAGGGCAATGGTGGAGAATCTTCCTGCCCCTGCCCGGTTCCGGCCAGGACGATCAATTCACGAAAGATTTCCCTGCCCTGCGATATGAATTCAGGGTTTTCCAGCTCCAGTTGGGCCTGCCAGAGAAATCCATCCATATCGAGAAGCAGTGAAGCCATCCGGGCGGCATCATTCTGCTCGAGGGCATGATGGAAATCTTCTTCCATTCTGTGCATCCTGGCCCAGAATCGGCCATCTTCGTGATGCTGTTGTTCGGAATCGGCTGTTCCGGTGGCCGTATTAACTGCTGTATAAGACACAGAAGCTGTCGTTTTGGATAGCTGTTCGAAACCAAATTTTTGCCCGTGTTCGTATTGGATCTCTTGACCATCACGCCGGATGGTTACGGCACCAAGTCCTTTTACGAAAGCTTCAGCTGTTTTAAAATCGAGAACGCAGGCAGTATGTTCATCAAGGCCGAGAATAGTGCTGCCTGCCGGCAGCATGCCCTCAAGGGTGCGAAAGCGCTTTTCACCCATGTAGCAAAAACGGGTATCGTGATTACCTCCCTCAGCGTTATTCCAGTGGGGAACAACCACCAGGTTGAGCCCCAGGTGACTTAGAATGTTTAATCCCTCAACCCAGTGCAGATCTTCACCAACCTTGTATATTTCGTATACTGGCAGGGTATGGCTGCCTACTGTCAGTGCTGCTGCGCTGGCTACAGTCAGGGCACCACCCCTGGTAACCATGGCACTGAGCAGGGCAGGCACAGCCGTGCCCTGCAGCTGCCGAACTGTATAAGTAGGGCTACCCGGGCCGATTAGCACGTAATCGGCTTCCCCCAGTTGTGAAACAGCTGCTCCGGCCCCAGGGTCAGCAGCAGTTTTAAATGAAGCAATCTCCATGTTAGAGCCAACCCGTTTTTTAAAAAAATCTACTGCCCGCTCCGCAATCAGGTTAACATTTTCCTGGAAACCGGCCGGTGTATCGAGAAAGAAAGCTTTTGAACCGGCGCCAGTGCGGGAAAGCAGCATCTTATGCGTTTCAACCATGGTCCCGGAAAGCTCACCCGAACCGATCAGCGTTACCGTTCCTTTAACTGTCACTATTAAAAAACCTCCAAACAAAACTTAAAATTGAACCGGGTTATCAGCTTAGCTGTCTCCCAGCGCAAGGAAATAGTTTTCAATACCTTTTAAGATTGCCGCAGCAATATCACTCTGCCCCTGCGGGTGCAGGAGATACCAGTTGTCATGCGGATGCATCATGTAACCGGCCTCAATCAAAACCGAAGGAACGTGGGGGTGTCTGATTACAGCAATGTTCCTGCGCCAGGTCCTGAACTCGGGAATATTTGTCTCTTCAACCATGGTTTCAAGCATGATGTCGGCCAGTTTTTCATTGTGGGCATAGTTATACAAAACCATAATACCGTGAATTTCTGTAGCCGGAGCATCGGCTGCATGGGCATTGGCATGGATGCTGATAAACAGGTCGGCGTTAAAGCGATCAATTTTTTCCGGACGATCGTAAAGGTTAACCTCTACATCCTCACTGCGGGTCATGATTACCTCTGCCCCCGCCTCTTCGAGCATCTGCTGCAGGTAAAGGCTGATCCCCAAAACAACATCTTTTTCATTTAGTTTCCCGGGACCCGGTGCTCCGGTGTCAACACCACCATGGCCGGGGTCAACAATGATCACCTTACCCTCAAGCGGTTTATCCCGGTCGGAGGTAAACGGTTTATATAGCTCTACCAACAGATCGTTCCCTTCCCAGTAGGTCTTAAAACCGATCATTGCATAATCAACCTCTATACTAAAGCGGGAAGTTCCCGTTCCTTCCCCTGCATAAGGCAGGTAGCTGATATTCCTGACGGATTCTCTCGCAGCTGGAAGCGCAGGACCAGTCCCCCCTGCGGTGCCGTAAAAGTTAAGAGCCAGGCTGCTAACGGCATCTTCGGGGGAAAAATGGAATCTTTCGCTGGAACCAAGGCGTACCCGAACCATTCTATCATCTTCTTCATAATTAAGACTGCTGATCACGGGATCGACCATATCCTGAAGATCCAGCTCGCGCACGGTGCTGCGGTGAACCAGGTAATTATCGCTGCCCCCTATATCAACCCGGTAATAATCGCCGAAAGCGCCGGTAGCGCGGTAGCGGGTTCCTTCAACCAGGTAACGCACTACACTGGTTGGATAACCCGAACCGCCAAGGGTTGAAGAAACAAGCTGAAGCTGACCGGTATTAACCGTGTAGAGCCAGCCCCTGTTTTTTAAATCTTCTTCCGGCCTTACTTCAAGTATTTTATAGGGCTGACTGCTTAAAAATACCACGCTGCCCGGCAGGGTGCGGCTGATCTGCTCACCATTCCTTTCAAGCATGACAGAAACCGGCAACTCTATATCCATAGAACCGGGGGGGATATCTGAAGATGACACCCTGAAAGAGGCGGTATAAATACCACCGTTTCCTGCCGGACCACCCGGATATGCACGCTCCAGCATCTGCTGCCACTCACCACCGTTACCGACCCGGTAGCTGGCCCTGCCCCCGGGACTGCCCTGAAAAGCCACCTGCATAAGATCACCATTCCGGAGCACCTGTTTTTCAGCCGGTACTACCCGTAAAGAATGAATAGCCAGCGGTTCAGAAGCCATGGCTTCCCACCATTCGGGGTATAGAACGGTTCGCTCTATCCTGGTTTTACCGCCTTCGCCAACTGCTTCAACTGTAATCAGAAATTCCTGGCCCCGGGGGAATTCTACCATGGTTAAAAAATTACCGCTGCGCCGGTCGAGCAGTTCCACAGGCTCACCGTTAACCTGAACATCGACCCGGGCAAAAGACTGGGTTGTGCCGAAAACAAACAGCGATTCACCGTAATAATAGAATGGATCGGCAGCAGGTGGGTATGCCACATGCAACAGTGGTCCATTTTCGGCGCTTTTCACTGAAGTTTCGTTTTCTGGCGGTGGATCAAAGGCCTGCGGCGTTTTTATTTCTATAAGATTTTCCTCTTCATTCCGGACAGCCAGCACTCCAAGTGCTCTCACTGCCGGGTAGAGAGGCATATATAGGGTGTCTTCGATCATTTTTAACGGGGCTTCCCATTTTTCTTCGAGATTGTTAACTGACACTGTAATATTATCAAGCGGCATTTCAAGTGAAAAATCTCCGAGGGAAACGACCAGGATACTCTTCTGATCATACCAGACCGTTTCGAAACCAAGCTTTTCACTAACCTCAAGGGCTGGTATATAGATAATACTCGTTTCATCATCAAGATCAACAATCACGGGTGAAGGCGTGTCAATACCTTCGTTGTTGACCGCCAGGCCGATTGGTTCAACTTCAGGTGTATAGAAAAAGAAAAAAAAGAAGTAAACAAGAACAGCCAGGATAAATACTATGGTTAAAATGGCGATAATTGCCTTTTTCATATCTTAACTCCCTTTCACCGACCAAAAAGAACAGGTAATAAATATTTCTCTTAAAATTTCTTCATCCCTTCAAATTAAAACCGGGAGTCCCCCGGTGCAGCTTGCTTTTAAAATGTTATTCATGGTATTATTTAACAAAATGATGAAACGGGGCTAAAACATGAATAAAGGAAGACCGGGAGTTATCGGTATTCTGACCGGGGGCGGTGATGTTCCGGGTTTGAACCCCGCCATTCGCGCTGTTACAATTCGCGCCCTGCGCGAAGGTTACCAGGTAATCGGCATTCGCCGGGGCTGGAGCGGCCTGGTCGACCTGGTTCGCGATAAACAGGCTGACAACTGTAATAATTTAATCTACCTGACCGAAGATCTGGTTAATCGGGCCGGGCGTACCGGTGGAACTTTTTTGCACACTTCCCGCACCAATCCTTCCAGGATGAAAAACAATGAAGTCCCGGAGATGTACAAAGATAAATACAACAGTGAAATTAATGACCTGACCCCGGAAGTGCTGAAAAATATTGATTTCCTTGGAATTGACTACCTGATCCCCATTGGTGGAGATGACACTCTCAGTTACGGGGTGCGTCTATACCAGGAAGGTGTTAAAGTTGTCGCCTTGCCAAAAACTATGGATAATGATGTTCCGGGTACCGATTACTGTATCGGTTTTAGCACCTGTGTAACCCGCACAATTTCACTAACCAATAATCTGCGGACTATTGCCGGATCACATGAACGGCTCCTGGTAATTGAAGTATTCGGCCGCTATGCCGGCTTTACAGCCATGCTGCCGACCATGGCCGGCGCTGCAAACCGCTGCGTTATCCCCGAATATGAGTTTGATATAGATCATCTTACCGAGTTGATGATTTATGATCGTAATCGTAACCCCAGTAACTATTCGGTCACCCTTGTTTCTGAAGGGGCCATGTTTAAGGGGGGCGAAATGATTTATGCCAACATGGAAACAGATGCTTACGGCCATGCCAAGCTGGGAGGTATCGGCAGCTTGGTAGCTGCCGCCGTTAAAGACATTTCTCCGCGTTACGATAACAACCGTCGTGTAAATGTTGTTGAACAAAAGCTGGGCTACATGGTGCGTGGTGGTGACCCGGATGCTATAGATTCAATTGTACCTATGGCTTTCGGCAACCTTGCCCTCGACTTAATCCTCAGGGGCATCCACGGGCGCCTTGTAGTGCTTAAAAACGGGCGTTACGATAATGTTCCCCTGGATGTAGTAACGGCAACGAAAAAAGTCGTAGATGTTGAACATTTCTACGACACGAACCGCTATCGCCCCAGATATGAAAATTTTGAAATGCGCCCGCTCTTTATCATGACCAGCGAAACATAACCTATAGTTGGGAAAACAAAACCTCAACCAGCGCAGGGTCAAACTGGGTTCCTGAACACCGCTTAAACTCTGCCGCAATTTCGTCCTTACTCATTGCTCTTTTATATGGTCTTCCGTTACTCATCACTTCGTAGGCATCAACAACAGCAGTGATCCTGGCCAGCAGGGGTATTTCTTCTCCCTTTAACCCTTCCGGGTAACCTTTACCGTCCCATCTTTCATGGTGCGCTAATATTTCCCTGGCCACATGGGCAAATTCTTCAGTGGCGCGGGCAATACGAAAGCCTATTTCCGGGTGCTTTTTAATAATTTCCCACTCTTCTTCAGTGAGGGGTCCGCCCTTGGTTAAAATCTTCTCGTCTATATTAATTTTTCCGATATCATGCAGGGTGATCAATAAAACAAGCTGGTTTATCTCAGCATCACTGAGATTCAGGGCATGACCCATTTTTTGGGCCATATCAATCATACCCATGGTATGGGCTTCGGTTTCGTAGCTTTTCTCGGCCAGGGTTTTTAACAGGGTTTGCAAAACGGCGCTTTTAATGCTGCGGCTTTCAGTCAATTTCTGTTTATACATGGCATCTTCTGCTTCACGCAGGGTTTCAAACAAACCATGCTCCCGGTTAACCCTGGCTGCAACACCAAGGGCAATCGATACCGGGATTTCTTCGACATAAGTACCCTGGCACTTTTTAACAATTCGCTTACAAATCTTGTTCGCTTCTTCAACCGAAGTCTGCGGCAAACAAATAACAAATTCATCTCCTCCCCAACGGGAGACTATATCTTCCTGTCGGCAAACGTTTTTCAGAATCCTTGATGCTTCTACAAGCATCTGATCGCCTTTAGCGTGTCCATAGGTGTCATTAACCAGTTTCAAACCGTTCAGGTCGGCCATTATTATGGCAACTGGCATCTGTCGCGGGGTCTCAAGCCGTTTCATTTCAGTTTCCAGGAAATGGCGATTATATAAGCCGGTCAGACGATCATGATGGCTAAGATATTGCAGCTCCAAGTCATACTTTTTCTTATCGGTTACATTACGCACCATGGAGATTACTTCATCCTTACCTGCAGCAACCAGGCGGGCTTCCTTGTAGATTATTTCACCTTTTTCCTCGTATTGATATTCAATAATCTGCAGCTTGTCTGAATTAAGGGCGTCCTTGATTCCCTTGAGCAAAACAGCAGATAACTCCCCGGGAAGAACTTCCCTGACATTTTTTCCATCAAAACCGTTCTCTACAAAATCCTTACGCGATTGCGGGTGCATCAGGTTTAAATCATTAATCCAGACATCAAGGTAATCACCATTGCGGTTATAGCGAAACATAAGATCGGGGATAGTTTCAATCAGGGCCCGGTTACGGGCTTCGCTGGCCAGGAGGGCTTCCTGGGCTTTTTTTCTTTCGGTTATATTTTCATAGGTCCCAAGTATGCCAAAGACCTGACCCTCGTTGTTAAACAAAGGGATCTTGTTTGTGTCAAGCCAGGCCACCCGGCCATCAGCCTGCAGCTGGGTTTCCATTATATGATACTCTGCCTTACCTGTTTTCATTACCTGTTGATCAATCATGCGGTAATGTTCCGCTTCTTCTTTGTTCCAGGGTAAATCGTAATCTGTTTTACCTATAATATCTTGAGGAGATTCTAAACCGGCAGCCCTGGCCTGGTTTTCGTTACACCCGAGATAGACAGAGTTCCTGTCCTTCCAAAAAATATGCTGGGGAACATTATTAATAATCAGCTCGAGCATCTGTTTGGTTGAGCGTAATTCTTCCTCGGATTCCTTTCGCTCAGTTACATCCATTAAAATGCCAAAAACCTGCAGTGGGTGACCGTCGGCAGTGCGGGAAATTACCCGACCCTGGTCATGAACCCAGATCCAGCGGCCGTCACGATGCTTCATCCGGTACTCACAATCGTAATATTCAACCTCACCCCGGAAGTGTTTTTCATGCATTTCATTGCTGATTTTTAAATCATCGGGGTGGGTAATTTTTTCCCAATTTTCATATGACAAACCTTTCATTTCATCCAGTTTATAACCAAGAATCTGGGCATATTTATCGCTGTAAAAAGTTTCGCCGGTTTGGACATTCCACTCCCAGATTCCCGCACTTATTCCATCTATAATATTTGCCAGACGCTCTTTTTGTTGAAAGGGCTTTTCTTCATCATCCTGCCGGGATAAAACATTCGCAAGAATCATGGTCAGATTATTTAATACATCTGTTTCTTTGGGGGAGAAAGCTCTCTCGTTTTGAAGGGTATCAAAACCTACTAAGCCGGTTACTTCTCCCTTATTCATAATTGGGGATATGATAAATGAAGTGACGCCATGCTGTTGGAATTTTTCTTTCAATGGCTCATGATCAGGCAATTTTGCTACAGTAATAATATGGGGTTTTTTGTCCTGGCCAATTAGCTGCAGGGCATTACCGGACAGATCAAAATAAAGGTTCTGCATGTTGTCAATTGACCGGGATACTGTAGAAGCGCACCATTCATGAGTTTTTGATATTACCCGGTGATTGGAATTATGTTTAAAAATATAAACCCGGGCTACTTCAGCATACTCGCCAGCTAATTGCAACAGACGCTGAATGGCAGTATCTAATCGATTACGGGGTAAATTAATAAAACCTGCAGCTTGATCCAACATCACCTGCAAAAATTCCTTATCCTCTTGCAGCAATTCACGGGGCTTAGATTTTCCTTTTTCTTCACGGCAACTGTCGCCAACTTTTCCCATGCCATGATCACTCCCCGCCGGACTATTTCTGCTACTGTTTCAAGCCAAATAATTCATCAGTTAATCTACTTACTATTTAAATTCAATTCAACTTTTACTTTCTCCTGCCTCAGCTCACCTGTTAAACTGGCGCAGCCTTTAAGGGGGCAGCTGTAACAACTATGGCTTAATTGTAAATCTAAATAATCCGCAGCGCTGTTAATGAATTAACGTTGCTCCCTGGTTAAAATGAAAAATATTGCAGCAATCGTGAGTATAATCATGCTTGATATGATAATTAGCAGGATCACACCTGTTGAGCTGGTTTCCCTGGATAATTCAGCTGCATATTCAACTATTTTTCCATCTGTTTCATCAGTAAGTAATTCATCCTCATTAATTCCACTTTGGGGATGATCAGGTAAAATTATTGCAAGATCTTCTTCCCCGCTATCTTCAGGCAACGCATTTTCTTGCCTGGCCTGATCATTTTCGGTTTCCTGCGGGTGAAGCACTGCAGTATCGCCCGTTGAACCGGGGCCGCCGCTACCCTGCCCAGCCTGGAAAACAGGAGAATTAAAAACATTTGAATTCAAGCTGTTGTTCGGAAAAATCCAAAGATCCCAGTCATCAGAAAAAGCCGCTGAACCGGGCCAGTCGAGAAACGCCCCGGCCCTGATATTTACATTGCTTAATATCTCATCAACTTTACCGCTACCACTTACAGACATATCTTCGCGGATGTATGCTCCGGAAAAGGGGCTGCTTACGTCAATATAGCGAATAACTTTACCTTTTGAGGTATCTGCAACCTGTTCTATATCAATATAGTTACCTGGATAGTCACGGCCTCTTTCAACCCTGTAACCGTCTCCGTCGCGAACAAAACCGAAACCGTGGCTTGGTCCGCCATACCCTCTTCCCGAAGGCCAGAGTTCATTATTATCGTTAAAAATATGTGCGGTAGTACCGTAGGCACAATTAATTCGCTTCATTAAAACTCCTTTGGCCCCCGGTTCAAGAACAACTCCTGCAAACCATACCTGTTCAGAATGAGCGGTTAATACAGACCTGTAATATGCCAGGCCTTCCCGGCCAGCCAACGCTTTTAACTCTGCTTCACTCAGGCCGGACAAGTTTTGACCGCTCAACTCCTCCTGCTGTTTCAGCAGGTCTGATAAAGATCCGTAAATATCTCTTTCTCCCGGTTCGCTACCCCGGTGATAATAGTCTTGCCAGCCGGCAGTATAACCCTGGAGTAAATCCACGGGCTGGTTTTCAGCAACCGTATTGGTGCTCCAATCCCCACTGCCATCCGGCCGGTAATGGGTTGTTGTGTAGTGATGCGCAGCGGGCATTTCAAGTTTAGTCAGAAAAGATACCGAGCTGCTTGTGCTGAAAATGGTGGTTTCAAAACCGTTTCCTTCGGCAAAAAGTTCTGCCGTTAAACCTTTTGCGCGATCAGTTGTGTAATAGTAACTATTCACACCTGTCTTAGCCGGAAGCTCTACATGAATAACCGGATCGTTGAAACCAGCGGCCATCATGTTAAGATTTTCCGGCTGCCCGGTTGCCGGATCGGTGCGCAGGGCATCACGCGAGCTATTATCAGTCCAGGCCCTGGTTTTAAACTGGTAGCCTCCTGTATAACCATATGCAGGCACATTGGCAGAAAATGATACTGTTACCTGTTCATTAATGACCAGGTAGTCGGAAGCGCTTTTTGCCCTGATATTGAGGTAATAACTGCCGTTACGCTCAGCAATCATCGCTTCCCAGCGTTTGCCCGATGATGCTGCTGAAGCACCGCTGTTAACCCGGTAATTACTAAAGCCTGCAGACCCGTTAAGATCCGGCAACAATACCAGGATCGAACCCAGGGAAGAGCTACCCATTTCTGTCACCGTCAGGTCTATATTTATTCTTCTTCCACTACTGCCTTTAACCAGTCCGGTAATAGCAAGATCGGCACGATAAGAGTTGGCTGCCTGAGCATCGATCTGATCTGCATGCTGATCAGAAATATTCTCAGGGCCGGCAAAAGCAGGGTTAAATAGTAAAACTATAAGCATAAAAAGCCATATGAGGGTAATACTTTTTTTAAAGCCTATCCTGTTCATGGTTTTATAGTCTCCCCTCAAATTATTTGTTCAGAGAGATGCCACTAAACATTTTGGAGACCATTATAACATGAATAAGCACTATGATATAACAGTTCAAAATAAAAGGGCGGCCGCAGCAACTGCAGTCACCCCTTGTATATTTAATAATGAATAGTGGTTTTACTTGATTTTATCCTTCAACCCTTTACCCGCCTTGAATACGGGAACTGTCTGGGCGGCAATTTTAATGGTTTCTCCTGTACTGGGGTTACGGCCTTCTCTTGCATTTCTTTTACGTACGTCAAAGGTCCCAAAGCCGATTAGCTGCACTTTTTCACCTTTTGCCAAAGCTTCAGAAATAGATTCGATGAAGGCGTTTACTGCTTTTTCACTATCTTTTTTCATCATTCCGGTTTGTTCAACAACACTGTCTATAAGTTCTGATTTATTCATTAAAACACACTCCTTCTTATTATATTTATCATAATATCAAAACAACTCCCACTTAAATTCTTTACCCCTATTTTATAGCATCACCCCTCAACATTTCTTTCTTACACTAAAGCTAAACAAGGCAACCATGAGGTGGCTGCCTGTAACCTGCCCTGTTTCTTTATATAAGGGCAACCTGGCGATCCTCCTGTTGGACCCATGGCTTTGCGTCCCCATATTGCTATGGGTTTGCCTTTTCCTGATAAAAATGATTATATCTGCCCATGCCTGTTAAGTCAAACAATGGCAGGAAGTTTTTAATCGGGATTGAAAATAACTGCCGTTAATTATCGCTTTTTAACATTTGTTTGTGCTACTATATGATTGTCTATAACAATTTCTACATACCTTTCCTGTTTGTAATGCAGGGAAAGTGTTAACGGAGGCCCAGATGAAAACAACAAAATTTAACAACGGCGGCAGTTTGTTCATTGAGACTTTAAAAGAGAGAAATATTAACCAAATTTATTGTTGCCCCGGAACAACCGAGGTGTCGATAATTGACGCATGTGCAGATGAAGATGATTTTGAGTTTATTCTCTTCCCATTTGAAGGATCAGCAGTTGCAGCAGCAGATGGTCACTCCCGGGTAACAGGCACTCCACAGGTAGTTATGCTGCATGCCAACGTAGGCCTGGCAAACGGAATCAGCCAGATTTATTCCGCCAAAATGAGCCATTCGCCAATCGTTGTGATTAACGTTATTAAACCCCGGGGGCTCCTATCTCACGGAGGTATAACCACCACTACCCATGAGCAGGAAATGGTTAAACAATACACCAGGTGGGACTGGCAGTCGCTTCGCTCAGAGGACCTTGTTGAAGACCTGAACCGGGCTTTTCAAATGGCTATTAAACCACCCCAGGGACCAACCCTGCTGGTTATACCCCAGGATGTGCTTGAGGCACCGGCTTGTGAAAAAAGTGTTTATACCTTCCCCCGCTGCAATGTGAATTATAGAAGCGCGCCGGCCGATGAAGATATAGATCAGGCGGCCCGTATCCTGGCTGAGAGCAGTTTCCCCCTGATTATTTCCGGCTCAGGAGCCGGCAAGGAAAACTGTATCTTTGAGGTTAAAGAACTGGCCGATATGCTCGGGGCCGGGGTATGCTGTGAGTCGAAGTGGAGTTTTTATCACAACTGCTACCCGACAACCGACCGGCGTTTCCTGGGACCCTACAAAGCCGATCACCCCGCAGCAGAAAAAGCCGATGTGATTTTAGCCCTGGGGGCTAAACTTTTCGCTGAGTTTACCCTGCCGGCAGTCCCGGGTATTCCCGGGAAGGCAAAACTGCTTCACCAGCATGAAGACATGAAGGAAATAGATAAACTTTACAGGGCAGATGTTCCACTCTGCGGGAATACCCTGGAAACGGTAAAAAAACTTAAAGCAGCCCTGGTTCCACTGCTGGAGAGCAGGAAAACCCTGGTTGCCTCCAGGAATAAAACTGTAGAATTGCTGAATATTAAACGGACCGAAGAGATAGAAGCTGCGCTTAAGAAAGCTGCTGCTGCTAAACCGATCAGGATTGCCTCCCTGGTGGATAGCATATCGCAGGTTATGGATGAAAATACTACTGTTGTTGTCGACACTCCCACATCCGATGATCATCTGGTCGAATACCTGAAGCGCCCAAACAGTAAGAGTCTATACGGCCAGAGCTGCGGCAGCCTGGGCTGGGGCAGCGGAGCCGCCCTGGGAGTTAAATGCGGAGACCCCGGGCAGAGAGTAATCTGCTTTACCGGTGACGGCACGCTGCTTTTCGGAGTGCAGTGTATATGGACAGCATATAAATACAATATTCCTGTTGTTTTTGTTGTGATCAACAACCAGCGTTATGCTGCCGTAAGAAAGGGGCTCCTGCACTACAATGGTGTTGCTGTTGAAAAAAACATCTTTCCCGGTACAGATATTTCCGGTATCGACTATTGCTCTCTGGCTAACAGCTTCAGCGTAGAGGCAGAAAAAATCACCGAACCCGAGGCTGTTACGCCGGCTCTTGAAAAAGCGCTGCAAAGCCAAAAACCTTACCTGCTTGAAGTAATGGTTGATCCGGATGATTTTTAACTAAGAGTAGTTTTTAAGCTATTTAACAAGCGCTTTTAAGATATATATCCATTGTAGATAGCGGCCCTGGCCAAGCCAGGACCGCTTTTTATATTGATTGTTTACCAATTCATCTTCTGCCTTGTTAAGCCTTATATTATTCGGGAACCCGGTAATAAAGTGTTTTTGTGTGCAGTTCCCAGATTTCTATAGTATCCTCATCAATTATTTTAACTTCTGTGTCCAGACCAAGAAAATCAGGTTCAACCTCGGTAATCAGCGTTATCCCTGAAACTGTCCAGGTGCCGATTGCTGATTCAACAATTGTCCAATTACCATTGGGCCAGTTGTTAATGTCGTCTCCGGGACCTCCCGGCTTATCCATAGTGTGTATGGCAGTACCGTCTGCTTTAAACGTTTTTACCCTGTATTCACCAAACAGCTCATCAGCCATCCAGGAACCAACTAAAAATTGATCCAGGGGTGCATCAGCAGAGATCGCAGGTGCCGGAGAATCGGTTCCTTCTGAAACATCGGTTGATGTTGCCTGGGTTACTGAGCCTGTCAGGTTAAAAACCATGAGAATATCACCATCTCTTTCATCATTGGTTTCACCACTCCCGACAAGGGCCCATTCTCCACTTTCGTTACTGAATGTTCCATAATACTCAAAGGGGCTGGTAAACAGCTCACCAACCAGATGTGGGCGATCCTGAACTACCGTAGCTTCCAGTCCCGGGCCAGCCAGTTCACCATCAATGTAGAGATCAGCCTGACCAGCGCCTTTATCATCAATGCTGAGATCAAGATCACATGGGAAAACAATGCCTTCCAGGTCCTTAAATTCCTCGTTGCTTACTTCAGCTATCAGGACAGTACCTGACCAGCGCCCGGAAAAATCAGCAGAATTTACAGATCCATTGTCAGTTTCAGTCTCAGTATCAATGACATCAGCCTGCAGTGCTTTGTCGCTTCCGGAACAACCGCAAACCATTACAAGACATACCAAGATTAGAATCAATAATACAGTCTGCCTGGCAAACTTCATAAGTATTACCCCTATTCTTTTATAGTATGAATCGGCTCTGAAAACGGCAGGAGAAATCCCTAAAAATTATATCATTGCCCCCGGGTAAGGGTCAATTACCACCGGGTAATTACCCTAATGCCCGTTTAATCTGCCCGGCAGTACTTTCCTCCCCAGCTTTTGATCGACATAAATAACAAGAAACCCGATCGGGGCAAAAACCACTAGTAACAGGAGCAGCCAGAGCAGGGCGGGAACCAGGCCAATTGCCGGAAGATCCATAAAGAAATAAGGGTAGCATAAAAAATCAGCTTGATTTTTATTACCAGGCAAACCACAGGTGTTATAATGAGAAAGTGCAATAAAATAAATAATCAGCAGGGGCCATGAAAGAAAATGAAAAACATTATAGCCTGGACAATTATTGCATCTTTCAGCATTTCAATCATCTTTTTTTACCTCTACCGGGAAACTAACAGTGTTATGGTTAAAGAATACACAATTATTATGAAAAATCTGCCGCCCGAGTTTGAAGGATTCACTATTCTGCACCTGACTGATCTGCACAGCAAGCGATTCGGAACCAACCAGCAGCAACTGCTGGAACTGATCAATAAGCAACAGTTCGACCTTATAGCAATTACTGGCGATCTTGTTCAAAGACATGAACCGGAAGTTGCCCCCGCAGATGAACTCCTGGTGGGGCTGAACAGCAGCGACATTTATTATGTACGCGGAAATCATGAAATATGGGCAGGCTACAGCGAGCTGGAAGATATTTTAAACAAAAACGGTGTAACAATTTTAAACAACAGATCTGTGAAACTTCAGGTGGAAAATGATTTTATCCAGCTTGCCGGGGTGGATGATCCTTCCCTCGGTATGGCCAGGTTGGATTCAGCCCTGGCAGGTTTAACAGAAGATGCTCCTGTAATTTTACTGGCCCATAGTCCGGCTATTTTTGATGAAGCGGTAGATAAAAACATTGAGCTGATCCTGGTCGGGCACACCCACGGAGGGCAGATCAGGCTTCCCTTCCTGGGAGCGTTCTATATTCCCGGACAAGGCTTTTTCCCCGAATATGATTACGGGATTTTTAGCTCAAAAAACACTACAATGTTAATTAATGCCGGGCTGGGAGAAAGCGGTTTACCGCTTCGCATTAATATGAAACCGGAAATTGTTATTATAACTCTGGCCGGGCAGTAAAACTACGCGTTGTAATCGGACAGAAATATTTAAAGGGGGATAATGAATATGGAGACTATTGATTCAGCCAATATACTTGAAGTAGCTGACTGGGAGAGTGCTGTTAATATGCGGCGTTCCACCCGTAGTTTTGAGATGCAGCCCGTTGAAGATAATATTTCGATTTTAATTGACGCTTTTATCACCAACCTGGAATTGCCTTTTGATCACGGGGTGAAAATTCGCCGTTTTAAAGCCAACCCGGACAAAAAACTTTACACGATTTATAATGCACCCCCTGACAATATTGCATTCATTGCCGAAACAGATATTGTTTCAATCTCAAAAGCAGGTTTCGTGGGGGAAATGAGCATCCTATATGCTACCAGCCTGGGCCTGGCCACCTGCTGGTACGGCCATTATACCCTGGATGAACTTGAACGCCTGATGCCTCATTTAGGACATCACAATATAGAGCCGGCTCCGAAGTGGGGTTATGGTAAAGGTGAGGTCGAAGGTGAGCGGGTGATCTGCATATCGCCTCTCGGTTACTGGGAAGAAAAAGGCCTGCGCTTTATGGACCGCATGCAAACAACCCTGTTCAGCCATAAGCGCAAACCTTTAAAAAGTTTGCTTGAGAACAATATTGATGAAACAAAACTGCCCCCTGAAATCCTCTATGCCCTGGACCTGGCCCGGAAAGCTCCTTCAGGGGCCAACAGCCAGCACTGGCGTTTTAACATCTCTTCTGATTACAAAACTATCACTTTGGCCATGCCCCACGGTTACAAGCATGTTAAGTGGGAACATCCCAATGTTGATATCGGGATATGCGCCAGTCACTTGTGGCTGGGGTTAAGGATTAAAAGCATTGAATGCACAGTTTCTGTTCTTGCTGAGCAGGATCGGGCCCTGTGGCGCTTTGAACTGTAAAAAAAAACCGGGCCTGCTTACCAGGCCCGGTTTTATAGTTTTTTTGATGCTTAAATGCAATGATTAAAGCTTAACAGAATCGAGTATATCACCTTTTACCGAGCGAAAAGAAGCCTCCCCCTCGGCCAGGTAAAAAAGCTCAAAGAGATCATCGTCAACAGAGTAGATATTTTTCAGAAATGGCATTTCCTGCAGGGCAGCCTCTTTAACAGCCCTGGTTGTATTGATAACTGCTTTACCACTTAACCGCAGCCACTTTTCTCCGGAGCCTGCAGCGCTTAATTCAAAATGGGGATTGACCTGCAGCTGTTTAAAAACATCTTTCTTATTGTTTGTGCAAAAATAGAGCTTATCCTCAAAATCCATTACAAAACCAAAAGGTCTTACCGCCGGTTTATCTCCATCTACTGTCGCTATATAGAAAACCCGGTTGTCTTTGAGAAAACTAAGAACATCTGCTTTATTCATCAGTATAATTACCCTCCTTTAATGGTTAATCCGACACAAAATATTTATATCATAAATTATGGAAATTATCTACAGCTTACCCCACCCTGTGCCTGCTGCATTATTAAGTGTTTTAACTGCTACTGCTTATATATCAATTCCGAAAAAATTCCTCACAATAATTCCGATTACAAAGGAAATTCCGGCTACACCAAGCGAAATAACTGCCATCTCTAAAAATCTTTTCTTCACGCTGTAATCATTAGCGATAGAAACATATAAATTAAATAGAAAAATAACCACCACCGCAACCACAAGTGTTGCAGCAAGACTGATGAAAGGGTTCTTTAGCAGCAAAAAAGGTAAAACAAGCAACGCAACCGTAATAACGTATGCAGTGCCGGTATATAACGCCGACTTAAGAGCATCCTGCCCACCCTCCTGTTTTTTTGACAGGTATTCACTGGCAGCCATGGAAAAAGAAGCACTTATACCAGTAATCAGGCCGGTCAGGGCAATCAGCTTTGTATCCTGGAAGGCAAAGGTAAAGCCGGCCAGCGCTCCGGTTAATTCCACCAGGGCATCATTGAGGCCCAGCACAACCGAACCCATGTAATGCAGCCTCTCCTCGTTGATCATGTTTATCAACTCGGTTTCATGCCTCTCTTCATCGGCAATAATCTCATTGAGACCCTGCACTTGCCGTTCCTTAACGCCATAAGAGGTTATCGCCTGGGATTCCGCTTTTTCCAGAAGTTTAATTCCAAAAGTTAAACCCAGGAGCCTGGTAATCCAGTAAAAAATAAAAACTTTTAATCGCTGCGGTTTTAGCTCTATTCCGGTAAGTTTTTTCAGGGTCTGGTAGTGTTTCAGCTCGTCATCAGCTACCGCCCTGATGATAGTCCGATTATCTTCATCTTTAACAAAATCGGCAATCTTTTTATAGAGATAGTAAGCGGTTATTTCATCCTGCTGATCTTTTAACAATTCTGCCTGCATCTCATTACTAATCTGACCTGACATTTGCTAAGCAAACCTCCATAATTATTGATCAATTACTGTTAACTGTTGTTCGAAGCAATCTTTTATATTTAACCCCCGTTTTGCCCGAGGCTTCTCAGGGCGGATATAACTGCCGGCGATAAAATATGATCAAGATCAAGAATTATTATCATCCGTTCTCCCACCATGGCCATCTTCAAAGAAAGAAATGTGTCTCCCAGGGGGCTGTTCGGCATATCCCGAATCATCGCGCTGGCGAGGTCCGTTACAAGGGACACCTTATTAACTAGAAAACCTACTTTAATACCTTCTATCTCCGCCAGGATAATTTTTGCCGGCCCATCATTTTCATCCCCGTTTATACCAAAACTCCTGGCCAAATCAATTACAGGCCAATCTTCTCCACGGGTATGGATTATACCATCAAGAGCACTGTTTGGTTGCTCCGGTTCCTTTATTGTTGCAGAACCTACAATACCCAGAACCTGATCAATATTTAAAGCATATTCGTCTTTACCAAGGGTAAATGTAATTAGCCTTGAAAGGTCTTCATCAGCTTTTTTGAGAGGTTCATCTTTCTTTTTATAAGCTGTATTTTTGGCAGAATTAGGTTCAGGCCGGGAATTATGTTCGTTTTTATAGTTATTGTTATAATTATATTGCTTTTTTGCATAGGATAAGCCGTTGTCATAGCTTTCTCTTTTTAATGGATCGCATAAAGTATCGTAAGCAGCTTTAATGCGGATAAAGTGTTTTTCAGCATCTTTCCCGGAGTTAAGATCCGGGTGATATTCCCTGGCCATTTTACGATATGCTCTTTTTATTTCAATTATTGTTGCGTTTTTTTCTAAGCCAAGAATCCTGTAGTATTCCAAAAGATTACCACCTGCTGCCCTGTATTTGAAAAATAAATTGTTGCTGATGTTTAATCATTTACTGCCATGGCGCTAGTATAGCAGTGTTCTGATTCTGGTGCAACCGGGGCAGCGTCTGATTATTTTAAGGGTCGTTAAATCTTTTTTACAGCAGCTTATATACCCTTCTTTTAAATGTAATAACGCGACATAAACGTTTACCTGGTATTAATGGCAGTTCTAATCATAATTAAAATTTTTTATTGACAGCAGTGGACATAATAATTATAATAATGTTAGTCTTGGTTAACAATGTTTGGTTTAGGGGGGGTTGTTTTGGAATACAATGAATCGAGCGAGATGTATCTCGAAACTATCTATATCCTGGAAAAGGAACACGGCCACGCTCACGTGGCAGATATCGCCAGGGATTTAAAGGTTACAAAGCCGAGTGTAACCAAGGCAATGAGCCACCTTGAAGAAGAAGGCTTAATTAACAACGAATCATACAGACCTGTAACCCTAACAGAGAAAGGGAAGGCTGTATCAGAAAAAATATACAGGAAACACAACCTGATCACACGTTTCCTGGAAAAGTCACTGGATTTATCACCTGGTGAAGCGGTGGCAAATGCCTGCCGTATGGAACATGTTATAACAGAAAACATGCTAAATGCAATTAAGCAATACCTGAATAAATAATGCACTTAAGGAGGTTCAAAATGGAACTGGCTGTAGCAGGCAAATTATTTAAAAGAAAAACGGCGGTAAAAAGTTTTAAGCAATGTAAAGAAGGCAGGTTTAACCTTACAGATGCCGATACCAACCTTCCTTATACGATTAAGGAAATTAATACTGACGATCAAGCTGTTAAAGACTTTCTATTTACCCTTGGCTGCTATGAAGGTGAAATGGTTACAGTCATTTCAGCCCTGGCCCAGAATTTTGTTATTCATGTAAAAGGGGCGAGATACAGCATTGATGAAGATTTAGCCCGGGCTATTATTTTATAGAGCGGAATTTTTTTATACTTTTAGTTAGCCTTGTCTAACTAAATTACAGGGAGGAAAAAAATGCGAATTGCACTAACCGGAAATCCAAACAGCGGAAAAACCACACTATTTAACGCTATCACAGGAAAAATTGAGCACGTGGGCAACTGGCCCGGCGTTACTATCGCCAAGAAGGAAGGTGACATTAAGAAATCACTCTACCGGGGGAAAGAAATTATAAGGGTGGTTGACCTTCCCGGCGCTTATTCAATTTCACCTTTTAGTTCTGAGGAAAGCATTACCCGGAATTTTGTTCTGAATGAAAAACCTGATGTTATTATTAACATTGTAGACACCACCAACCTGAGCAGGAGCCTCTTCTTTACTACCCAGCTCCTGGAACTGGGAATTCCTGTAGTGGTAGCTCTTAACAAGAGTGACCTCCTGGAGAGCAGGAACATTCAGATTAACCTGGACGAGCTTTCGAACCGGCTCGGCTGCCCGGTGGTCGAAACATCTTCAACTGAGGGCAAAGGCCTGGCCGAACTACTCAGGGCAGCGGCCGACCGTTCTGGAGATAAACAGACTGCGCCGTTTAAAAGTGAGCTATTTGACCTTCGGGATCAGGAAAGTATTGAAGAAAATGATCGAGAAAGATTTGTTTTCGTAGAGAAACTGGTTGACGAAGTTGAAAATCGGGCTGTAGCCAGTCATAAACAGACCCGCCAGGATGCAATTGACCGTATTGTCGCTAACAAGGTCCTGGGCATACCAATTTTTGCTGCAATCATATATGTGATTTTTTCTCTGTCACAAACCTATGTCGGCCCCCTGCTGGCCGATATCCTGGTCGGCTGGATTGATTCACTATATGAATTTGCTGCAGGGCTGCTGGGCAGTGATCTTTCCCCCGTGCTGAGTTCGTTATTTCTCGACGGCATCATTGGCGGGGTTGGAGCAGTTATGGGTTTTTTACCCCTGATTATGGTCCTTTTCTTTCTGCTGGCCCTGCTTGAGGACAGCGGTTACATGGCCCGGGTTGCAATGGTGATGGATCGCTACCTGAAAAAAGTGGGGCTCTCCGGAAAGTCTATTATCCCCATGGTTATTGGTACCGGCTGCGCCATCCCCGGGGTAATGGCAACACGAACCATACGTGATGACCGTCAACGCCGCACCACAGCCATGCTGACTCCTTTTATGCCCTGTGGAGCCAAGCTGCCGATAATTGCTTTATTTGCCGGGGTATTCTTTGGTGACGCAGCCTGGGTAGGAACCTCCATGTATTTCGTAGCTATCGGCATTATTATTGTCGGAGCCCTGCTCGTTCGCAAAATCACCAGAGACAGTTCTTCACCTGCTTATTTCATCATGGAGCTGCCAGAATACCGCCTGCCCAGCATTAAGCGGGCCCTTGTCTCGATGTTTTCGAGGGCAAAAGCCTTTATCGTCAAGGCAGCTACAATAATCCTGGTCTGTAACGCCGCCGTGCATATAATGCAAACCTTTAACTGGAGCTTCCAGGTTGTAGAGGAAGGAATGGAAAGCACCAGCATCCTCGCCGGGATTGCCGGCCCGTTTGCTCTCCTTTTCATCCCGCTCGGTTTTGGGGTGTGGCAGCTTGCAGCAGCAGCAATTACCGGCTTTATCGCAAAGGAAAATGTTGTCGGAACCCTGGCTGTTGTTTACGGGATAACAAACTTTATCGATACTGAAGAGTTTGAACTGATCAGCGGAGCCGGCGATGTGGCAACTGTAATGGGGTTAACTTCAGTGGCTGCCCTCGCTTACCTGATGTTTAACCTGTTCACCCCTCCCTGTTTTGCTGCTATCGGGGCAATGAACGCCGAAATGGACAGTAAAAAATGGCTTTGGGCCGGGATAGGATTTCAATTCGGTGTTGGTTATACAGTTGCGTATTTTGTTTACCAGGCAGGTACATTAATTACAACCGGCAGTTTCGGCAGCGGGGTTATTCCCGGGTTAGTTGCCATCCTGGTTTTCGCCGCTGTTATAGCTTCTTTAATTCGCAGTAAAAAACAACAAAGCGAAAAAACAATCAAGGAGGCGGTATAATGCTGGGCAATATTCTGCTATTTTTATTAGTAATATCAATAATTGGTGTGGCAGTTGCCAAAATAGTATCCGACAATAAAAAGGGAGTAAAATGCCCCGGCTGCCCTTACAGTAAGGCCGGCGGACAAAACTGCAGCTGCCCGGATTTTAAAGAGTAAGGCAATAACAGGTAATCGATTATGTAAAAAAAGGTATGTTGCCTGTAAAATACAAGAGCCGGCATTATTAAAATGCCGGCCCGTTTCTTTTGCTTAATCCTCAATTTCCTGTTCTGCCTTCTTCCTTTTTGCCATAATTGAGTTAAATATTTTCAGCTTCAAATAACCAACAACCACAACGGCAACTGCTATTAGCACCCACCAGTACCATTCCATGTGATCACCTCCCCCGGGGCATTAGCCTGCCGCCTGTTATTTTTACCATGACAACTAAAAGAACTGCACTTAAAACAAGCGTTAGCAAGAGTGACCACCAAAAAGGCGCAACCAAATTTTCTCCAAAGAAGAGCCCTCTTAGCATCTGAAACTGCCAATAGTTGGGAAACAGGTAAAATGCTGTTTGCCATTTTTCCGACACAAACAGTGATGCAATGGGGATAACCATGTAAGCAGGCATCAGGACTTTTATAACAGCAATAGCGCTGACCTGGTTATTGGAAAAACCCCCGACAACCAGGCAAAAAAAGGCTATAATCAGCGACGATGCCAGCAGTACTGCAACCAGCTTTAAATAGTCTATTCCAAGACCAAAGAGGATTGTGGCGGTACCGGAGGTAATTATCGCAGTGATAAGAAAAGCCAAAACTGTTCTGGCGGTTATATACTGAGACAGAGTTAATGGGGTTACCGCCAGGGCATTTACCGCTTTACTGTCTTTCTCATCAATGATATTGAACCCCGACACCACACCACCCAACAAGAGGGCCAACATCATCAGGGAAAGCGTGATAATCTCGCGCATCAGTGAGGCCGATTCATCAAGGCTTCTATATTCAAAGCTGATTATGGTTTCGCCTTCAATAACTGCTGTGAGCGCCACCCTGGCAGCATCAATAATATCCTCCGGCTCATTACCTTCCAGCAGGAGAATTATTTGCCCGTTTTCGGTTATTACCCCGGGTACGGCATCGATCATTTCAACCCGCCCGGTGACAGCCTGGTTATCTTCGAGCAGCTCCACCACTGCATAATTATTCAACCCGGCAATTATTTCACTGTCAAGGTCTGCCGAAACGGCAAGGTTTAAGCCAGCCGATTCAATTGAGGGCAGGAAGGCTTTAATTACTAGAGCAAGAAACAGCGGTGCAATAATCATGTAAAGAAGAATATTATCGCGCAGAGCTGTTGCAAGATCCTGTTTCATAATATTAATAATCTGTCTCATTTATCTGCCCTCCCTCATTAGTTTATTCTTCACTACCAGATAACAAACCAGGTAAGCAACCAGAGCAGCCAGGGGAAGAAAAATAAACAACTCAGCCAGGGAACGACCGGAGGGAAACAATATTTCACGCAAGCCAAAAATGATTGGGTAAGAGGGTATATAGGTAAGCCAGCGGGGAGCAAAAGAAGGCCAGCCATACGATATTACCGGGGTCATATTAATCATCAGTAATGCTATGCCAATGAAAAGCCATTCAGAGATATTATTGAAAAAAGCGGCAACGGCCAACCCCAACCATGTATATATAAGGGAACCGAAAAATAACACGATGAGGAACAGTAAAATGTTAAAGGAAAAACCTATTGTCGGTATTACCATCAACAGTCCGTAAAAAATTCCGATCA
Organism: uncultured Syntrophomonadaceae bacterium; assembly: GCA_964390725.1. GTDB lineage: Bacteria > Bacillota > Dethiobacteria > DTU022 > DTU022 > JAABTH01. Next base: position 52,163 of record CAYMIW010000010.1, on the reverse strand, counting down.
GGGCGAAAACAGCAGCTTTTGAGATCACATATATGGAAGGACCACCCGGACTAACCCGGTAGGCCTTGATTGTGCCCTCCATTTTTTCCTGGAATAAAAGCACAGCTACCATCATAAACCCGTTCACGATAACTTCAAAAGCCAGCAGGGGCGGAACGGCATTCTGGTTTTGAGGTACTTTTTCTGCCGCAGGTCTTAAATAACTTACCTGTAAATCGGGTTGTCCGGAAAAACCATAATATGGCCTCAGCGAATCCTCTATTGCGGCGGCAATCAGGTTACGGTTCTCCAGGCTAATGGCCCCGTGATGGATGATTGTTACCCGTGGCACTGCCTCATCATCTTCAAAGATAATCCCGATTGAGTTTTGATCTGCCGCAACAACCTGCTCCAGTTCAGGTAAACTGCCCATAATCCGCTCTTGATCAAAGCCCTCCAGTCTGGCAGCAGTTTCAAGATAGCCCTGGGCACTTTTGTCATAAAAATACTGGGTTTCACCCATTTCAAAGTCGGCTGGTATAACCAGCCTGACAGTTAATATTATTATGATTAGAGCTCCCAGCAACACCCACATTAAGGCATTGCGGGATGCTATTACTAAATCCTGGCTAAAGAGAGCAAAAAAGCGCCGGATCACGCCTGCAGCCCCCTTCCGGTTAAGCGAATAAAGATCTGCTCAAGGCTTGCTTCCTGGGAATGCAGGGTCTGGATCTCTTTATGGCCAACCAAATTTTGTAATGCTAAACGGTCTTCGTCCCTGGAAAGAAAGAATAGATCAGTTTTAACTTTATTATCTTCCCTGTATTCAACCCTAACCGATTTTTCTCCATACTGAAGTTTCAAATCACGGGGAGTATCCATTGCCACTATATTACCGTCATTCAGAAAAGCTACCCGGTCGCAGATCTCTTCAGCGGTATACATGTTATGGGTGGTCAGAAATATAGTTACCCCCCTTTTCTTTTTCTCCAGAATAATATCCTTAACATTTGCCGCTGTAACAGGGTCGAGGCTGGCGGTTGGTTCATCGAGAAAAAGGATTTCGGGATCATTAATCAGGGCCCGGGCAAACACCAGGCGCTGTTTCATCCCTTTTGAGTAAGCAGCCGCTTTTTTATAAGCTGATTCGCGCAGACCTACCAGGTCAAGAAGTTCCAGGGGAGAACGGGTGGGAACATCAAAAAGGCCTGCAAAATAGCGTAGATTTTCATAACCACTGAGTTTAGCATAAAGATTGGGATGCTCAAACGAAACACCGATACGATTAAAAAACTGTTTTCTCATATTCCCGATCGGCACTTTTCCATAGGTTACTTCACCTGCCTGCAGCTTTAACAGGCCAGTCATGATATTCTGTACGGTGCTCTTGCCTGCCCCACTGGGCCCGAGAAAACCAAATATTTCACCGCGGTCAATCTGAAAGGATATTTTTTTAACCGCGTAATTCCCTTTGCCGCTGTAATCGTGACTGAGGTTCCTAACTTCTATCATTTCAATCTCTCCCACCTTTATCACTAACATTCCGAACCCGGTTGATCAGGGTCTCCATTTCATCAAGGTAACCGGTTAATGCTTTCATACCGGAAGCAGTTAAGGCAATATCGGTAACCGGCTTACGGCCTGCGATACGTTTATTGATTTTTATATAACCGGCATCCTCCAGATTGCGCAACTGCACCGATAGATTGCCGGCAGTTAACTCAAGCTTATCCTTCAGCTCTGTAAAGGAAACAACTGCTGCATCCCCTGCTGCAAGGTAGCTTAATACAAGCAGGCGACTTCGCTCATGGATTATTTTATCTATTTCCGGTCTGGGCATTTTTTTATCGGTCATGTAATTACTCCTTTTTCGGCAAACCGATATAGCCTGATAATCCCATGATCAAAAGGCCGCAACCAAAACTAACTATTAGCTGGATCAACTGGTCTGTCCCCCGACCCGCGAATAGAAAGAACAGCCCGCATAAAACCAGCCAACCGGCGAGAAAAAGCGCTATTCTAAGTTGAAGAAGACCGGAAATTGCAAAACAGAGTAACCCGAAAAGCAGGGCTGTGAAAGGCAAGATAAGCTGATTCAGCCCCATGGAATTGAAATACACAGGTACTGCGATTAAGACAACCAGGAAAGGTATTATGATTTCAATGAACCGGACTGTATAAACTTCTTCAAAGAGTTCGCCTAAAGTAATGCGGCTGTTTATTTCCCTGGCTTTATTTAAGAAATTACGCAACTTGATCACGGCAATGAATGCAACTGCCAGGACAAGGTATAGATAGAAAAAAAACCTGATCCGATCGGGAAACATTGCAAAAGAACCATACTGCTGAATGAGAAAATACAGAATTGTTGCCGTTACAATAATCAGTAAGCCCGATATAAGAGCCACAAACCGCAGGGCCTGGCTGATCTCCATGAAATTAAGTATGTTGCTTTTTTTAGATACTGCTTTTTTGATGTAGGCAACATCTTCATAAAGCTGTTTCAGGTCGTTTCCCTGCCCGTCGAACTGGTTTTCCATAACAAAAACCTCCCACCAATCTGGTTTATACTATAAACTACTTATTATTATAAACGTGTTTATATTGTTGTCAAGTGTTTTTCAAAAAAATTTTCCCTTGACGTAAACTTCCCGGAGTTATACTTTTATAGTGTGCTATTAAAAGAAATGGTTACATGCTCTTGTGCATAATAAAAGTAACCATTCTACATATTAACCAACCAGGTGAACTAAATGAAAAAGATACTATTCAATGTCAGGAAAGCAAAAGCAGAAGATTATCCCTTTTTAAGGGAAATGCTTTACCAGGCCATGTTCATTCCCGAGGGTCAGGAAAGGCCTCCCTTTTCCATTGTTGACGAACCGGATTTACATATCTACCTTGACGATTGGATGAAAGATACCGACGCCGGTTTTATTGCCGAAGTAAATGGCCTTGAGGCAGGCGCTGCCTGGACCAGGCAGTTTGAGAGTGCTGAAAAGGGGGCATATGGTTTTATAGATGCCGACACTCCGGAACTATGTTTTGCCGTTAATGAACTTTACCGCGGACAGGGCATAGGCACGGGCCTCATGACAGCACTCTTTGATGAACTTAAGCATAGGGGTTACAAAAACATTTCTCTTAGTGTAGACAAACTGAACCGGGCTTTTAACTTATATAAAAGACTTGGTTTTACTGTGTTTGAGGAGCAGGAAACAGATTATCTAATGCTAAAAAAATTATAACCCGGCGAGAAGTAACAGTTACTAACCCGCCGGGTATATTAATTACAGTTTTTTTGAATAATTAACCCTGTCAAAGTGCTTTCTGCGCTAGATAATAACAGCCGTCGTGGCCGGTCTTCTCCGGCACAGTGCGAAACTGAACCCGGTGAAAATATTTCTTCAACCTCTCTTCGAATTCTTCTTCCCGCCGGGCAGCCCAGAAACAGGCGGCTCCTCCGGGATAAAGACGCTTAAGGGTCAAGCTAAGGCCATCCTCGCTGTAGATCTCAGCATTATCAGGCAGGCTGAGCCAACTGCTGCCGTTATCAGTGTCGACCATAACTACATGAAACTTTCCGGATAGGTTACCGGAATGATGCCCTCCCTTGTTCCGAAGAACCTTCCGAAAATCATCGTTAAGGATTAAGGTTCTTGGATCGGCCAGGGCATTACCATTTACTTCGGCCAGTACATTGTGGTTCCATTTTATGACCGCAGGCTCCAGTTCAACCACCGTTACATCCGAAACCGCCGGATAGTCAAGAGCCTCCCTGAGGCTGAACCCAACCCCCAGCCCTCCGATCAATACTTTTAAGGGAGTGGCACATGAGGTAGCCGCCTTTTGCAGAGCATCCCTGACAGCTGCTTTCTCCGAAGCACCGTTATAGGTAGCCATAATAAAGACTCCGTTATAAATAATTTCATATTCCCGCCCGCGTCGCTGCAGCTGCAACTCACCTTTAAAGCCGTGGCATCTCTCAATTACCTCAGCAGGATCACCAGGTTGGAACATATCGTTTGTTCTCCTGTTCTACTTTTTGTAGACAATTACATTTTCAATCAGGGCATCGTCTTCCGGAACTTCGCCCAGGAAACCTTCAACTGATTCACTGTAATATAGGGTTTTTGAACCGATAAAAACCCTGTATTGCTCCTGGTTTTCAACAGCAAGAGTCACCACAATCATCTTTGTTCCGGGAGAAAGTCCAGGGGCCGAAATGAAATCATCAACAAGGTCAGTTTCCGGAATCGGAGCATCTGTAAAACTGTCAATTAAACCAAGCGATTTCTGCATAACCTGGCTTACATCCTGCACATTGACGATTCCGTCACCATTTACATCAGCAAGAAAACCCTGCAGGTCGTTCAGTGTTTCAAGGCCCAGGGCGTGACGCATGGTCAGGGCTACATCCTGAACATCAATACTGCCGTCACTATTGACATCACCATGCAGAGCCGCCATAACAGGCGAAACAAGAATCAGTGTTGCTGCAACAAAAAATACCGCCGTCGTTAATAAGTGTAAACGCTTTTTCCTACTGCCGGCCATTAAAGCAGTTTTCATACTCATGCCTCCATATCGGTTATTGGTTATAGTTTAATTCGACATGTCCCCTTTTATACCTTTACATATTTTAGTAATTAATTTCTCCCCTTTTCGACACTGCGAAATATTTCATCATAAAACTTGTCAGCGGAATAAGGCATTGAGGTATGCTTATTTTACCGGTTATCCAAACAATCAATTTTTTAGAATATGGATACGGAAATAATAAAAGGAGGCAGATAACAAATCCGCCTCCTTTATTCAGCTTTCAAAATCAGGCATGTGCAGGTTCTTTTGCCTGTTCTCTGGCGGCCTTAATTTTATCGGCTTTTTCTTTCCACTGCAATGAAATCTGATCCAAGTGAACAGCTACAGGCCCTTCCAGCACTTCAGCAGCACCCTGGTGGGTAGCCCTGGCCTTACTCTCAATTACAATATCACGCAAGGCCTGGGGATTGTCAATGATCGGGCATGGTGCCAGATGATTATCATTAAAAGGCTGACGTTTTTGAAATGATTTAAAAAGCGGATTCTGGAGTACATCTTTCAAGCTTTTATCTTTTATGTTATCGGCTGCGAAGTGGGCAAAGGCACAAGGTTCAACATCGCCCTGGGCATTGATATGAAAATACATTCTTCCACCGGCAATGCAACCACGGGTAGCTTCACCATCATTCCAAAAATCAGCTATCATGATCGGTTTTTCCCGGCGAAGTTCAGGAACCCTGTTGGCTAACCAAGCCCGCTGATCAGGCGTTAACATTAGATTCGTATTAGGATTACGGCCAATGGGAATGTAATGAAAACACCACTCGTAAACAGCTCCCTTATCAACCAGAAAGTCAATATAATCATCACTAAAAAGAGTGTCAACATTATCCCTGGTGGCTGTTACCGACACGCCGAAGAAAACTCCGCGTTCACTGAGTAAGTCCATTGATCGCATCACTTTATCAAAAACACCGTCCCCGCGTCGCGCATCAGTCTGTTCGCGCCAACCCTCGAGACTAAAGGCTGGAGATAAATTGGCCAGATCGGCAAGGCGGTCGGCAGTTTTTTCATCAATAAGGGTCCCGTTGGTGTAAGCCATAAAGACTAGATCAGGATGATCTGCAACAACATCCAGCAGGGGCTTATAAGCAAAAGGTTCTCCTCCGGATAAAACTATCCAGAATATACCAAGTTCCCTGGCTTCACGGAAAATACGGTCAAGCAGTTCAGGATCCAGGCTGTCTGTTTTTTTATATTCTCCCGCCCAGCAGCCCTCACAACGCAGGTTGCATGCTGATGTTGGGTCTATCAGGATCAGGCTTGGCACAGACACGCCAAGTTTCCTGGCATGTTCTTCTCGAATACTTCTACCAGCCAGTTCATTGTTTGCCACCCAATTAATCATTAGTTTTTTAAGCATTTTGGGGTTTTTCACCACTCGCCTGGCCTGCTCAAATATAAGCGGATTATGCTTAAAATGCTCTTTGAGCTTATTGATGTTTTCTTTTTGATCAGGTTGATTAGCTACCCGCCCGGCGAAATCCATCAGGGTCATTATATTCTGAGCCGGGTTTTGAGAAACATAGTTTACAACTCTGTCAATGGCAAACTCGGCTGCAATTTTTTTAACTGATTCGAAAGACATTTTAATACCTCCTTACAAGCAACAACTTTTTAAATACCTCCCGGGCAAATTCATTAAGCACCTTTCAAACATGCTCGCCGGCCAACAATTCAACCACCCTCTTTCGCCGAAACAACAATAGTTTAAACTACAAAGAAAAGAGCATGGACCGGAATAACTGAATATTCACTTATTAACCAAACGGTTAAATTGTCCCAAATTTTTTTGTTCCCCTTCTCAGCACTTTTAACCCTTGAACAGCTAATCAAGGCAGCCATCCAGCATACCATTGATCAAGATGTCAGTATCTGAAACAAACCCTTTAATCATAAACCGGTATATACCGGCAAATGTGCCGCGCAGCCTCTTTTCATCAATTTCCAAATCTGTTTTAAGCCAGTCGTCATAATAGGCGGCAAAATTTATGATCGGCACCAGGCCAAAGAAAAATTTTACCAGGGGAGTACTGTCCGGAACATTATAATCACTGTCAGCTTCTTTTATTGTTTTATAGAGAGGGTTGGAGTCGCTGTTGTATGTCATCTCCATGAAGCGGAACAAACCATTCTGGTGTTTACGTTTCTTTAGTGATTCAAGTAAGAGAATCCTCAGGATGTGCCGTCTTTCAATAGCGTAATCTATAAGTCTTTCAATATATATATCTGTCTGTTCCAAGAACTTTCCCAGCGCCTGTTTATTACTGAAATGAAACCGGTCAGCCTTGATGTCCAGTTCGCTGTCTTTAATCATTCTGACCACATTATCGCCAATAAACTGAAGGGATAGCCCGGTTAACTCGGTAAAGAGATTCTCAATTAAATGATCAAGTATATCTTCCTTGTTTTTAAAGTAATAGTATATAAGCGCCTTATTTACCTCTGCCTCTTGTGCTATTTCATTAACACGGGTTCCATCAAAGCCCTTTTCAGAGAATAAAGTTATTGATGCACTTAATATGCGATCTTTAGCTTCATCTTTAATCCGATTTGGCAAGCTGATCCCGCCTTTTTGACTAAACGTTTATTTAATTATATTATAATACCATTTCTTTAGCGGGTCAATAAAAAAATGCAGGTTCTTCATATAAAAACATAGAAAAACCCACACCCTGGTGTAATTATAATTATCCCCTGATTATTTTTTGATCGACCACTTTAAGACAGCCCTTAGCTGTTAGCTCTGGGGCTCAACATGAAGGGGTATTTCCACGTAAAAAGCTGCCCCTCCACCTTCATTGACCGCCCATACACGACCTTTATATAGCCAGACCAAGCGTTGAACAATTGACAGCCCGAGCCCAAATTGCCCTCCCGGACCACGACTAAACTGCTGAAAAAGCCTGCTCTTCACTTTATCGTCAATGGGCGGCCCATCGTTCCAGAGCCTGATTACTGCCGTTTTTTCTCCATCTTTATTACTTCCTTCAGCCAGCTCAACTTCTATCTGTTGATCAGCATAGCGAATCTGATTATCAAGTAAATTCTCAAACACCACAGTCCACTGTTCAGCAGAACCGTACACTTCATGAGGAGACAAAGTAATTGACCAGTTTAGCTCGCTGCGGCGACGTCGCAATCTCCTGACCACATCCTCCAGCACAGCAGACAATTCTGTCTTTTTATTTGCCGGTTCATGCGTCGATAAATAATCAATCTTAGTCAGATAGAGAAGATCCTGAATCCTTCTTTCCAAACGTTCTGATTCTTCGTCAATTACCTTTACTGTGCTGGCCAGATTTCCCTGGGGGAATATTCCGTCAGATATAGACTGGGTATAACTGCGTATTACCATCACCGGGGTTTTTAATTCATGAGATATGTTCTGTAAAAATGACTGCTGCGCCTGGTCTTGCTGAATAAGCCTCTGGCGCATTTTTTCAATGGAAACAGCCAGGCTGCCGATTTCATCACCCCGGTTCACCTTAATAGAATGATGCCAGTCTCTCTCGGCAATTGACCTGACATGGCTTTCCAGTTTAACCAGGGGCTTGGATATGTAACGGGCCAGTAATAGTGCCGGAAAGAGACAGAGAAGCAGGATAAGCCCTATCATACCTATCAAACGGTAAAAGATACCCTGAAATACTTCATCCTGGTAGATATCCCACATGTATGTAACCAGGTAGGCCTGGTTATCGGTGTCATTTATCGTGCGCGCGACATAGTATATGTTGGCTTCACCGACACTACCCTTAACCAGGTTGACACCGGTCTCTTCCAGAATAGATATTTCTTCTTTGATTTCTTCCATAAGGTTGGCCGGAAAGAGGTTTGAGGTAACGACAGTTCCATCATGGTATATTACCATATGGTATAAAGTTGAAGGGAAATACCTGTTAACAGTTGATTCGGCATAAGGTAATTCTTCAAGGGAAACTTGCTCGTGTTCATAATCTTCCAGGATGTTTTCCTGGGCCTGATCAATAAAAGCATGAGCACCGGGGGAAAAAAAGTAAGCAAGAAACCATGGCACCAGCAGCATTAAAAAAATTGAAAGAACCATTGTAAACCCGAATATCAGCCAGATTTGTATGGAAAGAGGTTTATGCTTTAGCATGCCCCCGACACCATCCTGTATCCATAGCCATATATTGTTTCAATGTCCAGGTGGGGCATTTTTTTACGCAGACGCCTGACCAGGTCATCTACTACACGATCACTGCCGTAGTAAACATTCCCCCAGATATGGGTTAGGATTTGCTCCCGGGAAAGAGCACTTCCCGGGTTTTCAACAAACAGGAGTATAAGATCAAATTCTTTTGAGGTCAGATCAACCCTTGTACCGTCCTCTGTGACAGACCTTTTCCGGGAATTGATTCTGTATGAGCCTTCTTCAAAAATGTTCTTGTCACTATCGACTGCGTCCTGGCTTCCATAAACCCGTTCCAGCAGTTTACTTACACGAATAATCAGCTCACGAGGCAAAAAAGGTTTAGGCAGGTAATCGTCACTGCCCTTTTCCAGCCCAATAATCCGATCAAGATCAGAATCACGCGCTGATATAAAGATGACAGGGACCTGCGGTGTTTTATTTTTTATTTCATCAATCAACTCGTACCCATTACTGTCAGGCAGCATTATATCGAGAATCCACAAATGCGGTTTTACATTCATTGCCTGACGTGCCTCTTCACCGGTGTGAAAAGGATAAACTGTCCACCCTTCCTTTTGCAGGTAAGAAGTCAGGAGACGATTTAAATTGGGTTCATCTTCAACTAAATAAATTTGGTATGACATTTTCATCCTCCGGTTGCTTTCCGGCTTTAATGCTTCTTAAAAAGATCAGGCTTTCCGTGCCTTTATAGCCGGCGTTTTGCGATTTGCCAGGTCATAAATTACCGGTACCACCAGTATGGTTAGAAGAGTTGCATAAGTTAAACCACCCACCGCTACAACTGCCATAGGCTGCGTTGCTTCAGAACCGCTGCCAAGGCCGAGGGCAATGGGGGCCATAGCCAGAACAGTAGTTATGGTAGTCATCAGGATTGGCCTTAATCTGGTCATTCCGGCTTCAACCAAGGCCCGTTCCCTCGATTTTCCGGCTCCCTGCAGTTTATTAACATAATCAACAAAAACAATCCCATTGTTTACAACAATTCCAGCCAGGACAAGGAATCCTAACATGGCCGGCAATGACAACTCTATGCCCGTGGCCCAGAGTAAAAGTAAGCCTCCGGTAAATGCCAGGGGCATGGTAAATATAATTATAAACGGAGAGCGCAGGCTCTGGAACTGGGCTACCATAATTAAATAGATAAAAATTATTGCAAGAACGATCATCAGGGTCATATCACTTATAGCCCCCTGGATCAACTCAGTTTCTCCAGCCATTTCAACGCTGATATCGCCGGGAGCGGTATAACCGGCTATCGCGCTTTCAATATCGCGGCTGATCAGCCCCACATTGTAGCCACTCTCAAGTTCTGCACTGAGGGTTATATAGCGCGACTGGTTTTCCCGGCTGATTGAAGAAGGGCTGTAACCTTCACTGATAATTGCTATATCACCTAACATAACTTCATTTTCAGTTCCGTCCCGCCCTGTAACTTTAATTGCAAAGCTATTTAAGTCGGTCCGGTTAATTTTTTCTTCCTCAGGGCTTACGACAATAACCGGATAATCACCGTTATCAGCTCTTAAGGTGGTTGAACGGGTTTCCAGGGAGAGGGCCGACGCTACCTCCTGAAACACCTGGACAACAGTTAATCCCTCACGCATGGCAGCATCCTTGTCAACTTCAATCCTGGTTTCTGTTCCCCCTTCTTCCACCCCACTCGACACTGCGGCAATCCCTTCCACTGCAGCGATTATTTCAGTTAACTCAGCAGATGTTTCATAAAGCTGATCGAGCGAATTTCCTTTAACAACCAGTTGAATTCCGCTTCCCCCAAGCATGGACATATCCATATCTGAAGTAGAAACGTTCAGTTCAACCTTAGTCATATCGCCCGTCAACCGGTATATTTCTTCTGCTACTTCGGCATTCGACATGGTTCTTTCTTCCTGCAGCAGAATATAGAAGGTGAGATCACCACCGGAAAAACCCAACATACCGGAAGAATCCCCCCCCATTACACCCACACTGGATATTTCATCAATTTCAAGCATTTTCTCCATAATCTGGTCTCCGACAGTATAGAGGTCCTGTTTTTCCGTATCGGGGGGCATTTCCAGGGTAGCGCTCATCTGGGCCGATTCCATTTCGGGCATGAAGCTCAGCCCGATAACAGTTATTCCATAAATGCTCAGGCCAAGAAGGGCTATTGCCAAAATCAAAACCAGGATTTTATGCTTCAGGGTATAATAAAGCAGGCGGCCATAAGCCTTGGTCAGACGGGTGAACCAGCCCTGCTTTTCAGTATTATTACCGGTAAGCATGGTCGAAGCCAGGGTTGGAACAAGGGTTAAGGCAACAAACAAGCTGGCCAGCAGACTGTAAGCAATAGTGAGGCCCATATCGGTGAACAGCTGACGGGTCAGGCCCTGTGTAAATACTATGGGCAGAAAAACAGAAACTGTAGTAAGGGTAGCGGCAAAAAGCGCTCCCCCTACCTGTTTTGATCCCTTTATCGCCGCCATGTAGGCAGTTTCTCCGTTATTTTTCATTCTATAAATATTTTCCATAACAACGACACTGTTATCTACCAGCATCCCCACACCCAGGGCCAGCCCTGAAAGTGAAATAATATTTAAAGAAACATTGCTGAAATACATTAGTGTAATGGCAAACATCAGGCTGATCGGGATACTGAGGGCGATAATCAAGGTGGGGCGGTAATCCTTGAGAAAAAACATCAGGATCAATATAGCCATAACCCCACCGATCAACAGGTTCTGCCACACACTGTCAATAATCACATTTATATTTTCACCCTGATCCATTAGGGCTGTGACTCGAAGACCTTCATACTCCCGGGACATGGATTCTCCGGCAGTAATAATATTTTTTGTTACATCGGTAGTAGAAGCGGTGCTCTGCTTCTGGAAAGAAAGGACAACAGCATCATTGCCATTAACTTTTGCATAACTGTTCCCGGCATTACTAACCAGTTTAACATCGGCAACATCTGACACCAGGATATCACCGGTGCTGTCAAGGGTAAAAATGACTGAATTCTCCAGGGCATTAATTGAATTAAACTGGCCGCTTACTTTAACTACTTGTTCTTCTTCTCCCATGTAGCCTGCCGGCATGGCAAAGTTCTGTGCCATTATTATATTGCCTACCATCTCCGGCGTTATCATGTTATTTACATCAGCACTCTCCAGGGCATCTTCGCGGGCCTGATCAATTTCTTCCAATCCTTTTTCAATCTCGGCCTGACCGCTCTCAAGCTGCATTCCGGCCTTTGCCAGCTCGATAGCAAGCATCATTTTGCCCGATTCAACCTGTGCGTAGCCTCCTGTAGCTTCGGCAAGCCCTTTCTCAAGTTCCGGGAGCATGGCTTCAATTGTCATCAACCTGACAGCTATGTTCTGTAGTTCTGCTTCCACCGCCAGGGTCCGGGCAACGGCAGCCATGGCCATTTCCCTCACTTCAGCCATTTCCTCGGGCGAAAGGTCTTCGAGCTGGGCGGGAAGGGAAACAGGTAGATCCTGAATCATTTCCTGGAACTCTTCGGGATTAAGAGAAGTAAAACCAACCGGAAACTCTTCATCAAAAAAAGTATCAAGCGATACCAGCTGGGATAGAATCTGTTGTTCCTGTTGAAAAGCGGCCTGCTGTGCTCTCAAAACTGTTTCTTCGGCAATCAGGGCATTTAACTGGGCTACCATGCTGTCCAGTTCGGCACTGGCCTGAGCCAGGCTGGTCTGTTGAGTCTGCTGTTCCCGGTTAAGACTGGACCGGGCAGCCGCTAGCTCACGCTGAGCTTCTTCCAATGAAGCTTCAGCATCATCAAAAGCCCGGGTGACGTCATCTCTGACAATCTCGTTCAGCTCAGCTATTTTAGCCTGGTTCAGATATATACGAACCTCTTCTTCGAGCAATCCGGAGGCAGATACTGAAGCGACGCCGTTTACTCGTTCGAACCGGGGCAAGAGGGTATCATCAACAAGAGCAGATATTTCACCCAGATCTTTACCTTCCATATCTACTGTTGCAACAATAATTGGCATCAGGTCGGGGTTAATTCTCATTAGCATAGGCCTGTCAATTTCGCTGTTTAGCTGGCCGTAAACCATATCAATACTACCGGACAAATCAATCATGGCGCTGTCCATATTAATATTTTGCTCAAACTCGATTATGATCAGGCTATAATTTTCACTGGATACTGAGCTGATCTCCTTTAAACCATTTGTTGAACCAAGGGCTGATTCCAGGGGCCTGGTCACTTCTAGCTCAACCAACTCCGGACTGGCACCTGGATATGTAGTGATGGCAACGACCATGGGCAGTTCAATACTGGGAAAAAGATCAACTGTCATCCCGGTAAAAGATATAACACCAAGCACCAGGACCAGGACAACGGCAACAAATACTGTATAGGGTCTGTTAACACTGAACTTGGACAGCATATTTATCTCCTTAGGTTGCTATCTCTTCTGGTGTTTCTGCAGGCCTGGCGAAAATCATTCTCCCGGATGAAGTCTGCAAAATAGTGGTGACAACTACGCTAATAGTATCACCTATTAAGCTACGCCCGTTTTCTACAACTATCATTGTTCCATCATCAAGGTATGCCAACCCCTGGCCTGTTTCTTTGCCTTCTTTAACCACCTGGACCAGCATTTCCTCACCCGTTGCCACCAGGGGTTTAACTGCATGGGCTAAATCACCGATACTTAAAACAGCAACATCCTGAAGCCGGCAAACCTTGTATAGGTTATTATCATTAGTTATAATCTTGCCTCTGAGTTCTTTCGCAAGCCTGATCAGCTTATTGTCAACACCGTTCAGATCATCATAATCAGTTTCATCAATCTTTACCGGTATAATTAAATCTTTCTGGATGGTATTGAGAACGTCCAGGCCGCGACGGCCGCGATTTCGTTTTAGCAAATCGGACGAATCTGCTATATGCTGCAGCTCTGCCAGCACAAATCCGGCTACGACAATTACTCCTTCCAGGAAGCCCGATTTGCAGATGTCAACTATACGTCCATCAATAATAGTGCTAGTATCAAGAATCTTATATGTTTCACCGTTGTTTTCATGCTCAGAACTACCCCGTTTAAACAATGAGGACAGAAAAGAAAAATCATTTCTTCTCGCCCAGGCAAACTTAACCCCGGTGAAAACAACAAACAACGACACCAGTGGCGCTAATAAAACTCCAACCACCGGGATGCGATGCAAAAAATAGCTCACGAGTAAAGCAATCACCAGGGTAACTGTAAAGGCCATGGCAACAAGAACCAGATCACCGGTAGATACATTGATCAATTTATTTTCAGTCCGCTCTACTGTTTTTTTAATAAAACGAAAAAAAAGCGGTGCCAGCAAAAAAAAGATCAATCCAGAAAACAGGCCGCCAAACAGATAATAGCCGATGCTGATCGGTGAGATATACCCAGCCGGAATATCAACAAACCGGTTAATAAATGGTGCCAGCTGATAAAAAAGGGATATTCCCAGGGCCAGCCCCAGCAGGCTGTTCATAACCCTGAAAAGCTTAAAACCAAGTATTTTAATTAATTTCACCTTCTTTGCTAGTTCACGCAAAATAACAGTAGCACAAAAATATGGTAATAATGTTAGTCAATTAAGGGAAATTGTGAAATAGCTGCTTTTTTCACAAGGCTGAGGGTTAATATCTGATTACCTGTGGCCCTATTGAAGCCAGGTTTCTGCAACCGGTTAAGAGCATGGCATGTTTCAGTTCCTTTTTATACTGTTCGAACAAGAGGTGAACACCTTCATCTTCCGCACCAATAGCGGCAATTGCTACCGGACGTCCGATTAATACTGCTTCGGCTCCAAGTGCCAGGGCTTTAAGAATATCTTCACCAGACCTGATTCCCCCATCGATTAAAACCCTGATCTCACCCTTAACGGCAGATACAATCTCAGGTAAAACTTCGGCTGTACCGGGAGTGTGGTCCAGTGCCCTGCCACCATGATTTGATACCACAATCGCTGATGCCCCGCTATAAACCGCCTTCACTGCCTCATCTGCTGTCATTATGCCCTTGAGAATTACCGGGAGATTAGTACACTTGACTATTTGGCGCAGTTTACTGTCAGAGAGAGGTCCAACAGGCCGGTTTGCCCGGGCAAAAGTAACAAAGGCTGCCGCGTCAATATCAATCCCGACTGCCGTTACCCCAATTTCTTCAGCCATCCTGATGTGCCTGATTATTTCTTCGGGCAGGCGTGGTTTAATTATGGGAATGCCTTTTCCTGCTGCATGTTCCTGTATTGATCTTAATCCCATTTTATACAGGGATGGATCGGGTGAATCACCGGTAAAAGCAATGGTACCAGCTTTTTCAGCCCCCAGGACCTGGCTTTGGATAAAAGCATAATCGTCTACCCGGGACAGGTAATTGTAAGTTGTTTCACACATCGGCGCTCCCATTACAGGAAGCTGCAGGTTTACTCCATAAAAATCATAACTGGTTTCGGGATCAACTGCATTGTGCATTGTTCGCAGGTTAAGCAGCACGCGATCAAAAGCGGCCCTGTTGTTGCGGAAAGCGCTACCGCTTCCCCTGCCACCCATACCGGGAACACCACTTGGGCAGGATCTGCCATCGCAGACTGGACAAACCCTGCAAATACCTTTGAGAACATTTCTGGCCCGATCATGTACTTCATTAAGCTCAAGCATTTAAATCCACTCCTTACCCCTGCAAAAAGATGTATGCCCTTTATTATTGCATAAAGCGCAGATGATAACAAAATATTATTTCTGCAGGGTTGTTCTTCTTGTTAGCGTCTTATATAAATGGAGAAGGGAGGAGAGTGCAGCATTTGGGCATACATCACAACATACATGGTTTCAATGAAAAAGACAAATATTGTCCGGTAGAATATTTAAAGTATAATATCCCCGTAAATTATTTTAATGCTCAATATAAACCCCTGAAGGCTAATATTTCCCTGGCTGATGACCGATCCCCACTGCAACTGATCAGGCGCGGCGCATCAAGATACTCCAATTCAAAATTTAAGCTGCTATAAAGTTTTATGATACGTTCGGTCGCCTGGCTGGAAAGGAGAACCGGACCCGGATGGGCCACCAGCCAGTGGGCCAGCCTGACCTGATCGGGCCAGCTAAAACCTCCTGCAGTATAATGAGTAAAATCAACGTCATACGGCGGATCGGCGTAGATAAAGTCTTCAGTATCAAGCGTAAGATCTTCAAAGTCGCCGCATGAAAACTGCCATTTAGCAAATTGCTCTTTATAACCCGTAAAGTCGCAGAGGTAGTTAATTTTTTTATAGCTGCCAAAGGGTACATTGAAAACACCCTTTTTATTAAAACGGCAGAGGCCGTTATAGCCAGTTCGGTTCAGGTAATAAAAAAGCATGGCTGCCTCCCTGGTTTCGGCTCTGCCTTCGTCTACCAGGCGGTTGAAACGTTCACGGTAATTATAATAAAGGTCTTTGTCATTTCGCATGGGCAAATCGATGATCAACCCTTCACTTACCCAGCTGAAAAAGTTGATCAGGTGTGGATTATTGTCATTTAATAAAGCCTTATCCGGAATCAGGCCAAGAGTAATTGCCAGCCCTCCACACAGGGGCTCAACAAGGCGGCGCTTCCGGTGCGAAATCCATAACGGGCGTAGCCGTTCCACAAGCCACCTTTTACCACCTGCCCATTTAAGCGGCGGACGTAGTTTCTTTTTGTCAGGAGCAGCTGTTGTCATTTGGTCCCCCGTTCTAAAAACAATTGACTTCCTTGCCGCTTTCCGGCACTAAGTGTATTTCAACCATTCTACCGCTGATTCCTGCAAAACCATAAGACAGGGGACGGTTCTCTGTCTTATGGTAAAAACGAATTCGCCACCAAAGTGATTGAAAACCGAACTGAAAATAATATTTATTGCTTAATCGATTCGGCAGATATGGCAAGAATGCAACTTTCAGGAACTGATGCGAACAACTTAAGACAGAGAACCGTCCCTTGTCTTATTATTATTTTTTAAGCATGCGGCGGATTTCTTTGAAAGAAAGGGTTCTTTCATACTGCAGAATACTTCTGCTGAAGATTCGCGCACCAATGATAATAAAAAATATAACTGCAATAATCAGGATGATGAATGTTAAGATGATTTCCCACCAGGGTACTGTTGTTGCAGCCAGGCGCATTAACATGGTTACCGGGGTAAATATGGGGATAAAGCTCAAGATCTTAACCCAGGCAGCGTTGGGAGTTATTATAATAGCGCCCGAGGCAAACAATGGAATCATGGGAATCAGCACAACCAGGCCCTGGGTCTGGCTGCCACCCTCGGCATCCTTCATGGTAGCGCCCATGGTAGCAAAAAGCGAGGAAAACAGCAGGTAGCCCCCGATAAAAAACATCACCAAAGGAACCAGATCAGACATGGACAGGGAAACCTGGCGCAGGTCAAAAAAGCTTCCCGCCACCAAAAGAGCCACTGTTAACCAGATCAAAATCTGGAGCAGCCCGAGTGCGGCAAATCCGATTAATTTACCCATCAGCAGTTCCAGTGAAGTAATGGAGGAAAGCAAAATTTCAACTATGCGGTTGCGCTTTTCCTTGATTACACCATACATTAAAACCTGGCCGGAAAACATTACCGAAAATATCAGGAGCATTCCAATGGCGAGAGGCAAAAAAAGGGCAGCCAGCGAGGCCTCTTCGCCAGCAAAGGATAGTGTCTGCAGACTTACTGTTGCTGTCGCCTGTTCTATATCTTCCCCGGAAAGACCCAGGGATTCCAGGCGGTAAGTTGTTACTGCGGAACGGAGAGCACCTGACAAATGGCCCGTATTCTGGTCTCGGCTATCTTTAACATAATAGCTGACTGAACCAGCAGTCAGATTATCTTCGGTCAGGTGAAGCAGGCCGTTATAAAGGCCTTCTTCTACATCCTCCCTGGCCTGTTCCTGCTGTCCGTCTGAAATAAGGACCACCTCGACCGGCGTGGAATCAAGGTTATCCTCCAATATATCAAAAAGTTGCCCCGTCTCATCAATTACCGCGACCGTTTGTTCTTCAAGGGAAGAAGTAATGCCGGCAATAGCTCCTATTCCACCTGCAACCAGCATGATCAGGGGGAAGATGAAGGTAAGAATCAGGAATGTTGGGCTTTTCAGGTTTTTTATAAATTCCCAGCTTGCCACTTTCATGGTGTTCTTTCTATTCATCAGCATCACCCCTTTTCTTTACCGTTTCAATAAATATTTCATGCAAGGGGGGCTTTTCTACCGATATTTCTTCAATTTCAATACTGCTGCTGATCTGCTGCAGCAATTCCCTCTTGCTCAAGGTGCCTCCATAACGCAGGGAAAGGTACCCGGGCTGTTCTTTAACTATACGCATGCCCGGGATTTTGGTTGTAAATGTGCTATCTCCACCGGGGTTAAAGCGCAGTTCAATTAAATCTTCCCTGTAGCTCTGTTTTATTTCGCGCAGGCTGCCGGAAAGAATCTCACGTCCGTGGTTAATCAGGAAAATATTATCGCACAGTTCTTCAACCAGGTTCATCTGGTGCGCAGAAAGCAATATTGTTATACCCTTTGACTGCAACTCATGGATAATATCTTTTATGAAATCCTGGTTAACTGGATCGAGACCGGAAAAAGGTTCATCGAAGAACACCAGGCGGGGCTCATGCAATATAGAAGCAATAAACTGAACCTTTTGCTGCATACCCTTTGATAATTTCTCGAGTTTTTGTGCAGCATAATCGGCCAGATCCAGCCTTTCCAACCAGAGCATTCCTTCTTTTACGGCTTCAGTCCGCGGTATTCCTTTTAAACCCGAAAGATAAACCAGGTTATCCAAAACCTTTGCATCATCATATAATCCTCTTTCTTCGGGCAGATAACCGACAGCAGTTTTGTCAATTTTACCGCTATAACCATCCAGGTTGAAGATTACCTCACCCCGATCGGCCGGCAGAATGCCCATTATCATCCTAATTGCAGTAGTTTTACCAGCCCCGTTAGGGCCCAATAAACCCATTACTTCACCACGTGTTACGGAAAAATTAATTCCGTCAACAGCAGTTTTCGCACCAAAACTTTTAGCCAGATCTATTACCTTTAATACAGGTTCCATCGTTATCCCCCGGTTCCCAGACGTTCAATAGCAATTATTTAAAACTTTTTTACTCCATTCCAGGCAGCTTAGGTCTATTCTGTTACGGCAACCCTGGCCAGCTTGTCCCTGCCTTCCAGTAATATTTGTTCCATAGTTTGCCTGGCTTTTTCTTCATTTTGTTTCGTGAGCGCTTCAAGCAGGGTTAAATGGGACGCCAATGATTGCTCCAGGTAATCACCTGTCTGAAAATAATAGCGGATCAGATTTTTGCATGCCGGCTCAAATGATTTAAATATCATGGCGTAAACCATGTTGCCGGAAGCAATGGTAATGCGGTGATGAAAATTATAGTTGCAATCAACCCTGCTTTCGATTCCATTTTCTCCTTTAGCATTTTTTATTAAGCTCCCGAGAATTATCAGGTCTTCTTCAGTCCTGTTTATCGCAGCAAGCCCGGCGCATTCCACCTCGATCAGCAACCGGGTATCCATCATGTTATTGAAAAGTCTGAGGTTTAGTTTTCCTTGATGATAGTTCATGATTGAAGAAAGTATTGAAGACGTTCCTTCATTCTTATAATCCTTTACTATGGTACCTCTTCTCGGAATAACCCTGACAAAACCTTTTGAAGCCAGTTCAAGGATACCTGAATTAACTATACTTCTGCTAACCCCGGTCATTGCTGCCAGTTCTCGCTCTGCAGGCAGCTTCTCCCCCGGGCTTAACTGACCCGATATTATTTTTGCCTCTATATCTTTAACAAAAAGCTCTTTAAGGCCTTCTGCTTTAATTTTTGAAAAACCGGCTTCCATACACTTTAACCTCCGCATTATTTAATTATGTCAGCTAATTAGTAAATTTTATTATAAACAGCTTATCAGAAATAACAGCACATTTAAACCGCAATCTGAAGAAGCAGTAGGGTTACTACTGCTTCTTCTTCTATCAGCTTCAATTGTAAATAACAATTAACCTGTCTTTTTTCTGGGTATAATTATTTCAAGGTCGCCAAGAGGATAAGATACACAGGGATGAATAAACCCGAACTTTTTATCCGCCGCTCTTCTTTCATCTACATCTTCAGGAATAAACAGATCACCCGAGATCAGCAGAGAACGGCATACCCCGCAGGAACCGCTCCTACAGGCGGAAGGAGGGCAGAGACCGGCTCTTTCCAGGGCTACCAGCAGCGACTCGGATGGATCAGCATCAATTACTTTTACCTGGCTGCCGATATGAACCTTAACAGAATAATTTTCTGATACTGCCCCGGCGGGGTAACCTTTGACAGCTTTAATGTTCTTGATTTCTCCGAACAGCTCCCTCCTGATAAATTTATTTCTGATCTTCAGCCCGGCAATCTCGGTGCTGAGGTGTTCATACATGGCCTGGGGTCCGCAGATAAAGAAAGAGCAATCATCTACATTAACATACTTCCTGAGCAAAGCAGCCGAAATAAAGCCATGCTCAAACCCTTCCGCCTCTTCCTCGGCAAGAATATGCACTATTTTGACCGCACCGTTTGATGAGGCAGCCAGCTGCTCCATCTCTTCCAGGTAAATGATATCCTGTTTTTTATTGCTGCCGTAGAAAAGGGTTAGGTTAACAGGCAAATTGCCTTCGACAATACTCCTGGCCATAGACCTGAATGGGGTAACGCCACAACCCCCGGCAATGGCAACCAGGTTGTTTTTATCCCTCAGGTTATCATGATAAAAATGCCCCTGGGGCCCACTGGCCTTTACAGCAGAACCTGCAGACCAATGTTCGTGTATATAATTTGATATGTAACCACCATCATCTTTTTTAACTGTGATTTCATAATAACCCTGCAGGGAATCCTGCGGCGAAGAAGCGATTGAATAGGGCCTGGTCACTGTTGAGCCATCTATGGCGAATTCCAGGCTCAGATACTGGCCCGGGCGGAAATAGGCCAGCTGTTCGGTCCCCCCGGCAGCATCGGCAACCAGCTTATACGTTTTAACATTTCCGGTTTCTTCCCGGATTTCAGAAACGATCAGGTGCTGCACCTCCGGATGGAGCCGGGCAGCGAGAACATTTACCGGAGGTTTTTCTGAAACAGGTGTAACCTCAGCCGTTGCTATTTTCTTTTTCCTTGTCGGAACCAATTTTTTAAAAGCTAACAGGTCCAGAAAACCGAACGGTTTAATTTTTATATTAATCTTTTCCCTGGTCATTGGCTTTTCACCTCCATCAAATCCCTGAACGTTAACAGGGCCGCTGTTTCACCGGACTGCAGGGAACTCGAATAACCGTGGCACCTGAAGGCAAAACCACCGGCAAATTCAAGACCGCTGATATACTTTTCATCATTCATGGTCATCATTCTCGGCACTATTGAATCCCAGGGAACAGGTTCATAACCGTAAACACTGCCATTGTAAGCACCTGTGTAGCCGGCAAAGGTTGCCGGGGTTGCCACTTCTATCTCCTCAATGCTGTCCCGGACATTAACACCTACCGCTTTTTCAAACTCGTCAATCATTTCTTCAGCAATTTTATTTTTCAGATTGAAATAATCCCGGGGCTCCACATTGCTCCAGCAGTCACCGTCAAACAGGGTTGTCAGGTATAAAATGCTGGTTCCTTCCGGAGAGCAATCGGGTATGGCGTTGTTCAAGCATACAGTGGCCTGGCCAACAGGCCTTTCCAGGCGATGGAAGGCATCATAAATATGATTGGTATCCGGAATACTGTAAACGAAGTAGCTGTATTCATCAATATTCAACTCGCGAGCGCTTTTATCAAGACCGAGGTAAACCACGAAAGCTGAAAACCCGACTTTCCTGGCATTACAGGTTTGATAGGCAATTACCGGAACTGCAGACTGAGGGTATATCAACTTGCTGTATACGGAGTGAGGTGAGGCATTGGCGATTACCCGGGTAGTTTTGATTTTATCACCCTGTGCTGTTTCTACACCTGTAATCCGACCATCTTCAACCAATATTTTGTCGACCCTGGTGTTATATTGAATCTCTCCCCCTAACTCCCTTATTTTCATTTCAAGGGCTGCAGTATAACCGTGTGACCGGTACCTGGGGATAAAAGCTTCCCTGGTAATATAACGGTAGAACATGGCCGCAAAGATTGAAAAATTCACCAGGTCTACCCCGAGTCCCAGGTAACACCAATAGGCGGTGATTATTTTCTGTGCCCTGTAGGGCATTTTTACCGCATCAAGGACATCCTGGAGGGTATAAGAAGCAGTTTTAAGGAAGTTGGCATACTCACCGGTTAAAACTTTCCGGTCAGGATTGCCCTTGGATTGGCCAAGGTAGGTAAAAGCATCAACCACCTCCTTGCATAAACGGATGAACCTGACCACAGAAGGACGGGACCCTGGCACATATTCTTCCATTTTATCGAGAAACGCTTCTTCGCCAAAAGGCATTACTGCATCAATTCTTCCGCCAACATCATTGGGAATAATTAACCTGTAAGCCTCGGGCACTCTCATCCATTCTGCATCAATCCCGATCCTGTCTTCGAGTAATATACGCACATTACCCTTGTCTTCGGGGGGACCAAAATCAGATATCTCATGTAATGAAGGCTCGAATTCAAATCTCCCCCTGGTAAAGCTTGTTGCAAATCCTCCCGGCAGGTTATGCTGTTCAAACAAAATTGTTTTAATACCTTTTTCTGCCAGGGTTGCTGCGGCAACCAGCCCACCATTACCTGCGCCGATTACTACTGCATCGTATGAATCGCTAAAGCTACCTGCAGACACTATGACATCCCTCCTGACGTATTGTGGTTCAACCACCAACCACCACTATAATATTTTGTACTTTACCTCTTGTCAAGACATGCCGATCGACAAACCGCAAAAGACTGCTAATAAAAAGCCAAAATAAATTGTGCTCTTTTTCTCCTTATAGCAACAGAAGCTGAAAAGCGGTTCGTTTAAATTTTTACTGCAGGGGAAAAGTGAACAGTAGTTAGCAGGCGGGACAATCTAATCAGTAGACATAATTTTGTTTTTCAATATTAAAACAGAAAACAGCTGATTGAATTAAGCTCAGGATATGTCCGGAAGCAGCTTGAGAATAATATTTTCAAGGCATTGATGAAAACGTTGATCATCTTCCGGGTTACGCTTTTTAGGCCCTTTTGTCCGAACTCCGCCGCGGCGGGCTTTTGCCTTAAGCTCCCGTTCCTCAAGCATAAATTCAATCATTTCAGGCCGGTATTCTTTACCGCCGGGATTAATTGTCCTGACATTTTTACCTATCAACATGGCTGCCAGACCCCAGTCCTGGGTTACAGCAATATCGCCCCCGGAGGAAATATTTACTATCTTTAAATCAGCTTCCTGGGAATCGCAATCCACTACCAGGTGATGATCAGATACTATATTATGATTATAGCTGGCTACCGTCCAGACCGGTATGTTATACTGCCGCCCGAGGTCCAGGCAAATATTAAGCACTGGTTTTGGACAGGCATCCGCGTCAATGATAATCTTCATGGCCCTGTTTCTCTCCTTTTACCGTAAACAATCCTGTTACCTCGACAGTTCGACAATTTGGGAGTAGCTCCTTTATAATATAATCAAAAAGAAAGGATTTAAAACCGATTGGGTGCGGTTTTTTCAGGGTGATGCAATGATATTTCGCCAGGCAGAAGAAAATGAAGTTGTCGCTTTAAATAAGCTGGCCTTCGAAGCCCAGGCATACTGGGGCTTTGATGAAGAGTATATGGCCAGGTTTGCAGAAGTATTTGTAATGGGTGAAAATTACCTGGATAACCATACTGTATTTGTTACAATCAGGGATAACAAAATTTCCGGTTTTTTCAGTGTAGAAGAAAATGAAGTTAATGAGCTTGATTTTTTTTATGTCAGGCGCGACATGATCGGCCGGGGTGTTGGCAGGGAAATGTGGCATTACATGCTCGGCCTGTGTCGCCAAAAAGGGATAAAAGAACTGCACTGGGTTACGAGCCCATGTGCCAAGCCTTTTTATATAAAACTGGGTGCCGAACAGGTCGGCACCACAAGATCAATAGTAGATAACAACCTGATTATTCCCCGCCTGAGATACTGCCTGGAACCGGAAAAAAACGAAAGAGGCAGTAAGCCAGAATAACCAGTAAAGGAAAGCCAAGCAGTCCGATTGGGTTGCTCCAAATCATCGGGGCAGTGGGGATAAATGCCCCCCCAAAAAAAACAGTTGCGTTCAGGGCCCCGTGAGCAAATCCGGCTACAATTGCGCTGCCTGATTTTAATCGCAGCCAGAGTAATACCGCACCCAGGGGTATGCAGGACAAGGACATGATAAAAACTCCGGGCAGGGGATGTTCGGGAAAATTATGCCCCATAAGAATTACCGGGGCATGCCATAAACCCCAGACTATACCAACAATAATAATTGTTTTAAAAAGGCCGCCGGGCAACAGTTTGCCGGACAAATAACCCCGCCAGCCAAACTCCTCGCCTAAACCGAAAAGTAAATTCTGGAGGGGAGCAAGAATGAAAATAATTAGTATGATCTGCCACAACGGCAGATTTGCTCCAGGGGCAAACAGGGAAAACCCTTCGGTTAGGGAAACAAGATTACCCAGACCAAATGCTGCGGCAACGAGGACAAATAACAGCTGGTAGCCTATTATCAAGAGCAGGGCAAGCAGGTAGTATCTTAATCCACCAAAAGTGAGGCCGTAATCTTTTAAACGTTCTTTACCCCTGATAATCATGAAAACTGCCACCAGGCCCGGGATGAGCATCTGCACCATTAGAACAACCAGGGAAGCAGTTGACATTAATCCTCCCTGCAGGTAAAGATAAAGATTAAGAACATAGGTTATTACAAAAACAACAATAATATAGATGGATATATCTTTCCGGTTAATCATAAGTATCACCTTCACTCTTATATTGTATCAATGTATTAATACAATATACTATAGAAATCGTTCTGTCAATATTCTTTTTAAATTTTTAAATCCGTTGAAGTTGTTTGCTGTACTTTTATCGCCTTCCCGGTTTATATTAACGGCCCGAACAGAATACTTCGCCTGGCCCGGTTATAAAGAGCAGGATTATCAGATCTTTTGTCAAAGCAATAAAAGAGAATGTCAGATGAACCTGGAAAGGGGAAGACTTAAGTAAAAAAACCGATAAGGGGCGTGATATAGCTTGAGAAAAATCTACATTCTGGATACCAGTGTCTTGCTGCAATCGCCAAATGCCGTCCTTGGTTTTAAAGACAACCTGATAGTCCTTCCCGCTTGTGTTCTTGAAGAACTGGATAATATGAAAAAAGCATCTGATTATGAAATCCGGGCCAATACCCGTTGGGTAGCCCGGTTTTTAGATCAACTCCGGTCAGAAGGCGAACTATATGAAGGAGTGCCCTTGCCAAACGGGGGTGAACTACGTGTTGAAATGAATTGTTCTGACTCACCTGTACTCCCCTGCTCCTGGCAGGGTGATAAAAGGGACAACCGTTTGCTGGCAGTGGCAAAAAATCTTCAGAAAAATAACCAGCAGGTAATTATAATAACCAAGGATGTTTACCTGCGCATAAAGGCTGATGTTTTAGGCCTTATGGCCCAGGATTATCGCAATGAGCAGGTGGAATTTGACATTGATGAGCAATACCGGGGTTGGGATGAACTGATTACTGAAGAAGATAATATTGATCAATTATACAAGAATAACAGTTTAAGTTGGGCAAAAGAACCAAACCCAACCAACCAGTATTACCTGATGAAATCAGAACAAAATGAGCAAAAAACTGCACTGACCCGTTACAAGGACGGCAAAATGACTTTGCTAAATGATACCCGTCCCGATTTTTACGGCTTCAAACTTAACCTGCTGCAAAAATTTGCCCGCGAAGCCCTGCGTGACGACAGCATTCCCATGGTAACCCTGATGGGCGCAACCGGAAGCGGGAAAACCCTGCTTGCCCTGGGTGTAGGCCTGGAAAAAGTGCTCGATGAAAACATTTACCGCAGAATGTTGATCTGTCGGCCAAATGTAAGTATGGGAGAAGATATCGGTTTCCTACCCGGAGACGAAATTGACAAAATTGCTCCTTACATGCGGCCAATTTACGACAACCTGGAACAATTAGTTGATTCACATCCTGATCGTTATGAAAATGAGCGTGAGTTGGACGGAAAAGTTGCTTACCTTTTTTCTTCACGAAAAATAGTAACTGAAGCAATAGCTTACCTGCAGGGCAGATCAATTGTTGGGCAATATATTTTAATTGATGAAGCGCAAAACCTGACACCGAAACAGGCTAAAGGCATTATTACACGGGCCGGTGAAGGTACAAAAATTGTGCTGGTTGGAGACCCTGAGCAAATCAATAATCCTTTTCTGGATGCACGCACAAACGGGCTTTCCTGGGCTGTTGAAAAAATGAAAAACAGTCCACTGCATGCTCACATTACCCTGACAGAAACAAAACGTTCTTCACTGGCCATGGAAGCAGCTAAGTTAATGAAATAAAAACCGCTTAAAATTAGCGTTTATTATTATGTTTGATAAAATTACGAGCGTTTTTAATTCCTCCGAAACCGGAAAACATCCTGTTGATTTTTTCATGTTCAATTTGTTTTGCATTTAAACCATCATAAATAGCTTCTTTCTGTAATTTTTTATAGTTTTCCAGGCGTTTTTCCGATATCTCCCCGGCAGCAACAGCTTTCAAAACCGCACAGCCAGGCTCGCTGCTGTGGGTACAATCGTTAAAACGGCATTGTGCTGCCAGATCGTCTATGTCGGAGAATGTTTTACCCAGGTCAGCGCTCTCCACTCCCAGTTCCCGCATCCCCGGAGTGTCAATTACCGCTCCTCCGGAAGGGATTAGGATCAGGTCCCTTCTGGTAGTGGTATGCCTTCCCTTATCGTCTTTACGGGTCGCTTTAGTTATAATTACATTACTGCCCAGTAAGCGGTTTATCAGGGTAGACTTACCTACTCCGGAAGAACCGATAAAAGCAACAGTTTTACCGGTGGAAATATACTTTTTGATTGGCTTATACCCATCATTGGTAAGGCTGGTTGTTACCAGTACATCAACACCTACTGCAACTGTTTCCACCTGGCCCAGTTTAAAAGTAATATCATCACTAAGATCAGCCTTGGTAAGCACTACAACAGGTACAGCACCACTGGCCCAGGTTATTGACAGGTATCGCTCAAGCCTGCGCAGGTTAAAATCATTATTCAAAGCCATGCAAATAAAAACCATATCAATATTAGCTGCAATTACCTGTGTATCCTGGCTGGTTCCTGCTGCTTTTCTTTCAAAAACGCTCCTCCGCTTTAAAATGTGGTGAATAATCGCGTTACCGGCCTGCCCCTCTTCCCGGTCAACCATCACGAAGTCGCCCACAGCCGGATAATCAGCACTGGTAAGGGCATTGTAACGCAGTTTCCCGGCAACCTCGGCAATCATTTCTGATTTTTCTGTTGCCACCCTGTAGTAATCTTTATACTGTGAGATTATCCTGCCCGGGTAATACCCTTCATATGAAGCAGCTTCCTGCAGAAAGTTTTGATTAAATCCCAGGTCTTTCAGACTATTGCCCATTGTAATTCCCTCACATTTATTTTTATGTGCTCATTATACTGCAGGAAATATAAGTCCGCCATGACGAATTATATATTCAGGCAGATCAGGATCATATAAATTTAATTAAAGGACTATTTTTAACCGGAGGTGGGCAGGATGCCTTACAAATGGCTTGATAATTACTGTAAAACAAAACAGGGGGCAGATAAAGATTTTAAAGAAGAATGGGGTGTTACCCGTTACATGCTCAAAGGCAAGATGTTTGGCATGGTGGGGCATGATAACGAGGGCAAAGATATAATCACCTTAAAGCTTGAACCATCACACGGCCAGCTGCTCAGGGAAGAATATAAGGATATTAAACCCGGCTATTACATGAATAAGGAACACTGGAATTCAATTTACCTTGATGGAGAAGTGCCCGATGATCTGCTGAAAGAGCTGATTGATGAGTCACATGCATTAATTTTAAACGGGTTAAGCAAAAAAGCAAGGTTTGAAATACTAAACAGTTAAGAAGAAACCTGCTCTTAGCCGCTTTCTCCGGAGGTTTCGGGTTGGTAAGGCTTCCTGTATAAATCTTTCTTTTTCAGGTTGTTACTTTTAGCCGAAATAACCCAACCCTTATTGCCCATGAAATGGTACAACCGGTGAGGTATGCTGGCTTCAACGAGAATATTATCAATCTTTTCTGATCCTTTAATTTTTATATCTTCTCCCATTTTAATAAAAGCTCCGCTTATCCGGCCCATTGTTTTTCTCATAAAGGGAGCATCACAGGTACCGACCAGCATTCCGCCGCCGCCGATGAGAAGACCAAACCGAAACATGGCACCAATGCTGCGGCTGAAACTGCTTATTACACCTACTGCTTCATTATTGATCCAAGCTTCAGGAAAACCACAGTTTACCACAGCATAAATCCTGGTTCCGGAGTTATTTCGACCTTTCACCCGGCAAAAATCAAGGTAATCCTGGAGAAAACGCATCAGCATCCCCGGCAGGCAGTATATGTACAGGGGAAACGTAATTATTATTGCATCTGCTTCCAGCATTAGGGCATAATCATTTTCCACATTACCCCTGATTAAACTTTTGCGCACATCAAGTCTTAAAGTAGAAAAACCCATATCCCGAAAAAATCTTGCCTGCAGGTCAGCCAGAAAAGCTGAAGCAGATTCTGTTCCTGCCTTGGGGCTGGCACTGATCATAACAATATTATTTTTATCTCCACTCATATTATCCCTCTCACCTTCATCAGTTTGATCTTATCCAGTGCATTGATTAAATCTGCTTTCCCGTTTTCATCCCGGAAAATAAACGCCTCAATCTCCCGCAGGTGTTTTTTGGTAATATCAATAAATAGTTTCAGATCTTCTTCGGTAATTTCATCAGCATAACCGATGATCAGCAAAGTTGGATAATCATCATAACGCGGTGGATGTATTGTTGAACCGTCCGGCCTGACCTTAAAGAAAGGCAGCATGTTGGGGAGCCACCTGTCACGGGCATTTTTCATATTAGCGCTAAACTGGCCGAAAACTACCGGGGAGAGGAAGAACACCACATCAGCACTCATGTAACTGCGGTTAATCTCAGTCATTTTATCATCAACCACACACTCACCCGGTTTTTGCACCCAACAACCAAAACAACCCCTGCAAAAAGCCAGGTCGTTTCTGCCAATTTCAATTCTTTCTATTGAAGAACCCTTCTCAAGCAAATATCCGGTTAACAGGCTGTTCAACTGCTTAAAAAGATCAGTTTTAAAATCGAGATCAGAAATAATTAGCGCTTTCACGGGACCTCCCCCTGTTCTTTAATCATTTGTTTTTATTAATCCTCTCCGTTCTAACCTGAGCTGCATGGTTTACTGAAAAATGAAAGCTAACGATCCCTTTCCAGGTCATAGATGATTTTCTCCAGGTACCATTCTTCAGTACGACCGGGGTGGCTTTTCTTTAAAACTTCCATTTGCCTGTCGATTATCTGATCTGCAGCTTCAGGTTCAACATTTAAAAGGCGACGGGCATCCTGGCGTAAAGCATATTTTTTGCCCACACCCCAGCGGTTATGCTTCCAAAAGTAATATAGAACAAATGTCACTGCAACAACAATAAGAATGGTTACACCCATATAATCACCCCACCAAAACTTAATAACAGCTCAACCGATTACAACACTTCAGATTTATATCCTTCTTTAATAAAATTCAAGTGGCGATAAAACCTTGTCAATGTTCCTGCTGTATAAATAATACCGGATCAGCTTTGCTTTATGCTATACTTAAACAGATACGTATTAACCTGATCATAATAAAACATAATTAAAAACAGAAATCGTTCGTACAAGAAAATCTTAACATACAGCAGAAATTATTGATACCTGGACAAATCAAATGAACAGGTTTTTATATTAATACTGTAGGAGGTTGGTAATTTGTTTTTTCTTTCAAAATTACTCCTGGTGATCGCCGGGGCACTGTTTATCCTGGATGGCATACTGGCTATAGCCGGCATACCTAATATAATCAACCCCGCCTGGGGGCTGCCCTGCCCATTAACAATGTTTGCACTCGGCCTGGGATTGATCCTGTTTGTCGTCGCAGGCAGGGAAGGCAAATAAAAATAAAGATGTAAAAAACTGCAGTATCAACAGGGTTAGCCTGTTAGCGGTTAATTTTTATCCCTTTTAGTGCATTGCCCTGATTGCATTCAAGGTAGCCAGTAGGGCTACGCCAACATCGGCAAAAACTGCTCCCCACATTGAAGCAAAACCGAAAAGCCCGAGAGCCATAATTACTGCTTTCACCCCGAGAGCAAGAACTATATTCTGCATTACAATGTTCTTTGTTTTACGGGCTATCTGTAATGCTTCAACCAGCTTTAACGGCTGTCCGGTCATCAGGACTATATCAGCCGCCTCAATG
Organism: uncultured Syntrophomonadaceae bacterium; assembly: GCA_964390725.1. GTDB lineage: Bacteria > Bacillota > Dethiobacteria > DTU022 > DTU022 > JAABTH01. Next base: position 21,843 of record CAYMIW010000010.1, on the reverse strand, counting down.
GCTGCATCGGAGGCTACCCCGCCCATAGCAACTCCAATTTCCGCCCGGGCCAACGCAGGCGCATCGTTAATACCATCACCGACAAAAACGTTCTTGCCATTGCCATTCTTCAGTTTTTCCAGCTTCTCGATTATTGCCAGCTTCTGATCAGGTAAAAGTTCGGCATACACCTGATCCAGGTTCAGCCTGCGACCGATATCTTCAGCAACTGGTTTTTTGTCACCGGTCAGCATAACAACCCTGTTCACCCCAAGTTTCCTCAACTGGTCAACAGCGGGAGCAGCATCCTCTTTAAGCTCATCAGAAACAATAATACTACCGGCATAGCGCCCATCAACAGCAAGGTAAACCCTTGCCCTTTGATCCTTGTCAGGCTTTATTTCCAACCCCTCTTCGGCAAGCAGTTCACGATTACCCATTAATATCCGTGACTTATCGTATTGAACCCGGATCCCCCGGCCGGGGATTTCCTGGTATTGATACAATTTTTCCTGATTAATCGGCTCTGTCCAGGCCCGGCCAACCGAACGGGCAACAGGATGAGTTGAATGCAAAGCAGCAGCAGCCCCATAATGCAGTAGTTGATCACTGCTGAATCCTTCAGTATTTTCAACTTTTTCAACAGTATAATGACCATGGGTAAGGGTACCTGTCTTATCAAATATTACCGTGTCAATTCGGCTTAAAGCCTCCAGGTAATTGCCTCCTTTAACCAGGATACCGCGTCGGGAAGCACCCCCGATGCCACCGAAGAAACCAAGCGGAATTGAAATAACCAGGGCACAGGGACAGGATATAACCAAAAATACCAGGGCCCGGTACACCCAGGTTGAAAGTTCCTGGCCGGTTTGTAAAAGGGGCGGCAAAAAGGCTATGGCCAGGGCAACAAAAACCACTGCAGGAGTATAATAGGCTGCAAAACGAGTTATAAACTGCTCAGTGCGAGCCTTGCGTGCCGAGGCATTTTCAACCAGGGACAGAATACGACTGACCGTGGATCGGTTGAATTCGCTGCTGACTTTCACTGAGAGCAACCCGCCCTGGTTCACGGAACCTGAAAGTACTTCGTCGCCGACTGCAACATCACGGGGCAGCGATTCTCCCGTAAGGGCTGAAAGGTCAATCGATGAACTTCCTTCGATAACTATCCCATCAAGAGGTATGCGTTCACCGGGACGAACCATGATATGATCTCCCATTTTTACTTTAGAGGGGTTTACTTTTTCAGTTTTTCCATCTATTTGTAAATTGGCATAATCAGGACGAATATTAATCAAGCTGCTAATCTGCCGCTTGGAGCGATCTACTGCTTTATCCTGCAACAGCTCTCCAACCTGGTAAAAAACCATTACGGCCACGCCTTCAGGATATTCTCCTATCGCGAAAGCACCGAGGGTAGCGATTGACATTAAAAAGTTTTCATCAAATATTTTCCCTGTTGCAATATTAAGGGTAGCTCTTAATAAAACCGAAGCACCAAAGATAAGGTAAGCTGCCCCAAAAAATATCAATTTCAATATCATATTTTCAGGCACAAAAAAGCCGGCTATAAATATAAGAAAGCCAAGTATATAGAAGCCTGCTTTCCTCTTTAAAGTCGAAGAAGCATCTACTCCTGCATCCTGGTAATTGCAACCGTTACTGCAGTTGCATGCTCCTGTTTCATTTGCATATTCCGAGCTGTTTATTAGTCTTTTTTGTTTATTCATTAATATGCTCCAGGCCTTGTTTAAATATTGCTCCAATATGTTGATCGTCCAGTGAGTAAAATATATTTTTCCCCTCCCGGCGAGGCTTCACCAGGCGAGCCTGTTTAAGAACCCGTAATTGATGTGATATTGCCGAATGGGTCATATTCAGAAGGAAAGCAATATCGCATACACACATCTCTTCTTCTACAAGGGCCCAAATAATTTTAATCCTGGTCGAATCTCCAAATACCTTAAAAAATTCCGCAAGATCATAAAGTTTTTCTTCCCCCGGCATAGCTCTACGCACCTTTTCTACCACATCCCGGTGCACAATGGTAAAATCACACTGCAACTTTTCATTGTCCTGATCATTCATCAATCTCTGCCCCTTAAGTTCATATGAACACATGAGTAATTGTTCATTTATAATTATAAAAAAATCCCCGTTCCCTGTCAATATACTGGTTTCTGCTGAATATTGCCTGTTAATCTGGCCTTATTTATAAATGTTGTTGACATATAAAAAAGAGAAGGGTTAATATAATAAGTAGTTTCAGGTAAAATCAGGCAATAAGAGTTTAGGATAAACCATTACCGGCAGAATAAATATCCGGATAATCGAGGTGAATTATATGGACAGCGGACCTTCGCATAGTACCAACTTTTATCTCAACCTTTCAGGAGGCCCGTTCAGTACATATATGCTCGATCTAGTTATCAAGTAAAAGCCTCCTGCAGGGAGGCTTTCTGTTTCCTTACAGGAAGGCCTCCCGATATACTGTTTAAGGAGGCTTTATTATGAATAAAGAATTAATTAATGAATTACTGGAGAAGAAAAATTATACCTCTCTGCAAAAAGAGTTAGCCAAGGGCCACATAGCCGATATCGCCGAACTTCTTGATGAACTTGACCCCAAAACCACCCTGCTGGTTTTTAGGCTTCTGCCGAAAGAGATTGCTGCCGATGTTTTTGCAGAGATTTCCTCAGAAAGCCAGTCTGATTTATATGTCCTGGTTAATGAAAAAGAACTACAGGATATCCTAAATGATCTCAACTTTGATGACAAGATTGACTTTTTGGAGGAAATCCCTGCCAACGTGGTGAAACGCATTCTGCGTAATTCCACCGATACGGAGCGAAAACTGATCAACCAGTTCCTTAATTACCCGGAAGACTCAGCCGGCAGCCTGATGACCATCGAATTTGTTGATCTCAAAAAAGAAATGACCGCCCTGCAGGCTCTTGAAAAGGTTAGAAGCATTGCCCTCGACAAGGAAACCATTTATACCTGCTATGTTACCGATTCAGCCAGGCACCTGGAAGGGGTTTTATCACTGAGAGACCTGGTTATTGCCCCACCGGAAAAGAAAATCAAAGAGATTATGCGCGAAGAAATAATTCATGCCAACACCTTAGACGACAAAGAAGACGTGGCCGACTTAATGAAAAAATACGACCTGATCGCCATGCCGATAACTGACAATGAGAACCGCCTGGTCGGCATAATCACTGTTGATGACATTGTTGATGTTATTGAAGAAGAAAACACGGAAGACTTCCACAAAATGGCAACCATTGGTAAAATAGATATGAATGTGCTGGATGCCAGTCCTTTCTTTCTGATCAGAAGAAGACTGCCCTGGCTCTTGCTGTTAATATTTGTTAATATTTTTTCAGGGGCAACTATAGCCCATTTTGAGGAGATTATTCAGGCTGTAATCGCCCTGGTTTTCTTTATGCCGCTTCTTATTGACAGTGCCGGTAATGCGGGAGCACAGGCTGCGACGTTGATGATCAGGGCCATGGCCCTGGGTGAAGTAAAAATTGAAAACTGGTTCAAGCTGCTGAAAAAAGAAGTGATAACCGCTTTACCGCTCGGCATTATTTTGGGAGTTGCCGTTCTGGCAGTGGGCTATTTCAGGGGTGGGATTGACGTAGCTGTTGTTGTAGCGCTTTCCATGATCGCAGTTGTCCTGGTTGGCAGTACCATGGGCATGTGCCTTCCTTTTATTTTCAGTAAGGTAAATATTGACCCGGCCACGGCAAGCGGGCCGCTGGTAACCTCAATAGCAGATATTGTAGGTGTTATAATTTATTTTTCCATCGCCACCTGGTACCTGAATATCTAGACACAGATAATAATACAAAACATGCTGAATCGGGAACAGAGCCATGGTCGTAAGCAGACCGGCTCTTTTTTTATCTATCTTGACAGGAGTTACTTTATGAATTATACTAACTTAGTAATTTACTAATTCAGTAATGTAAAGGAGCATTTAAGTGATGAAAATTCCAACCACATTGAAGCATAAGCCGGTTATAGTGGTAGAAAACTATGAGAACGTAGACGGTCGTTATGCGTATGAGTCTGATGCCAAGGGTCTATCGCTGGGCCTGGCCCAGTGGAACGATCGCGGCAAGGTAGACGTTTCGGCAAAAGTATGGCGGCATACTGGTGAAAAGTGGTCCCGCCAGTCGGAAGAGATGCCCATGCACCGTGTGCTTGACCTGGCTATAATGGTCTGCAGGGCTATGCAGCATTTTCGTGAATCTTACCGCTATGATAAGCTTTATGATCCGGAGAAAACTTTACTGGAAAGAATTGGCCTGCAGGGAGATGCCATGAGTCTTGAAATCTGCACCGGTAACGAAATGATTGATGAAGACATTAAGCTGTTCAAGGAAGCTTTAAGTAAGGATGATGAACTGATTAGTGAAAGACTCTTTGTCCTGGCAAGAATACTGAAGGAGATGGGTTGTTAAACCATCTCCTCCAGTATTATCTTGAAAAGATTATATTAACTAATACGCTCCTGCCTGTATTCTAGTATATCTCCGGGTTGGCAATTCAGTTCACGGCAGAGCGCTTCCAGGGTTGAAAACCTGACTGCTTTAACTTTACCAGTTTTCAAAAGTGACAGGTTGGCCATGGTAATACCAACTTTATCGGCCAGATCGGTTAATGAAACTTTACGATCAGCCATCACACGATCAAGCCTGACTATAATCGCCATATTATGCTCCCCTCTCATACTGTTAAGTTGTGATCTTCCTGGAGAAGAGCGCCATGCTTAAATACCTCTGCCAGGATTAAAATTAGTATGCCGGCCAGTATCCCACTGAAATCTATCAAGCGAATGTTGGCGCTGATCTCCAAACCGGGAAGAACAACCATTCTTGAAAAATAGATACCCAGAAGAAAACTTAGGACGGCTTTTATAAATGTGATTATTATTACGCTCCAGCCGATATACTTAATCCTACTGCTGTTTTCAACAGTAAACGGTTCTTCGTTGGCCAGTGAAGCAAGAATTTTTCTCAGGTGAAATATTATAAAAAGACCAATAACTATCAGGGGCAGGACAAGGGAAAACTGATAAACTAACAGGGAATCCTGAGCAGAAAACTGAAACCCTTCGGTGAACCTGAAAATCATCCCGGTAGTTTCTATCTGCAGCATCATCGATTCTCCCGACAACTGCGGGCCGCTCAGGATAAAATATGTCTGCACCCCGATGAAAAAAAGGGCCAGAACCAGACCTGCATACCAAGCCAGGTTAAGCAGGGTTGTGAGTAATGATGCTGCTGATTTTTTTCCTGTATATTTAACCATTTATTACCACTCCTTTTTCTGTGTTGTTATTATTATAACTCTAAAATTATTGTTTAACAATAATTTTTTAATGTTTTACATAAATTTTTTTCTGTTATTCTCATTATGAATTTTTATTCCACAATAAAAAAACAGAGCTACCCGGGTCCGGAAACCGATTTTAACGGCTGAAAAAAAGGGAAACTACAAAATAATCAAGAATAATAAGACCAGCTTATATGCTCTGTATCGGAAAGGTTACATTTAGGTTGTGCTGAAAGGGTGTCAGTATGGACCAGTTTTCAATGTGGGATTCAACTCCCGCCAGCCTTATTGAAAAAAAAATTGAGAGCACTAATTGCCCAATCCACTACTGGATCAATTCAGCTAAGACCCATGCTCCAACCCTGGTGATGCTGCACGGTGCTACAATGGATCACCGCATGTTTAACGCCCAGGTGCCTGCTTTGCAGCAGGATTATAACATAATTGCCTGGGATGCCCGCGGGCACGGCAAATCTAGGCCTTTAACCGGGAACTTTATTCTGCAGGATTGTGCTGCTGATTTAATGACGGTTCTGAAAGAGGAAAAAGTAAGTAAAGTAATCCTGGTTGGGCAATCGATGGGCGGATATATAGCCCAGTTTTTTTACCTGCTTTACCCCGACTGGGTTCGAGCCCTGGCCATAATCGGATCAACCAGTATTGCCTTTGCTTATCCAAAATGGCAGATTTGGGCTTTAAAAGCATCCTTATCGCTCTTCAATCTGTGGCCTTATCAGCATTTTACAAAAACAGTTGCAACCAGTACTGCGCTTAATCCTGCCGTTCGAAAATACGCCCTGGAGGTTATCAGAAGCCTGGATAGGCAAACTTTTCAGAAAATATGGGAAGCGGTTACAGTAGCTGTTAATGAAACAGGAATACCGGGGCACAGAATTAATGTACCGTTACTAATCACTCATGGTGATCGTGATAATACCGGTGTTATACGCAAACAGGCTCCAACCTGGGTTAAATATGAACCTGATGTAACCTATACTGTAATTCCCGATGCTTCCCATAATGCCAACCAGGATAATCCCGATTATTTTAATCAAATACTGATTAACTTTTTAACCAAAATCACTTGAAAGGAGACAAATATGGACAGGAATACTTTAAAACAATTGAGCGGATGGATGGGATTTGTCGGTATTATGACGATAATTGCCGGGGCTATATCTGCCATAGCCGGAGTTTTCGCCTTCGTTATAGGGGCTATCCCGGGTGTTATCATGATTATACTGGGGATTAAACTGCGCAGCGCCCAGCAGAATGCTGATACCCTGGCAGCCAGCCCCGCCGAGGAGGTTGACCCAACCCAGTTTAATCTTTTCACCTCGAACCTGAATACCTATTTCAAGGTACAGGGCATTTTAATTATTATCAGCCTGGCTTTGGCACTCATTACAATTTTGCTCAGCCTTGTTCTTGGTTTTACCGTTTATAACTATTTCTAAATACAAGCTACACAATAGCATACACCGGTAGAAGAATTTATTGGGGCTATAATGTTTTCACCGGGACAGCTTATAATAAATAAGACATGCATTGTACAAAGGAGAAAGCAAGGGTCGTGCGAAACAAGCAATCTACAGGAATTAGCAAATGGTGGATTAAGAATTTGCTGGGAATTCTGATCAGCGCCCTGGCACTTTGCTTATCTGCAGGAGAATGTGGATGGCATGCGGCATGGTTTTACCTGGCCGCTGTATTCTTTATTATTGCCGCCAACGCTACCTTTACCGATAAAAAATTATTGGCTGAACGTTCCCAAATGCAGGGAGGGACTCAAAAATGGGATGTTTACCTTTCAATTTTTGTTGCAGTAATAGGTCCGCTGCTAATCCTGATCGTTGCCGGGTTAGACAAAAGGTTCGAATGGTCCGGTGATTACAATGCTGCCTTATCATCTTTTGCCCTGCTGATTTTTATCCTGGGAGGCCTGCTCAGTACCTGGTCGATGGCTGCTAATAAATTTTTCTCATCCACGGTACGTCTCCAGCATGAACGCGGTCACCAGGTGGCTTCCGGCGGGCCCTACAGGTACGTTCGCCATCCCGGCTATGCCGGTGGGATAATCAGTATGGCAGCAACACCTTTCATCCTCGGCTCTCAGCAGGCATTAATACCGGCCCTTGCTGTTATCGCAGGATATATTATCCGCACTGCGCTTGAAGATGCTTTTCTAAAAAAAGAACTGCCCGGATTCGATAAATACAGCACTAAAGTGCCCTACCGCCTGATTCCGGGTCTGTGGTGAACCGATACTCCAGCTTACAGGTGGTATTTTTTCAACATTTCTTTACGAGCCCGCCAGTCGGGCATAACCAGATCCATAAAATTATAAAAAGACTGGTCGTGTCCGTGATGCCTGAAATGGGCCAGTTCATGCATGATAACATAGTCAATGCAAAGCTGGGGAACTTTCAGTAATTCACTGTTTAAAGTAATCTTGCCTTTTCCCCACGAACATGAACCCCACCTGGTTTTCATTTTTCTTACTTTCAAGTTCGGCTTTTCTATTCCATGGGCTGCCGCCACAGGAAAAAGCCTTTCCAACGCTTTATTGAATATTGGCAGAGCCTCTTTCCTGTACCACTGGCTGACCAACTCTTCACGGTACTCCCTGCTGCTCCCCCGGGCAACATATATCTTTAAAATTCCATTTTCAAGCACAGCCTGCTCCACCTGATCAGTTTCTATCACCTGCAGTTCACATTGTTCTCCCAGGTAATCGATTATTTCCCCGGAAATAAAGCGATACATGGAGCCGGCATTAATTTTTTGATCAATAATTTCCAGGTTCTTCATAATCCATTCGGCCTTCATCAGCACCAGCCCCTCAAGGTATTCAATGGGAACTAACTTATTAGCCGAAACAAGTATAGTAGAATCAGGTCTGATCCTGATATTAATGTTGCGTACCTTTTTCCTGACAACGACAAATGGGATAACACAGTTCTTATATTCTACTGTGTAACGCTGTTCCATTTTTACTCCTCCCGGACAGTAAACCGATGGGTTTATCCTGTTGCAAAACCAGGTTAATAATCCTATGATAGTATGGGTAAAGAAAATATCCTATCGCTTAACGAAAGGAAGTATATAATGTTTATTAAAAAAAGTTTTATTCTTCTATACTTAGCTGCGGCAACCTTATTTATTGTTTCCTGCGGCAGCGAACCGGTGCCTGCAGGGCCGCCCCTGGATGGTGAGATTACCGATCTTTCTGCTGAGTTCATTTCTTACCTGGTGGCGGAGGATTATGAAAAAGCCGCCTCCTATTTCAACACCGAAATGAAGAAAGCAATGTCTGTCAAACAGCTTGAGAAATCCTGGCAAAACCTTCTTGCCCGGACCGGACCTTACCAGGGCGAGATCGAAAAAAAAGTTGAAACTGTTCAAGACTACAGGGCAGTAAATACCTTAACTGCCTTTGACGGCGAAAAGATGAATGTCAGGGTCGTTTTTGATGATGACAACCGTGTTGCCGGGCTCTGGTTCCTCAATGTTGATTAGGAACCGGCTCAATTCTTCTACTCTAAATGCCGGCATGCAAGAACTATCACGGGCATCCTTCAACAGGATGCCCGTGTTTTTCTGCAGGTACTTTATTCCCTATTATTTCTTCATCCTGGCCCAACTGTCCCGCAGGGCAACAATTCGGTTAAAAACCGGATTCATTTCAGTGGAAGACTGGGGATCATAATAAAAATAACCCTTGCGTAAAAACTGGAAACGGTTTCCCGGAACAGCATCGGCAACAGCAGGTTCAGCAGGAACGTTTTTACAGGTGACCAGTGATTGTTTGTTGATATGATCTGTAAAATCCTTTTCATCATCTTCCTCAGGATTCTCGACAGTAAACAGGTTATCATAAAGATTAACGTCAATCCTGGTAGCATGTTTCTCTGATACCCAGTGGATAACGCCTTTTACCTTTTTGCCGCTGGTATCCGCATTGCTTTTGGTCCGGGGGTCGTAGCTACAGCGCAACTCGGTAAGATTACCGGCATCATCTTTAATCACTTCTTCACAACAGATAATATAAGCTCCTTTAAGACGCACTTCCCTGCCGGGAGCAAGGCGGAAAAATTTTTTCGGCGGTTCTTCCATAAAGTCGTCCCGTTCAATGAATATTTCACCGGAAAAGGGCACCATCCGAGTTCCCGCGCTATCATTGCCCGGCATGTTTTCCATCTCGACCATTTCCATTTCGCCTTCAGGCCAGTTAGTAATTTTTACCTTAATCGGGTCCAACACTACCATTAACCTTGGGGTTTTTGATTCAAGATCCTGCCGGATACAATGCTGCAGGAGCGCCAGGTCTACCGTGCTGTCAGATCTTGAAACCCCCACCTTGTCCTGGAAGTCGGCAATTGCTTCAGGAGTAACTCCACGCCGCCGTAAACCGGCTATGGTTGGCATGCGTGGATCATCCCATCCTGCCACATGCTTTTCTTCAACCAGTCTTCTTAATTTCCGTTTGCTCATAACTGTATAGGTCATATTCAGACGGGCAAATTCAGTCTGTCTTGAGCGGAACTTGATTACTTTGGGCATCAGTTCGAGAGCATTATCGACAATCCAGTCATAAAGCGGCCGATGATCGCTATATTCTATGGAACAAAGAGAATGCGTAATCCCTTCCAGGGCATCAGAAAAAGGGTGATCAAAGTCATACATGGGATAAATACACCAATTATCGCCGGTGCGGTGATGTTCAGCATGAAGAATGCGATAAAGAACAGGGTCACGCATATTTAGGTTCCCGGAAGTCATGTCAATCTTTGCCCGGAGAACCCTGCTACCATTTTCAAATTCTCCGCGGCGCATTCTATCGAAAAGATCAATATTCTCATCAACAGAACGGTTGCGGTAAGGACTTTCCGTTCCAGCTTCGGTGAGGGTACCCCTGTAGTTCCTGATTTCTTCAGGATTTAAATCGCAAACGTAAGCCCTGCCTGCCCTGATCAGCCGCTGGGCAAATTCGTACTTCACTTCAAAATAATCGGAGGTAAAAAAGAGCCTGTCCTCCCACTCCGCTCCGAGCCAGCGAATATCTTCAATAATTGAATCGACAAATTCCTGCTCTTCTTTGATTGGGTTTGTATCGTCAAAGCGCAGGTTGAATTTGCCTTTAAAATCTCTTGATATGCCATAATTTAACAGCACAGCCTTGGCATGTCCAATATGCAAGTAACCATTCGGCTCAGGCGGGAAGCGGGTATGAACCCGGGCTGCTTCCAGCAATCCTTGATCAATGTCTTCCTTGATCATGGTATAGATAAAATTAGTTTTTAAATCCGCTTCATTTTTCTCTGTCATAAAAAATCTCCTTATTCCACGGTAACGCTTTTTGCCAGGTTCCGTGGTTTATCAACCGAGCTGCCGCGGTCTACTGCTGCATAATAGGCAATAAGCTGCGTAGGCACAGCACTTAACACGGGAGCAAGGATATCTTCTGTGCGAGGCAAATAGAGAGCTGCATCAACCTGTGCTTCTATCCCTTCAAAACCTTCCTGGGTTATTGCAAATACTCTACCACCGCGAGCTTTTACAACCTGGATATTATTCATTAACTTATCCAGAATAGCTTCCTGGGTAGCAAGGGCTATCACCGGCACTCCCTCAACAATCAAGGCCAGTGGGCCGTGCTTTAGCTCTCCGGCCGCGTAGGCCTCAGCCTGGATATAAGAGATCTCTTTTAATTTAAGAGCTCCCTCCATGGCTACCGGGTAATCAAAACCCCGGCCGACAAAAAAAGCGCTATCCCAGCCGGCCAGATGCCGACAATAATCTTTTAATCTTTTTAGATTATCTGCTGCCAGTACCTGCTGCAGCTGCTGCGGCAGGTTTTTTAAGGCAGAAACCAGTTTCGGGTAAGTATCTTGGTCAATTGTGCCACGTATTTCCCCCAAAAGTAAGGCAAAAAGATAAAGGGCAATCAACTGGGTCAAATAAGCCTTGGTGGAGGCAACAGCTACTTCGGGACCTGCCCAGGTATAAAACACATGGTCAGCTTCCCTTGAAACAGAACTGCCAACAACGTTGGTAATTGCCAGAACCTTTACTCCTTCTCGCTGCGCCAGGCGTAATGCAGCCAATGTATCGGCCGTTTCACCGGATTGGCTGATTACAATTGCCAGTTCATTTTTATCAAATAGCGGTTCACCATAGCGAAACTCAGATGCGACATCAACATTTACAGGTATTCCAGCCAGTTTCTCGATAACTTTTTTACCTAGAAGCCCGGCATGATAAGCAGTACCACAAGCCACAATATGTAATTTTTTCAAATTTTTTAGCACATTAACATCAACACCAAGTTCATCGAGAACAACTTTACCTGTCTCCGGGTTGATTCTTTGCCGCATTGTCTCCTTAACTGCTGCAGGCTGTTCCATAATTTCCTTCAGCATAAAATGTTCGAACCCGCCTTTTTCAGCAGCATCAATATCCCAGGTTATGTTAAAATACTCCCGTTCAAGGGGATTGCCACTGCTGTCAAAAAGCTCAACCCGATCTGCTGTTACCGAAGCGATTTCTCCATCTTCCATAACGAGGGTTTTACGTGTATGGGAGAGAAGGGCCGGGATATCGGATGCGACAATATTTTCTCCTTCACCAATTCCGATAATGAGGGGGTTGTCGCGACGGGCACAGACAATTCGCCCCGGCTCACGAGATGAAAGCACAACCAGGCCATAGGAACCTGTTACCCTTTTTAACGCTTTATTTACAGCAGCAAGCAGATCTCCGCTGTAGTATTCCTCGATCAGGTGAACAAGAATTTCAGAATCAGTTTCTGAACTAAAAACATGGCGGTTATCTTTCATGAGTTCATTTTTTAGGACCTGGTAGTTCTCAATGATGCCATTGTGAATCAGGGCTATTTCCCCACCGCAGCTACTGTGAGGGTGAGCATTTTCATCAGATGGCCCGCCATGAGTTGCCCAGCGGGTATGACCGATCCCCACGGTTGCTTCGCTGGAAGAATCAAGTTTAGACTCAAGGGAAGCAACCGACCCGGCAGCCTTGGTTACTGCAAGCAGGCCATCCTGCTGCAGGGCTAACCCGGCTGAATCGTAACCGCGGTATTCAAGTTTTTTCAATCCATCTATAATAATTGAGGAAGCCCTTTTCCTTCCCGTATAACCAACGATTCCACACATGCCAATTCCCCCAGTTAATGATCGGATAATCCAGCCAGGGTTTTACCGGATATTCCCTTTATCTAATAATATTCACTCAGCCCTGCTCCCTGGCAATGACATCCGCCAGGGAATAAGCATACTCTTCAAGTTTGTCCTGCGCTAACGGCGCTTCAATCATAACACGAATTTTTGGTTCTGTTCCCGATGGACGGACAAGAATACGTCCGTGCCTGCCGAGTGCTGCTTCTACTTTTCTGATTGCTTCTTTGATCCTGGTATTTTCAGACCAACCTTCTTTATTGCCCACTTTTTGATTAACAAGTATCTGTGGAAGCCTTTCTAAAACCGAGGCAAGTTCTGAAAGTGGACGTTGCTTTTCCTGGACTATTTTCAGAAGTTCAATGGCAGTTAAAAGGCCATCTCCCGTGGTAGCATGATCGGAAAATATAATATGACCAGACTGTTCTCCACCAAGATTAAATCCGCCTTCCAGCATTTTCTCAAGAACATACCTGTCTCCCACCGCAGTACGGATAATGGTTATCTGGTTGTCTTCAGCAAGAATATCGAGACCACCGTTACTCATTACAGTTGTTACAAGGGTATTGTTTTTCAATGTCCCCTTTTGCAACATATTTAAGGCACATATTGCCATCACGGCGTCTCCATCGACAATGCTGCCCTTTTCATCAATGGCAATCAACCGATCGGCATCTCCATCAAAAGCCAGACCCAGCGCTGCTTCACTTTCAGCAACAGCTTTCTGCAAATCCTCCGTATCGGTAGCACCACATTTAACATTAATTTTAGTGCCATCCGGACTATCGTGCAGCATTACCACTTCGGCGCCAAGTTTAACCAGCAGCTCACCGGCAATACGGCAAACGGCCCCATGGGCACAATCGGCTACTACTTTTAAGCCGGCCAGGGGGGCAGACAAATCATGCAAATAATGGAGATACTGTTGAACGGCATCAGAGTCATTAATTGCCTGTCCAACCAGAGCTCCTTCCGGACGCGAAAGTTGATCAAACTCCCGGTAATAAATCTCTTCAATTTCATTTTCAACATCATCGGAAAGCTTATAACCACTGCTGTCGAATATTTTTAATCCATTATCTTCTATAGGATTATGAGAAGCGGAAACTACTATGCCCGCCGCAGCAGAAAGCCGCCTGGTCAGGAAGGCAACAGACGGGGTTGAGGTTATCCCAAGCAGATGCACTTCACCACCTACAGAGGTTATGCCGGCTGTCAGCGCGCTTTCCAGCATGGACCCGGAAAGCCGTGTATCTTTTCCGATCAAAAAAACCGGGTTTTCGTTATTTCGACCCAGCAGCCAGGCGGTAATTCTGGCAATTTTAAAAGCAAGCTCAGGGGTTAATTCACGATTAGCCACACCCCTGATTCCATCGGTTCCAAATAATATTCCCAAATATAATCCCCCTTACGTTCTATTCTTCACTCTCATCCGGAAGTTCCGGCTCACTCGCTCTTTCAAATTCCAGGCGCACTGTGATCAACGATGGGTCAATAACCATGCCGTTAACCCTGCTCCCTTCTTCATCATAGGTTACAGGAGTTACCTCGATGCTTTCGATTAAACGCATTCCCGTTATGTCAACCAGAAGAACAACACGGTAAATTCTTTCAAAAACTGACTGTGGAGCTCCAATCAAAACCTCTTCCGGGGCTACAGAGAAATCAGCCAGACTCCATCCGTCAGCCGGTTCTCCCACGAGCTCAACTTCCAGTTCAAAATCCTCACTTTGATACTCTTCGATTGAAACCCGAACCTGCTCCGGTTCGAGCAAAACCAGGCTAAGCCCACGCGGGGGAGAACCCTGGACGCGAACCAGGTGATTGCCAGCTTCCTTATTTGATAAATCCACAAATACATCGATTTCATTAACAGGCAGATCTTCAAAAGCCTCAGGAAGCCCTTCCAGCGTTACATTAATAGAAGAAGGTATATCTGTTACCACATAGTTTTGGTTCAAGTTCTCAACACGCAGCGGGACATCCTGCCATACTTTCCGCGATGGAGTTGTCCGGGTGATTTTATCTCCCGTAACAAACAGCCAGAGGATTACCGCCAGAAATAAGGAAATGATCCGAACCAGGTTGTTGCTGCGTAAAAAATTATCCATAATTACTTATTCGCCCTCCGGGACCAAAAACTTAATCCTTCACTACGCTCGGGAGACAACAACTCGCGAAGAACCGACCGCAATTTTTTCTCATCAAGATAACGGGTCAGCACCCCATCATGGGCAATTGAAATAATACCCGTTTCTTCAGATATTACAATTGCAACAGCGTCGGAATTTTCGCTGATACCAATAGCTGCCCGGTGCCTGGTGCCCAGCTCTTTACTTAATGTGGGATCTTCGGTAAGAGGCAGGTAACAGCCTGCCGCAACTACCTGGTTGCCCTGCATAATCACCGCTCCGTCGTGAAGGGGACTGCGGGGAAAGAATATATTAATCAGCAGTTCCGCAGTGACCACACCTTCTATGGGAATGCCAGTACTAACCCAGTCTTTTAGGCCGGTTGTTCTTTCTATAACGATAAGCGCACCGATCCGCTTTTTAACGAGAACCGGAATAGCCTTGATTAGCTCGGTAAGCATACTCTCGAAATCCTGCGTACTCCAGTTCCAGTATGGTGTTTTAAATATTTTCCCCCTGCCCAGGTGTTCAAGAGCCCGGCGCAGCTCTGGCTGGAAAACAATTGGAATAGCAATTAACCCGATGGTCATTACCTGCCGGAGGGTCCAGTTGAAGGCATCAAAACCAACCTGATCACTGATAACCATGGCTAAAAGAAGAATGATCAACCCTTTAACAAGCTGTTCTGCCCTTGTGCCGCGAATAATCAGGATTAAACGATAAAAAACATACGACATAATCACAATATCAACGATATCGCGCCATTCAACATTCAACTGCATAATTGCTGCAACAATGCTTTCCCAGATAGCCACTATGGTTTAAACCCCTGGTTATTATTCAGCCCGGGCAGGCCGTATCCATTATACTTAAACTTTCCTATACTTCGCTTAAAAACTCTAAAAAACCTTTAATCAGCTGTAAAAACAAATATTAACTCAAAGAATATTTTAACCAAGAAGCGAAACTGAAGCAACCCCGGGCAGGCTGATAAATGATTTCTTTACTTTTATTACGAAACTACTATACTTATCTCGCTGTTACAGTTGTTGCAGCGGTTGCCATCGAGACCCACCATCCTGACCCGGTATCCCGAGCGTGATACTAGCAGGTTGGAACAATTCGGGCAGATAGTATCTGCTCCGCCGGGAAGATCAATATTCCCTGGATATACATAGTGAAGGTGCTTTCTGGCTATTTCAAGGGTACGTTTCAGGGTTGATTCAGGCGTGGGCGGAAGCTCCATCCGGTAGTTGGGAAAATACCTTGAATAATGCAAAACCAGGTCGGGGCTGAGACTGCCCAGCCAACTTGCCAGTTCTTGTTGTTCTGCCGGGCTATCATTTAAAGATGGTATTAGCAGGCAGGTTATTTCTACATGACAACTTTCAACTGCTTTCTCAACAGTTCTGAGTACAGGTTTTTTTCTTCCGCGGCAGTACTCACGATAAAATTGATCTGTAAAGCCCTTAACATCAATATTCATTGCATCAATATAAGGTAGCATTTCCATCAGCGGATCGAGATTGATAAAACCATTTGTAACCAGAACGTTTCGGTATCCATGCTTATGAAGAAGTTCTGCTGTCCGGAGAACGAACTCGTACCAGATTAAGGGCTCATTATAAGTGTAAGCCACACCGGCCAGCTGATTATCTTCCCTTCTACTTTCCAGCATGGCCAGAACTGACTCCGGGCTGATCTCTTCACGACAAAGGTGATTATCTCCCCTGGCCAGGGCCCAGTTCTGACAGAATGAACAGTGTAAATTACAGCCAATTGTGCCGAGAGAAAGAATACTGTGGCCGGGATAAAAGTGATAAAGAGGTTTTTTCTCAATCGGATCCACGTTGGCAGCAGCCAGACAACCATAGTTCATGGTATACAACGTACCTGATTCAACCACCCGAACCCCGCAATCGCCTGTCTGCCCTTCACCCAGCAGGCAAACCTGCGGACACAGCATACAGCGCACCTTGTTTCCTGCAGGTTCCTGGTATAATGCCCTGTGCAAATCTACCTCATCTCCTCGGGTAAACTATTTTTACTCCCGGTAGCGGGTTACTGTAAAACGATATAGCTCAACAGGTTGATCAGAACTTATACCGGCTTTTTGCATGGCAATAGATACCTGGGTTTCAGGTGTATCTATCCCCTCAAGGTCGGGCAACAGCAAGCCGGAGCGATGACCACTGCGCACAAGCACTCCGTATTTTTCCGGATTGAGCTCTTTTATCCCTGATATTTTCTCCAGGGGACTTAAAACATCAACTGATATAGAAATATCCCCCAGTTCGTCGGCACTGACCGGCGAAAACCGGGGATCCTGAACTGCTGCGCTTACAGCATTTGCCTTTATTTCTTCATAAAGATTCTTTCTGACTGGTTCAACTGTGCCGATACAACCGCGCAGCTTGCTATTTTTTTTCAAAGAAACAAATGCCCCGGCCTTTTCCTGGAACAGCTGTCCCCCGCCGGAGAATTCCAAACCCTTTTCTACGCCGGAAAAGTATTGTTCAAGAACTTCACGGGCCAGTTTTGCCGGGTTTGATTCAGGATTATTCCCTTCGACCCGGGGCTTTATAGCAGCCACGAGATAACCAACTCCAAATGGGCCTTCATAAGAAAAAATATCTGTTTCAAATTTTTCACCGGCAATGGTCCCCAGAGCAATCACAAAGGAGCGATAACCACACTCCCCTGCCTCTTCTATTAAAACAGGATCAATATCTAATATTTCTTCTACTTTACCACTGCCTAACTGCTCGGCAAGAAGGCGATCATATTCTGCCCCCCGGGGGTTATAACCGGCAGGAGCTCCGGGTATTAAGCGATGTGACAGGTCTCCACTGGCTAAAACAGCAGTTTTTAGACCTCTTTTATCTACAGCCCTTCTGAGAGCCTGCCCGAATTGATACAAATCACGGGGTGGGTTAAACCCAAAAGTAATGTGTAAACCTGGCACCTTACAGCCCGCTTCATTAAGATAGTAGAGGGGGACCATGGCTCCATGATCAAGACTGCCGCTGCCTTCCATAAAGACCGGATAAACTAATCCATCTGCAGTCTCCTGTTTTACCAGTTCCAGCAATTGCTGATCAGTTTCAAATTCAACCCGAATCGAAGGAAACCCAAACTGTCCAAAATTACCTTTGAGTTGTTTACCGGTAAGAATAGCAGGCCCTTCCCTGAAAGCAGAACCATGAGGGGTTATTACAATCAGCAGCTCCGGCGATTCTTCCTTAAATAGTTTACCGAGTTTTCTCATCCCGGTAACAGTTTTACTTACCTTATCCAGTTCACTTTTTCCGATTTCGGGAATAATAATTGCGGGGTGGGGGGCAATACCAATCAGTGAAAGCATAATAAGCTCACCTGCCTTCATGCCGGAGGTTGATCTGCATTTAAAGCGGGCAGTTTCAAGCTCCAGCTGTTTTATTAAACTCTTTTTTAAGTATATCAAAATGCTTTAAGGCCAACAACCGCAAGGGAGTTTCGCTTCTTTTATACTGCAATAGCTGTGTTTTAATCGCTGCAGGGCTTTTACCTTGACATATTTAAACAAATGGCCTAACCTAAGATTAGATTTGCCCACCAATTAAGGCTTTACCATAAGGAGCATGAGCGATGAGCAATGAATACAGGGATGCTGAAAAATTTACATCCGCCATCCAGGCTATTTTCCCCAGGCTGATGCATTACCTCAATGCTGAAGAAAATCGTGAATTGACCGGACTTGGAATAACCCCGAGCCAGATTAACGCTTTACTGGTCCTCTACTTTCATGATGACCTGACCATGGGGAAACTAAGTTCCGAGATATACCTGGCCGAGAGTGCCGCTACCCGCCTTGTGAATCGCCTCGTTAATCTTAACCTGGTTAAAAGGCGTGGTGATGAAAATGACCGGAGAATAGTCAGGGTAGCGCTGACATCCTACGGACGTCAGCTTTCACGCCTGGTTTTCGAAAGACGCGCCTTTCGCTTCAATAATCTGGCCCATAATCTTCAGCCGGAAGAAAGAGAAAAATTAATCACATCGCTCCAGGCAGTGATGAGAGTTTTCGAAAGCCTTGAACCAAAAAAAGAACAGGTTAATAAAACCATGGTTGAAGAAAACTAACAATAACCCCTATATTTTCTGAAAGAGAGAAACAGTTTTGCCTAGATTGGAAAAATCAAAAACCGGTAAAGAGACTATCTGGACAATCCTGCTCACATTTTTTAAGGTGGGCGCTTTTACTTTTGGCGGCGGTTACGCTATTCTACCTGTTATCCAGCAGGAAGTCGTGGAAAAACACAAATGGGTCAGCCAAACTACTTTCTCAGACATCCTAATTATCACCCAGGGCATGCCGGGCCAGCTGGCCCTTAACAGCGCTATTCAAATCGGGGTCAGGTTGCGGGGAACTGCCGGAGGCATTGCCGCTGCTGTCGGAGTTACCGCCCCTTCAGTAATAATTTTGTTGATTATTGCTGCCTGGCTCTATCCCCTTATTCATGACAACATTTATTTCCAGGCTGCATTTTATGGCATTCGTCCGGCAGTGGTAGCCCTGATCGCCTATGCTGCCATAAAGATGGGGCGGGATATACTGGATGATCGAAACAGTATAATTCTAAGCATTGCTCTTCTTGTTATCGCCATCATCACCCAGTTGCATCCGATTTTGATTCTGGTAAGCGGGGGATTGATTGGACTTTTATTAAGCAGGAGGAATAATGACAGTGATTGAACTCCTTCTCACGCTTTACTTTTCTTTTCTGAAAGTTGGTCTGTTCACCATCGGTGGTGGATACGCGATGATCCCCCTGATGGAAGCAGAAGTAATTACTGTTAATCAATGGCTTAGCCCTGCAGAATTTCTTGATGTTATTGCCATAGCAGAAATGACACCGGGACCGGTTTCAATCAACGCTGCTACTTTTATCGGTTACAAACTGGCCGGGGTTGCCGGTTCACTCGTTGCATCTCTAGGTGTAATTACTCCATCACTGGTTTTGCTGCTTTTGCTATCCCGAATCCTGTTCAGGTTGATCCAAAAACCGGGCACCGAAAAAATTTTAAAGGGCTTGCGTTCAGCGATGATTGCCCTTATTCTGCTTGCCTCTTATTCATTAGGTCTGACAGCTGTTATTGATCTCCCTTCGGCATTAATCTTTGCAGTAATTCTTATTGCCAGCCTGCTTTATCAAATCAGCCCTATTTATTACATCGGGATCGGAGCTTTGATGGGCCTGCTGCTCTTTCCATACTAACTTACTTTTCCCTGAGAAATGCAGGAAAATATAACTGCTGCTAAACCGGCAGACAGATGATCCGGAGAACCACCTTTGCGAAAAAGCAAGTTGTGATATAATATTAAATAAATAATATAAGCCTCCGAGCCTGTTCACCTACAGTGTCTGAAACACTATGGTGGCAGGCCAGGGTAGGGGGAGAAATCCCCCCGCCTCCCGTATTTGGAAAGGAGACTGTGGCAGAAAGCCTTGTTTCCATTCTTCGTGGGGAACAGGTTTTTTTATGATCTGAAAGATTTTAATACATTGATACGCCGGGGTGCTCCAATGAAATTAATGAACGTCACTGAACCTGATAAAGTATTAGATATTATTAATAATAATTTTCTACCGCTTAACGGAGAGATTATTCCCCTGGAACAAGCAGGTGGCAGAATTCTTGCAAAAACAATTCATGCTCCTGAAAACGTTCCTAACTTTAACCGGTCAACTGTTGACGGTTATGCCCTGTCAGCGCGTGACACATTCGGAGCCGGTGAAGGTATGCCGGCCATGCTTGAATGCACAGGTGAAATTTTGATGGGCACCGTAGCGCCGGCAATCAGCAGTGGAGAATGCTGCCTGGTTCATACCGGGGGGATGCTGCCCACCGGTGCAGATGCAGTATTAATGATCGAAGATACAGACGTCAGCGGCTCTTTGATTCAGGCATTCAGACAAATTGCTCCCGGGGAAAACGTCGTTCACAGGGGGGAAGACCTGCAGGAAGGCGCTGTTGCTTTAGAAACAGGTCACCGTCTGCGCGCTCCCGAAATTGGCATGCTGGCTTCACTCGGCATTACTGAAGTGGAAGTCCATCGCCGGCCGCTTGTCGGTTTTTTTTCCAGCGGCGATGAACTAACTGATTATCACTCAAAAAATCTGGAACCGGGGAAAATACGTGACAGTAACGCCCCCGCCCTGCAGTATATGACAGCCCAGATGGAATCATATAGTATTTCAGGCGGTATACTGCCCGACCGGTTTGAAACATTTATGGAAAAAAGCAGGGAAATGCTGGATAAAGTTGATTTCCTCATTTTTTCCGGAGGAAGTTCGGTAGGCAGCCGTGATTATACCGCACGCACGATGAATGAACTGGGCAGCCCCGGTTTGCTGGTAGAAGGTATTGCCATTCAACCCGGCAAACCAACTTTACTGGCAAACTGCAATGGTAAACCTGTTCTTGGGTTACCCGGCCACCCGGTATCAGCTCTGAATATTTTCTCAGTTTTCGGAAAAGCAGTTATCGATCGCCTGAGAGGGATAACAGCCAAACCTTTCTACCCCACGGTTAAGGCAACCCTGGCCCGGAACGTTCCTTCAAAATCGGGGCGGACAGAATATGTAAGGGTTAAGTTAGAAAATGATAACGGAGTAATCAGGGCAGTTCCTGTTTTTGGCCGTTCAGGCATGCTGCGAACTCTGGCCGAAGCCGATGGTTTACTGGTTATACCGGAAAAGAATGAAGGCCTGGCAGAAAATACTTTAGTTGAGATAATGCTCTGGGAATAATAAACTGGTATAAGGTTATTTAAGTATTTTATCGGCAATGAATTTTATATGATATCAGCAGGAGGGTTATGATGCGAAAAGTATATTTAAGCAACACCCCAAGGCAGGAAGCACTCAACCTGTTTCTGCAGGAAACAGCAATACCCCGCCGGACGGAAAACCTTGAGGTTGGTAAAGCGCTTAACCGCATTACCGCCGACCCGGTTTTCGCCACTCTTTCCATGCCCGGTTATCATGCCGCAGCGATGGACGGTATTGCCGTGCAAGCAGAAAATACTTTTGGGGCATCAGACCAGACTCCCCTCCGGCTAAAAGCTGACGAAGATTTTAGTTATGCCAACACCGGAAATGCCCTGCCTCCCGGCTTTGATGCGGTGATAAAAATTGAAGAT
>CAYMIW010000009.1:0-82703 GCA_964390725.1 uncultured Syntrophomonadaceae bacterium | reverse complement strand
TTTCAATTTCCGAAAGATCAAGTTCTTCCAGCCTCAAAGCCTGGCTCCAGTCAACCGGGAAAACATCATCAGTAATAGCTGTAGCCATCAGCAGCTCCCTGCTTTTACGCAGATTGATCCTGTCATTAACAAAAGCCATCTGGGCACTGCCAAGGGCCATTGGTCTGTACACTATAGCTTCTCCCGGCCCAAGCCTGCTGCGAACCGGCAGGTAAGCCTGGTTAATACCCGGAGGCAGAATGAAAACACCGCTTTCCGAGGCCGTACTTTCAACTTCCTGAGCCTCTGCTCCCGGGGGGTGGTCAGCAGGAGTTATCACAACAGGTTCTGCTGGAATTTCGGCAGGGGGAGGTGCCTGCTGGTGGGGTGGAGCCTCCTGAACAAGTGGTTCTTTTAAGAGCGGCTCGGTTACACGGCTGCGCATTGGATCCATCAGGCTTTTGATCTGATTACGGGTAAGAGGTCCGCGCAGGTAGGACATACACCATCTTGTTTCAAAAACAAGTGGAGCATCCTGGTGGACATTGTTCATCAAAAACACTCTTTGCCCAAGACCTGATATTACCTGTTCCATTTCCTTGCGGTTGAACTTCACTCCCTCAGCTGCTGCCGCGCCGGAAAGCCCGTCAATTAAGCGCATTTTATCCCTTTCAGTCTGGAGGCGTCCGATAAACCAGGTGCCGGTATTGGCCAGACCCTTGTAATCAAGGTCAACCGGGTTCTGAGTGGTCAGCATTATTCCCAGACCATAGGCCCGTGCCTGTTTTAACAGGGTAAGGAGGGGGGCCTTGGAGGGCGGGTTGGCAACGGGAGGGAAGAAGCCAAATATTTCATCCATGTAAAGCAGGGCACGCAGGCTGGTAGTTCCAGACTGGGAACGAATCCAGCTTAAAACCTGGTTCAGGAGTAGTGAAACAAAAAACATCCGTTCATTTTCGCCAAGATGAGCAATTGAAAAAATTGATACTTTAGGTTTTCCTTTTGTGGTGTGAAGCAGGCTGTTAATATTCAGTGATTCACCCTGGAGCCAACCGGCGAAGCTTGGTGAAGCCAGCAGGTTGTTTAACTGTGAACTGAGTGTAAACCGGTCTTTTGAAGGATAAAAAGACTCAAGGTTCATTACTCCAACCTGTGAGAAAGGCGGATTTTGTATTTGTTGAATCAGGGAAGCGAGATCAAGATCGCGACCTTCCTGCCAGACCTGGCTCAGAATGTTTGAAATGAGGATGTGTTCCCTGCTGTTAATTGGGTCGGCGCTGATCCCGATCAGACCAAGAATACTGCTTGCTGTTCCGCTAACCCTGTCCTGCAGCAATTCAAGGTCTTCAATAATAGCCGGGGCCGGAGCGGAAAACGAATCAAGGATGGAAACCGGTATTCCGGCTGTGCTCCCCGGTGTGTATATGACAAATTCTGCCGAATCTTTCAAATAACGAATTCTTTCCCCGTCCTGGTTCCATGACGCCAGGCCATTACTCCATAAGCTGGCCTGGTTTTCGGCGTAGTCGTCTGGCGATAACCCTTTCTTACGGGCATCATCTTCGTTAATCCAGGGTCGGAAGTCTTCCGGTTTAAGATCAGGAAAAGTTAACAGCAGGTTGGTTAAATCTCCTTTAGGGTCAATTACAATTGCAGGGATATTGTCAAGAGCTGCCTCTTCCAGCAGTGCTACACAGAGGCCGGTTTTTCCACTGCCGGTCATGCCGACACAGACACCATGAGTAACCATATCCTTGGAATCGTAAAGCAGCAGTCCCTCGCCTGGCTTTTTCTCGGCCAGATTATAAGGTCTGCCCAGGTAAAAAACTCCAAGCTTTTCATAATGCTCCATTGTAATGCTCCCTTCTGCAGTTGCTCGGACTTCCGCCCGGATAGAAGCGAATAGCATTGTATTTTATTCTATTAAACATGATTCCCCCTTTTCCTGCTGCGCAAAAAAAGAGAATCGCTTTCACAACCCGCGTTGACTTTAATATGACGTTTTGATAATATATTAATATATATATCCTATAATATTACTATATAAACTTTTATAGGTCTGGAGGTCAAGTATGAATATAGCCGGAGATGTAACAGGTCTGATAGGTAGGACACCTATGGTCTACCTCGACAGGATCAATGCCGGGGGGAAAGCCCGGCTGGCAGCCAAGCTTGAATCGTTAAACCCGGGCGGGAGCGTCAAAGACAGGATCGGTATGAGTATGATTAATGCTGCAGAAAGAAAAGGCTTGATAGGTCCTGACACGGTGATAATCGAGCCGACCAGCGGAAATACGGGTATTGCCCTGGCCATGGTTAGTGCTGCAAAAGGCTATAAATGTGTCCTGGTTATGCCTGAAACAATGAGTGACGAACGCAAAGCCCTGCTCAAAGCCCTGGGTGCCGAGCTGATTCTCACTTCTGGCAGCCTGGGGATGAAAGGGGCGGTGGAACAGGCCGAAAAGCTGGCGACAGAAAACAGTAATTACTTTATGCCGCTGCAGTTTGCGAACCCGGCCAACCCCGAAATACACTCAGTTACAACAGCTGAAGAGATATGGTCTGATACAGACGGCAGGATTGACATATTGGTTTCGGGGGTCGGAACCGGAGGTACTGTAACGGGAGTAGCCCGCGAACTGAAAAAACGAAAGCCTTCGCTTTTGGTTGTTGCGGTGGAACCAGATGAATCTCCGGTTTTATCCGGCGGTACTCCTGCTGCGCATAAAATACAGGGTTTGGGTGCAGGTTTCATCCCCGAAGTTTTGCAGGTCGACCTGATTGATGAAGTTATCAGGGTCAAGGGAGAAGAGGCTATTGAGACAGCTCGTAAAATGATCAGGGAAGAAGGTTTGCTGGTTGGAATATCTGCAGGTGCGGCTGTTCATACGGCTTTGAAAATTGCCGAAAAAGATGAAAACAAAAAGAAGCTAATCGTAGTTATCTGCCCGGATCTGGCGGAAAGATACATTTCAACGGCTTTGTTTAATGGCTGAATCTGACAGCCAATTTTTTCCAACAAGGAGGTTACATTAATGCAGCTTTCCACTAAAGTACGTTATGCAATAAGGGCTATGGTAGATATGGCTATGCAACCCGGGGGAGAACCGGTTAAATTAAAAGATATTGCTTTAAGGCAGGACATTTCTCTTAAATACCTGGAGCAGGTTATGCTTCCCCTGCGTGTAAATGCTTTTGTCGCTACAAAAAAAGGAAGCCGGGGTGGTTATACCCTGACCAGGCCTCCCGGCAAGATAACCCTTCTTGAAATAATCAAAACAGTGGAAGGTTCTGTAGCCCCGGTGGAATGTGCTGATGATCCCTCCATCTGTGAAAGATCAGAGCATTGTTCAACACACCTGGCCTGGATTGGCCTGAAAAAAGCGATAGAGGATCAGCTTGGCCAGATCAGCCTGGCAGATTTAGCTGAAAAGCAGGAGCTTCTTTATTAGCTGTTCCACTAATAGTACTACACTGAGTTAATATGGAGCGAAGGTGAAATAAAATGAAAAAAATAACATTAATGATAGAAGGAATGCATTGTGCCTCCTGTTCCCGCAGCCTGGAAAAAGCGCTGCAGGATATGAAAGGAGTGAAAGAAGCAGCGGTTAACCTGGCAACGACCAGGGCTTACCTGCTATATGATCCTGCTGTAGTTTCACTGGATCAAATATTGCATAAGATAGAAGATACCGGTTTTAAAGGAAACCTGGAAGATGATTCAGCACAGGAGGAAGACGCTATTTTACAGGTGGAGGGGATGAGCTGTGCCTCATGCGCTTCCGGTATTGAAGCGACTTTACAGAATGCGGAAGGAGTAACCGGGGCAAGGGTAAATTTTGCTTCCGGAAAAGTATATGCCACTTATGACAACTCGATCATTACAAGGGAAAAACTGGCCGAGCTGATTAGCGAAATGGGCTACAGGGTTGTAAATACAGAAGCAGGAGAAAAAACTGCAGAACAGAAGAGCGATGGCGAGGACCGTGAAGAACGTGTAGTCAGGCGGGCAGCTGCCCGAATGTGGCTCGCTGTTGCCTTTGCTTCAGTAATTATGGTGTTGATGATGATTAATATGTTCGTTCGGCCTCTGCCCGGATACTTTGTAATTTCAGTGATTTTGGCCTTTCCGGCTGTATTCATTGCCGGTTGGGAAACTCACCGGGGCACTATTAAAGCCTTAAAACGATTCAGCGCGAACATGGATACCCTGGTTACCCTTGGGTCAGCCCTTCCTTACCTTTTAAGCTTACTAAACTTTTTTTACCCCCTGACCACTTTTGTTGAAATGGCTGCCAGTATTATGGCCCTGCATCTTGTTGGGCGTTACCTGGAAACCAGGGCCAGGGGCAGGGCTTCACAGGCAATAAAGAAACTGCTGGCCCTGGGAGCAAAAACAGCCCGCATAATTGATAGCGGGCGGGAAATTGATATTCCCCTGGACCAACTGCGGGTTGGACATGAAATTTTGGTTAAACCGGGTGAAAAAATACCAACAGATGGTGTGGTCCTTGACGGCAGCAGCAGTGTTGATGAATCGATGGCCACGGGTGAGTCAATCCCTGTTGAGAAGATGGCATGCAGTGAAGTAATTGGAGCTACTATTAATGGACAGGGTTTTCTCAGGTTCAGGGCAACCAGGGTTGGTAAAGATACTTTTTTATCCCAGGTGATCAGGCTGGTTGAAGAAGCCCAGGGTTCCAAGGTGCCGATCCAGGAATTTGCCGATCGGGTTACCGGTTATTTTGTTCCGACTGTAATCATAATTGCCTTGGCATCATTTATATCATGGATCATATTCCCCGGTTTTCACCTTTCGGTGATCAGCTTTTTCGATTTACCCTGGACTAACCTTGAGGCACCTGTAATTACTTTGGCATTCATGGCTGCAACGGCTGTTCTGGTAATTTCATGCCCCTGTGCCCTTGGCCTGGCTACTCCGACAGCCTTGATGGTTGGCAGTGGAATGGGAGCGGAACAGGGGATATTAATTCGCAGCGGCGAAGCGATTCAGACTATGAAGGATGTCAAGATAATTGCATTTGACAAAACCGGTACACTGACCAGGGGGCAGCCGACAGTTACCGATTTCACAACATTTAATAATTTTAATCAAAAATTAGTCCTGCGCCTGGCAGCGAGCCTGGAATCAGTTTCTGAACACCCGCTGGCCGGTGCTATTGTTGATCATTCCAGGCAGGAGGGCCTGGATAGCTTGCCGGTCAGCGAGTTCAAGGCAATAACGGGACAGGGTATTAGCGGTATTGTTGATGGGAAGCTGGTTTTGGCCGGAAGCCGCCGCTTTATGGAGTTGAATGGAGTAAAAATGGATGGGGCGGAGAAGCAAATAAAAAATTTTGAAGAAAAAGGGAAAAGTTCCGTTCTGATTGCTATTGATCGGACCCTTGCCGGCATGGCTGCCGTTGCTGATACATTAAAAGATGAAGCAATTGAAACTGTGGCAGAGTTAAAAAAGATGGGTCTAAAGACTGCAATGATAACCGGGGATAATCGAGTTATGGCAGAAGCAATTGCTGCCCGGATTGGCATAAATGAAATAATCTCTGAAGTGCTGCCGGAAGGAAAAGTAGATGCAGTAAAAGAGTTGCAGTCAGAACACGGGATGGTTGCCATGGTTGGAGATGGGATTAATGATGCTCCTGCTTTAAAACAGGCTAATGTGGGAATAGCTATCGGAACCGGAACTGATGTGGCAATTGAAGCTGCAGATATTACCCTGGTGAGCGGTAACCTTGGTTCGGTAATATCAGCCATTAAATTATCACGGGCAACGTTCGGTAAAATACGTCAGAATTACTTTTGGGCCTGGTTCTATAACAGTATTGCTATACCAGTAGCCTTTTTTGGGCTTTTACACCCGATTATAGGCGCTGGGGCGATGGCCCTGAGCTCCCTGAATGTGGTCTTGAATTCACTGCGTCTTAAAAAGGTAAGGTTAATGCCCGACTATATAGAAAACCAGTCTGAATGAAATAGTTGATTTGTTGTTGCCGACAGCCTGTAAACAAGAGACCTGCTCCCGCGAGTGGGTCTTTATTTATTATTTGGCGCCCTCTGCCGTGATATTGTAGTTAACTGCAGGGCTACATTTTATAATTAAAGCGAATAAAAAATTTATAAAGCAGGAATCATTATTAAAATATAGAATATAATTATAATCACTATATAAATATACAGGAGGTATTGGTTATGAGTGTAAAAGTGGGCCAGAAAGCGCCTGATTTTGAAGCAAATGTTTTTCACGAAGGAGCTTTTAAAAAAGTCAAGCTTGCGGATTACCAGGGAAAATGGGTGATTATTTGTTTCTACCCCGGCGACTTCACCTTTGTCTGACCGACAGAGTTGGCGTCAGTTGCCGCCAGGTATAAAGAAATAAAGGATCTTGATGCTGAAGTATTATCCTGTAGTGTAGACAGTCAATTTACCCATAAGATCTGGCAGGAAGTTGAATTGTCGAAAATGGTTGAGGGTGGTGTTCCCTACCCAATGATGGCTGATACCGGGGGAAAAATTGGAACCCTCTATGGTGTTTATGATGAAGAAGGCGGAGTTAATGTGCGCGGTCGCTTTCTGATTGATCCGGACGGGGTTATCCAGGCAATGGAAGTTTTAACTCCACCGGTTGGACGTAACGTTGATGAACTTATTCGCCAGCTGCAGGCATTCCAGCACGTGCGCAAAACAAACGAACCTACTCCTTCAGGTTGGAGACCGGGTAAGAAGTCGCTTAAGCCTGGCCCCGACCTGGTCGGCCGGGTTTGGGAAGCCTGGAAAATTGGAGAATAAAGGAGTTACAACAATGCTTCACTTTTATTGTGTTAATACCTGAACTACCTGTCGTAAGGCGAAAGCGTGGCTTTCGAAAAACAAGGTGGCTTTTACATATCGCGAATTGATAAAAGAACCTCTGATGGCAGAAGAGCTGGAAAAGATTGCTGCTCTCGGTGCTACCACCATCAAGGAGTTGCTGAATCCCGGGAGTATTACATTTAAAAAAATGGGCCTGGATATGAAAGCTCTTGATGATGAGCAGGCTGCACTTTTAATTAACGAAAACCCCAGAATCATGCGCCGTCCTCTATTAAGCGATGGTAAGAAGCTGATTATCGGTTTTGTTCCGGAAGACTATGCGGCGTTGGCAGGTATTTAACCCCTAACAAGCATTGTTAAAAATCACAGCCCCGGATCTTAATGATCCGGGGTTTGTATTTTAAATTGATTATCCTTCATATAGCGAATAGATTCAGTTATTATATAAGAAAACAATGATGGAGGCGATACTATGCAACTGGAATGGCGGGGTATAACTGTTGAATGTGTTGATGGTGATATTGCTGCCCAATCCAATATAAAGGCGGTTGTTAATGCTGCCAATGCCGAACTACGGCCCGGGGGTGGGGTAGCCGGGGCGTTGCACAGAGCAGCGGGACCGGGCCTGGAGGAGGAAGGGCGCAAGTTTGCCCCAATCAAACCTGGGCAGGCCGTGGTTACCGGGGGGCATAATCTGCCCAACCAAGTAGTTATTCACTGCCTCGGGCCTGTATACGGGGTTGACAAACCTGAAGAAAAGCTGTTGGCTGAATGCTATCGAAATGCCATTGAGCTTGCTGAAAAGCAGCAAATTGAAAGTATTGCGTTTCCATCAATATCGACGGGGATTTTCGGTTATCCTATGGAAGAGGCGGCTGCTATTGCTTTTAAAACAGTCAAAGAAATGTTGCCCTCACTCCAATGGGTTAAGCTGATCCGATTTGTATTACACGGTAAGGAAGCCCTGGAATTACATTGCAAAATGATGGGAAAGATTTTAAAAAGCGGAACTGTTGCGGACAGCAATCAAGAAAGGTATTAGTCTCTTACATCTCGAATAGGATATATAATCAAGGAAAAAATCATCAGCCAGGGCAGGTGAAAAACATGGATAATCATGAAGAAACTCTTGAAAAAGCAATCAACACTATAAAAATTGAAGTGGGCGATCAGGAAAAGAAAATTCTGCATCATCAACTTGGTCAGTTTCTTGAATGGCTGGCATTGCTGGAAGAAGCAGAAACAGAAAATATTGAGGCACAGCAGCTTTTCACCGGTGTGGAAAAAATCAAGCGAGAGGATCAACCACAGGAAAGTAACCTGGTGGAAATCAGAAAAGAGGCTGCTGCATTTGAAAATGGTTTTTACCTGGTTCCCCGGATTATTGATTAATAACGAGCAAGGAGGTTTGCTGTGAAGGTAACTGAAATTAATGCACTAAGGGTAGCGGAAGCAGTAAATAACCGGGAAGTATCCGCTTCCAGCCTTATAGAAGAAGTAATTGAGCACTGCAAAGGACTTGATAACAAGGTATTTTCTTGCCTGGCAACTGAAATGGCATTGGAGCAGGCAGCCGCGGTAGACCGAAAAATAAAGAGTGGCTTTAACCTGCCCCTTGCAGGAGTGCCATTGGTTATCGCTGATGATTTCTCTTTCAGGGGCATGCCGCTAGCGCTTGCCTCATCGGCTTTACAGAATTACCATCCTCCTCTCAACGCTGCATCTGTGGAAAAAATAGTTGGCGCCGGAGCGGTTG
The DNA here is from genome assembly GCA_964390725.1 of uncultured Syntrophomonadaceae bacterium. Taxonomy (GTDB): domain Bacteria; phylum Bacillota; class Dethiobacteria; order DTU022; family DTU022; genus JAABTH01. Next base: position 74,137 of record CAYMIW010000009.1, on the reverse strand, counting down.
TTGTCGGGAAAACTGCAGTTGGGGACATGGGTCTTGATACTGTCGCAGGAAAAAGCGAAGGCGGTACCTTTTTTAAGGAGTTGCTCTATAAAGTAAGGAGTGGCGCTGCTATTGCAGCATCTTGCGGTTGTATTTTATCCCTGGAAAATGACAGTAGTGGTATGACCCGGCAATCAGCTTCGCGATGCGGAATTTTTAGTCTGCGTCCAACGCCAGGCAGGGTTTCAAGATATGGCTTAAACCTGCGCAGTGGTTCTTTTGACTATCCCGGTTTTGTTGCCACCCACCTTGACGATCTGGCTGTTTTATTGCAGGCATCAACAGGGTACGATGAACGTGATATCATGACTGCAGTAAACAGCATCCAGCGCGATAAGTATATTCATAACAGCAATCCTAAAGAAATAACCATTGGTTTTTGCTCTTCCCTTACCGGTTTTCTTGATGAGGAGCCAGCAGCTGCTTATGAAAAAATGTATCTGCACTGCCGGGAAAATGGTTTTAAAACTGTTGATTTGACCTTGGATATTCTGCCTGAAGCACTACGTGCGTTTTATGTAGTAGCTTTTGCTGAAACATCATCGACCCTGAGCCGTTTTGATGGCATTCGCTTTGGTATGGCGGTAGATAGCGATGATCTGGAGGAGTATTACTTCAAAACCAGGCGCCTGACATTCGGGGATGAGGCCTGTCGACGCTCAATTTTTGGGACTTACCTGCTGAGCGAAAATAGCTACGAGCGCTATTATAAAAAAGCAATTAACATATTAAATAGAACCCGGCAGGTTTTCGCAGAAGTGCTGGATCAGTGCGACCTGCTTCTTTTTCCCTTGTTTAAATCAGTTTCCCCGCCAGATCATCTTAATTTTATCCAATCATATGAAGAAGATATCTTTACTGCTCCGGTAAATATGGCCGGATTACCCTCTCTCGCTTTTCCCGGGGGCGTCCAGTTAATTACCGAACCCTTTGGAGAAGAAAAATTGCTGGCCCTGGGAGAGTATTTTAAAACGGCGGCGGAAGAAACAACAAGGGAAAGTAAAGAGGGGGAGGTGTAATTTAATGGCATATAAAGTGGTGATTGGACTTGAAGTACATGTTGAACTGCAAACAGTTACAAAATTGTTCTGCAGTTGTCCAAATAGCTTTGTAGCTGAGGCTAATAAACATACCTGCCCTGTGTGCCTGGGCTTTCCGGGAACGCTTCCCCGTTTAAATCAAGAAGCTGTCAAACGGGCACTTACGGCTTCACTTGCTCTTAACTGCCAAATTGCCCTGACCAGTTATTTTGATCGCAAAAATTATTTCTATCCGGATATGCCTAAAGGTTACCAAATCTCACAGTTCTTTGTGCCAATTGGGAGCCATGGTTACCTTGACATTGATGATGATCAGGGAGAACCAAAAAGGGTCCGGATTGGCAGGGTTCATATGGAAGAAGATGCAGGAAAACTGGTTCACTCCCCTGCTGGTGACAGGGCAATGGTCGATTATAACCGGGCCGGGGTTCCGCTGGTTGAGATAGTAACTGAACCAGATCTTGGTTCACCCGGAGAGGCAAAGCGTTACCTGGAAAAGTTAAAGGCTGTTTTGCAGTATGCCGCGGTATCTGATTGTAAAATGGAAGAAGGAAGTCTTCGTTGTGATGCAAATATATCGTTGCGGCCTGCCGGCAGCAAGGTGCTGGGCAATAAAACTGAATTGAAAAACATGAACTCTTTTAAAGCAGTGGAACAGTCACTTGAGCACGAGATAAAAAGGCAGAGAAAGATCCTTGAAAAAGGCAAGCAGGTTTTATCGCAGACGCTGCGCTGGGATGAAGGAAGTGGTAGCACGATTGCTATGAGGGGCAAACTGCAGGCTCATGATTACCGTTGCTTCCCCGATCCCGAGCTACCCCCGGTATACCTGACCGGGGAAGAGGTGAATAAGGCACAGGCAGCCCTGCCCGAGATGGCAGAAGAGCGGGCGGTACGTTTCGTGAAAGAATATGGCCTTCCAGTTTATGACGCAGGTGTTCTTACCGCTTCCCGGGAACTGGCTGATTACTTCGAAAGCTGCCTGGTTCATTACAATAAACCTAAAATAGTCAGCAACTGGGTTATGGGTGAGCTCTCTGCACTATTAAACAGCGCGGGCCTGGAAATAAACGGTTGCCGTTTTACCCCGGAATTTATGGGAGAACTGCTTCATATGATCGAGGGGAGGGCAATCAGCGGAAAAATTGCCAAGGTAGTTCTCGATAAATCATTCAAGAGCGGAAAAGCTCCGGGTGATGTGGTTAAAAATGAAGGGCTCATGCAGATCAGCGATCAATCGGAGCTGGAAATGCTTGTTGATAAGGTGATTGATGCAAATCCGGATAGTGTGGAGAATTATCGGGGTGGTAAAAATAAGGCGATTGGCTTTCTGGTCGGGCAGGTTATGCAGGAAACAAAAGGTAAAGCAAACCCCCAGCTTGTCAATGAATTATTAGTCCGAAAGATAGGAAAGAATGGTTAATCCCGTATAATAGCTACTCTGTAAACGATAAGCAGCTGCAATAAAAAAGGAAGGGCGTGAGCCCTTCCTTCTAATATCCTTTTACTTCTTTATATGCCCATTCAAGCCACTGCAAGGCCAGTTTCAGGTCTTCTTCCTCAACTGTTGCACCGCACCAGAAACGCAACCCCGGAGGAGCATCACGGTAAGAACCGATATCGAAAGCGGCTTTTTCAACAGCAAGTAATTTGACCAACTCTTTAATCTTTTGCGGCTCCAGGTTTACCGTAAGGCATACGCTGGTGTTGGACCTGATTTCAGGTTCTGCTGCTAAAAATGAGATCCATTCGTGATTTTCCACAAAATTTTCAACTACCCTGAGATTATTCTGGCTGCGCTGAATCAGGGCCGAAAGGCCGCCAATACTTTCTGCCCAGCAGAGCGCGTCAAGATAATCTTCATTACAGAGCATAGAAGGAGTGTTGATGGTTGAGCCTTCGAAAATTCCCTTGATCAATTTCCCGTTTTTAACAAGCCGGAATATTTTCGGCAATGGTCTGGGAGGATTGAATGTTTCAAGCCGTTCAACTGCCCGCGGCGAAAGGATTAATATACCGTGCCCCGCTTCTCCACCCAGTACTTTTTGCCAGGAAAAAGTAGCCACGTCAAGTTTATCCCATGGTATATCCATGGCGAAAACTGCTGATGTTGCATCACAAATTGTCAGGCCTTCCCGATTTGAAGGAATGAAATCACCGCCAGGCACTTTTACGCCACTGGTAGTGCCATTCCAGGTAAAAACAAGGTCATGTTCAAAATTAACCCGGCTTAAATCTGGCAGCTGCCCGTAGTCAGCAGCATACTGGTTGACATTATCCAGCTTAAGCTGTTTAGTAATGTCATCTGCCCAGGCTTTGCCAAATGATTCGAAGTAGACAACATCTACGGGCCTGGCTCCAAGCAGATTCCACATAGCCATTTCAAAAGCTCCGCTGTCGGAGGCCGGGACGATGCCGACCAGGTAGCTTTCAGGCAGGCCAAGCAGTTGCTTCGTTTTTTCTATTGCTTCCTGCAGACGTTTTTTACCAAAATCACTGCGATGTGAACGACCCAGGATGGAGATATCCAGGTTATTCAAGCTGTAAGCTGGACGTTTTGCACAGGGTCCGGAAGAAAAATTGGGACAGGCCGGTTTTTGCTTAGGTTTTAAGTTCATTCTCTACTCCTCCAGGTTAATTAGCATGATGAAGATAATATATAGGATCAATTACGTCTTGTAAATGATTACCGGCTAGCTTGTTACAGAATGCACAAGCGAACAACTGTTATTTTACCTCAACGTATTGCTGTTGTAAATGTATTGCATGGTATTGAAATGATTTCTTGTTAACTCTTTCATATCTATCTGGTATAATATAATTCACAGTAATGATAATTAATATCAATTGAATCGATTATATTTGTTCATTGTCGTTAAAGCAGTATATGATATTGAACATCTTTATCAATAGGGGGGTATGCTTCATTGTATCGTTTTACTCTGTTTGTTTTTAGCCTGCTCCTGCTCATATTAGTTTGTGCCTGTGAAATCGGTAAGTATGAATATTCCGATCCGGAAAGAATTAGCATTGTAACAACAATTTATCCCCTCTACGATATTATCAGCGAACTGGGAGGTGAGCAGGTCAACATTACATATTTGCTGCCACCCGGTGCCAGCCCACATACTTATGAACTAACTACAGAGCAGGCCAGGCTGGTCAGTAATGCCGAACTGTTTGTTTATATTGGCGCGGAACTGGATCAGTGGGCGGTTAAGATGGCCGGGAACTCAGATTCGGGCCAGACGGTTCTTGATCTATCCCGGGAGGTGCCACTTTTGAGTCGTGAAATAAATGGGAACAGTGCGCACGATCCAAGTGAAGATATGGATCACGAAACCGAAGTTGATGAAGGGCACCACCATAACCATGGCCCGGTTGATCCTCACTACTGGCTTGATCCGGTTATAGTCAGGGATCATGTTGCCCCGGCAATAACCGCTGTTCTTATTTCCCTGTCACCTGCTGATGAGCTATATTTTCGCGAAAAACTAGCTTATTACCAGGAAGAACTGGATACGCTTGACCGGGAGATAGCTGAGAGCCTTGCTGATTATTCAGTGAAGAGGTTTATTACATTTCATTCGGCCTGGTACTATTTCGCCGAACGTTATAACCTTGATGAAGTTGCTGTGATTGCCCGGTTCCCGGGGCAGGAGCCTTCGGCAGGGTGGATGGCTGAACTGGTTAAGCTTGTTGATGAAAAGAAGATTAAGGTAATTCTTGCCGAACCCCAGTTTTCATCAGCCATGGCTGAGCAAATTGCGGTAGAAAGCGGTATTAAGGTCTTACTTCTCGATCCGATTGGTGGAGAAGACCTGGAGGGCAGGAAAACCTACCTGGAGATGATGCGTTACAATCTTGATATATTTAGGCAGGGTTTCTCAGAATGACAACCCGGCTGCGGGTTGTTCGGGGAGGCTGGCGGTATGGGTAATGTAATTGATGCCCGCGATATTACAGTTAAACTGGAGAATAAAGAAGTTCTAAAAAATATCAGTTTTACAGTTCAGCAGGGTGAACTTGTTGGCATAATAGGACCAAATGGGGCGGGTAAAACGACCCTGCTCCGGGCCTTACTCGGTCTTGTTCCACTGGCAAATGGCACCTTGGAAGTGCTGGGCTGCTCGTCCACCAGGTTAAAAGACGCAAGAGCCGCGATAGGTTATATGCCACAACGGCAGTCGTTTGAAAAAAATTTCCCCCTGCTGGTAAGTGATGTTGTAGCAACAGGCTTGTTGTCGCGCAAGACGCTCTTGAAAAGAATTGAAAAAACAGAAAGTAAAATTATTTCTTCACTTGAAGATGTTGGTATGCGGAGTTATTTAAATAGATCATTCCAGGATCTTTCGGGAGGAGAACAACAGCGTGTATTACTTGCCAGGGGTCTGGTTCGTCAGCCAGGATTGCTCCTGCTTGATGAGCCGAATTCCGGTCTTGATTTTAATGCTCAGAGGTTGTTCATAGATTTACTAATCAAGCTGAAGTCTGCAATGAACCTTGCCATAGTTCTTGTATCACATGATCTTGTTTCCATCGCTGCTTCCTCCGACAGGTTGCTCTGTATAAACCGTACCATGCATGTCCATGGTCGCCCGGCCGAAGTAATGCAGAGCCCAGAGCTCGACCGCGTTTACCGCTGCCAGTTTGATTTGCTGAGCGGTATGTTAAATGAAAGGAAGTGTTCGGATGAGTGAAATGATAGCCTATTCTTTTATGCAGCGAGCTCTTCTGGCGGCTCTCCTGGTTGGTTTGCTTTGTTCGATTCTTTCCTTTTTTGTAGTGATTAAAAAACTTTCTTTTCTTGGTGCCGGCATTTCTCATACCGCCCTTGGTGGTATTGCTATCGGACTAATTACCGGCCTTAACCCAGTCTTGACAGGATCGATTTTTGCCGTTGGCACTTCAATGTGTACCGGGTATATCAGTAAAGCGGGCAAAGTTGGAGAGGACACGGTAATCGGCATTTTTTTTGCAAGTGGTATGGCCCTGGGTATTGCCTTAATCAGTTCATTTAAAGGTTACTATCCAGAGCTGTTCACCCTGTTATTCGGTAATATATTAGCGGTAACAGCTAAAGATTTAATTATGATGGCGGCGGTATTGTTTGTTGTGCTGTTATTTGTGAGTATTTTTTTTAAAGAGCTGATTGCTATTTGTTTCGATGAAGAGATGGCCGAAGCCGGAGGGGTGCCTGTAAATTATATTTATATGGGTCTTCTGGCATCTATGGGGCTTACGGTAATGGTATCTATTCAGCTGGTTGGGGTTGTTTTAGTTGCTGCGCTTATCGTGATACCCGGTGCAATAGCTTCCCGTCTTAGCAGGAATTATCGCAGCATGCTTTTAACATCATTGCTTTTTGGTACAGGTGGAAGTTTATCCGGGCTGGTTCTTTCATATGCGTATCCTATCCCACCAGGTGCTGCTATAGTGCTAATTCTCACACTCTTATTCGGGCTGACCATTATTATTAAGCCTTTATTTGAAAGAAGCCGCTATGCCAGGATTTAGAAAATCACCAACAATGCCTGTCGGATGAAAGCAGGTGCCCTATTATGGAAGAAAAACAACGAAAAGTGATAACAAGCATCCTAAAAAAGAATGGTTACAAGCTTACCTTGCCCCGCCTGGTGATTATTGAATGTCTTCTTGAGGAAAAAGAGCATTTAAGTATTGCTGATATATATGATCGTATCAGTGATGAAAATCCCGGTATCGGTATGGCAACTGTCTACCGGACAGTTGATCTTTTACTTGAATTGGGCCTGGTCAGGATCCTGATTCTAAAAAATAGCCAGCCCCTGTTTGAACTAAAATGGCCTAACGACCACCATCACCACCTGGTCTGCAGAAAGTGTGGAAAAGTAGTTGAGTTTGGCAGCTGTAACTTCAAGCTGATTGCCGGGGAAATTGAAAAGGTTACCAACTTCACAATTGAAGAGCACACCCTTGAGGCATACGGTTTATGCCCTAAATGTTCAGGTTCTGATCACTCAACAGAAAAAATATAGTAATAAATAGGCTGACCTCCGTACTGGGGTTCCACTTCCAGTTCGGGATATTTCTCAGCAATGACTTTTATCAATGCTGCAGCTTCGCTGTGCACTACATCCTGTCCGCTGAAAACTGTAATAAGGTCATCGCTTTTAGTTACCATCTGATTTAAAAGCTCTTCTGCAACCTGGTGCAGGTTGTCTCCCGATGAAAGAATTTTGTCATCGTATAATCCGACGTACTGTCCTTCTGTGATTTCTTTGCCTCCAGTAACAGTACTCCTGGTGGCGTAGGTTACCAAACCTGTTTTAACCTGTTTAATTGCTTCCTCCATCAGTTTCAGGTTTTCCCTGGCCGAGATGCGGGAGTTGTAAGCTATCAGGGCAGCCAGTCCCTCGGGCAGGGTTCTTGTTTTTAAAACTTCTACTTCTTTATTAGTCAAGGTTTTTACCTGTTCGGCAACCATGATGATATTTTTATTATTTGGAAGAATAATCGCAACAGGCTGGGGTAGTTCTTCAACTGCTTTGAGCATTTCTTTTACATTGGGATTCATTGTCTGGCCGCCGTAAACAATTTCATCGGCTCCCAGACTGAGAAAAATTTCCCGGAAACCCTCGCCAAAAGAGACTGAAATAAAACCGGCTTCACCTTTTTCATGCGGCATGATCGAGGGTAGTATAAAAACATTATCATCAATCACATTGTTGCTTTTAGCCAGGTCGGTTTGCTGGTCAATCATGTTTTCTATTTTTACATCGTGCAGCGAACCGTAATTCTGGCAAGTCTGCAGAACCAGGCCCGGTGATTGAGCGTGAATATGTACCTTGGTAAAGCTTTTTTCCCCGACAACCAGCAGTGAATCGCCCAGCGGATTAAGAGAGTTTTTCAGATCGTCAAGATTTTCACTGGCGGTTTTTAAAATCAGCTCAGTACAGTATGGATTTTCAAGGTTAAAATCTTCCCTGCCCGCAAATGAAGAAGCATGTACTTTTTCTGCACCGTTATTTTGTATGCTATTAAAATCGCTTTTGTGGACAAGCAGATCGTTTATAGATTTTTTCAAAGCATAAAGACACCCTTCAAGGAATACAAGTAAGCCAAGACCACCGGCATCTACAACACCGGCTTCTTTCAGAGCCGGTAGCATTTCAGTAGTTTTTTCCAGGGCTGCTTCCCCTTTTTTAATAGCTTCTTCAATGCTGTCTTGCAGGCTGCTTCCCCTGCGGGAAGCAGACCTTAACCCGCGGGCCATCTCTCTCGAGACTGTCAAAATAGTCCCTTCTACCGGTTTAGATACAGCTCTGTAAGCATAAACAACTCCATACTGGAATGCTTTACTCAGTTCAGCTGATGTAATTTTATCTTTTCGCTGCAGGCCGCGGGCTATTCCCTTTAATATTTGCGAGAGAATAACTCCTGAATTACCACGGGCGCCAAGAAGGGCCCGTGAGGCAACTATTTCAGCAAGTTCGCCGATTGATTGCCCCTTATAGGCAATGGTGCCATCCACTGCAGCCTTGAGGGTCATACTCATATTTGTTCCCGTATCGCCGTCAGGCACCGGAAAAACGTTTAAAGCATTAATTCTATCTTTCTGTTGTTCAAAGAATAAATTAGCGCCGAGGATCATCTTTTTGAAATCAGCGGCACGTAAAAAAGTTCCAATTCCTTTATCAGTTGAGTTTTCCACAGGGAATCTCCTTCAAAATAATATCGGTTTTTACTTAACTGAATAATAACACAGTTTTCTGATGCATGTCATCCTGATAATGAATATTTTCTAAACATGGTTCCTTAGCATTAATTCAGAGGGGTGAGGTTCCAGATAGGTTTGATCCTCAAGGTAATCTATATTGTATTTACGAATGTAATGTTTCAGCATGGTTAAGGGGACAATGAGTGGAGTATAGCCGGCAGCATAACTCTCAATCAATTCAAGCAGCTCTTTTTTTTCATCAGCAGAAATTAATTTTTTAAAATACCCCATTATATGCTGCAGCACATTTACATTTTTTTTTACGGTAGCCTTTAGTTTCAATGCTTCGAGAAGGTAAGCCTGGTAGCTTTGATACAATTCTGCGGGACCTATAGTTTTACTCCTTGCTACAAGTTTGCCCATCATAGACAACTGCCGGGTACTGTGAGCCATTAGTTGTAGTTTGTGGTTGGCATGGAAGGTAATTAGTTTTTTATAGTTTGGATTCTGTTGCATGAAAAGTTTCCAGCGGTGGAAGCAGAATATTCGTTCGATAAAATTTTCCCGCAACGCAATATCGTGTAAACGTCCTTCATCTTCAACCGGAACCAGGGGAAATGTTTTAACAAAGGCATCGGCAAAAAGCCCCCGGCTGGTATTTCCGGAAAAACCCGAGGGGCTGTAAATTTTAATTCGGTGCAGGCCTGAGCTTGGTGATTTACTTTTAAAGATGAATGCAGAGAGGTTTTCCTGTTCCAGCTCTTTGATTTTACTGGTGCAAAAACTTTTCATCTGCTCTGTATAATCAACTCTGCTTCGAATGGTAACCAGGCGGGGAGCTTCGGGGTCACCTTCGAGGTGCATTGCTTCACGGGGTACAGGCAGCCCGCATTCCACCTCGGGGCAGACAGGAACAAAAGTAAAAAAAGAACCAAGAATATCAGTTATATAACGGTCCTGTTTATGGCCGCCGTCGTAACGCACCTTGTTTCCGAGCAGACATGAACTTACTCCAACCTTAATCTTACTGTTCAACTATGGATCACTTCCTTACTTAATTAAATTCTATTTAAAGGATGCCGATTCCTTTACAAAATTTATTATTACCAGGAAGGTTAAAACTGTTGCATTGTCGAAAAAACAGTAATACTTTGCATATATGGAAGGTGGGTGCCGGTATTTATTATGGTGACTAAGCGCAGTCTTTATTGCAGCAGGTTGATTATTTTCCTCTTATTTCTCGGTATTGCATATTTTTCATTGCCGACAAACCTGGTAAAAGCCCGTTCGCTTGAAATAGCGGAGGTAAAGATCAATGCAGAAATATTACCCAACGGAGATCTCAGGGTGGTTGAGAGCCGTACTGTTGATTTTAACGGTCAGTTCCAGGGGATGTACCAGGAAATTGATTTTTTTGGGATTGATCTTTTCAGCGAAATAGTTGTACGCGAAGGGGATGATTACTATACTCTTGTAGAACAGTTTCCCACTTCGGAACCCGGAACCTATTCTATACAGGTTTACGATGACGATTATTTTACCGTGGACTGGAGTTTTTTTGCCTTAAATGAAATAAGGACTTTTACCCTTGAATATATTGCCCGTGATGTTGTTGTCGTCCACGATGATGTGGCGGAGTTTAATTATAAGTTTGTCGGCGACCGCTGGGGTTTTCCCAGCAGTAGCGCTATTGTTCAATTAGTCCTTCCCGATGGGGCAGAACCGGAAGATGTCAGGGCCTGGGGACATGGTCCGCGTCACGGTGAAATCGATATTATCAGTCCGTCCGAGATTACCTGGTGGGTGGCACCTCTTCCAGCCAATACTTTTTTAGAGGGGCGGGTTACTTTTCCCGTTTCGCTAGTCCCGGATTCAACCAGGTTTAGCGGTAAGGAAGCTCTGCCCGATATTCTAAGAGAAGAACAGCGTTGGGCAGCTTCTACAAATGCCCTGCGGACCGCCCACCAATACCAGGTTTATATTACCCTTCTGGTGGTGGCTTTGGCTGCCTGGCGAATGGTAGCCCTCTGGCGGAAGGCAATGAACCGAAAAAATGCCTACCGGGGTGATTACTACCGTGAGTTACCCGGCGACTACCCTCCGGTGGCGACGGGTTATCTCTGGAACAAAAAAAAGATCATGCCCGATAACCTGTCTGCCCAGATTCTTAACCTGGCCCGGTTGCGTCATTTAAAAATTGAAGAGATACCGGGAAGTGAGGATTATCAACTGGTTGAGACGAAGTCAGAACGCACCCAGTCCTCTCTGGACAGTTTGGTAACGGAATTTATATTCAGCACCGTTTTTAAACATTTTACGCCAAAAAAAGAGAAGCAAAACGATGAACCGGTCAGCGAGCTAAATAAAGTGGTTACTTTTAAGCAAATTCAGGAGTTTGCCAAGAAAAGAGCGAACCAGTTTTACAGTTTTTACAACTCGTGGTCTGCGGCAGCAAAAAAAGCCGGTGAAGAACAGGTATTTTTTAAGAAGAGCTCTGCCTTTAACTGGGGCTGCCTGCCCCTTGTCCTGATGATCGTGGTTGCCCTGGTTGCCATGATTTGGTGGGAGCTATACCTCCTTGGCATTATCCTGATTGTACTGCCGTTCATTTTATTTTTTGCATCACCGAATACTTACTATACCGAATACGGGGCCGACCAGCTAATGAAATGGCGGGCTTTTCGCAAATTTTTACTTCACTTTTCATCTATGGATCGCTCTACTGTTCCTTCACTGATAATCTGGGAACACTACCTGGTTTATGCCGTTGTTCTTGGAGTGGCCAAGCAGGTTATTGATCAACTGGCCATTGTGTTCCCGAAACCTGAAATTGATCCCACTTTCAACCAGACCAGTTGGTCTACTTTTGGTGCTGCTCACAGCCTGGCGGCAATATACAGTATGAACAGGATGACAACCTCCCTGAACAGGACTATTAACGGGGCCAGGAGAACTGCAAGTTCAACCATAGCTGCTTCAAGATCCAGTTCAAGCTCCAGGTCATCGGGAGGTTTTTCATCGGGCAGCGGTTTTGGCGGCGGTGGTTTTTCAGGCGGTGGAGGTGGCGGTTTTGGCGGAGGAGGTGGCGGCTTCCGCTAGGGGGAACCAAGAATGTTGTATAATAGTCCTATTAACTGAACTACTTAAGGGAGGACTGTTATAATGAGAAAAACAACGAAGTTAATAACCCTGGCAATACCGTTAATAATAGTTTTAGTAGTACTTCTATGCGGATGTCAGCCAACCGATACGGCTATTGAGCAGCAACCTGTGTCGGAAGAACGAGGTGTGCTGACCGGAAGCGAGAGCAGCGGGACAGTGGCAATTGAAGTAAATGGTATTACCCGTTCATTCAGCCTGGATGATAGTGTGGAGATGTCGGATATTAACGCGGGAGATGAAGTGGTATTTACCTATATTGAAGCTGAGACCGGGTTGCTAATTCTTACAATTGAAAAAATTACGAAGGAACCAGAGCTGCTGACCGGCCGGGGGATTTATAACGGTCAGATTGACAGCCATTCGGTGGAAGTGGAGATTGATGGCCAGCCTGTTGCATTTTCAATTAATGGCAGCTTTGATCCGGACTTGATTGAAAGTGGTTCCATGATAGAGTTTACTTATACCGATGATGAGCAAAGGCCCTTTATTATATCTGTTGACCATATTGAACAGCCGGATGACGGGGAAAATGGTTTTTTGGTTGGAGAAGGAATTTATATCGGCCAAATTGATCCCCAATCGGTTGAAATTCAAATCAACCATGCTTTTCAGCTGGCTGAAGATATCAATGTGGATAGTATTGAGGACGGGGCGCTGATTGCATTTACATATATCGAAAGTGGCCAGAGATTGATTGTTGAATCAATTCAGGAAGTTGAGCAGCCAATTGAAGGCGACTACATACATGGAACCCTGATCGGTCGTATTGATGCCCATTCAATTGAGGTTGAATACTTTCAGGCATTTTCTGTAGGCGAAGCGGACCTGGATAATGTTGATGATGGAGATAGAGTTGTATTCACTTACAGGAGTGGCGAATACAGGCCTGAACTTATATCTATTACATTGCCTTAATAATTAAAAACGTAACACAAACTGCTACGGCTCTTATGATTAAAAGGCCATCACCTTACTATTTTGACAGTGATGGCCTTTCAATAGTTTTTTATGTGTGCCTGTTCACTTGTTATAAAGGCTTTGAACATGTTAATATAGGTAAGTGTATCAGAATAATTATATTTTACAGTAGTTATTATTAAACAGCCGGACAGAGTTTATTAGACCGGAGGCTGAAGATAATAAAGGTATCTTGTTTGAGAGGGGTATTTTAATGGCAGATTGCAAAAAATGCGGTATGTCCTATAACCGTGATGAATATGAGGTATGTCCCTATTGCGGCGAAGAACCTGGTAAGGATTCCGTTATTTCCGGGGAATCTTTTGCTGGAGAAAAACACCTTAACGATACCGGACGCGGTGTTCTCAATGAAAAAAAGATAATAAGAGACGGGGTTGATAATAGTCAAAAATCAGCCGGTAACAAGCTGAAGTTTATTATAACCGGTGTAGTTATTCTTGCTATAATAGCTGCTGTTATCTATGCTATTTTTGCTTTCAGTGATTCCGGTATTACGGTTCCGGATAAATATGCCACTATCCAGGAGGCTATTGATGCAGCCGAGGATGGAGATATTATTGTTGTTCAGGCGGGAGTTTACAGGGAAAGTATAGATTTCAGGGGAAAAAATATTACTTTGCAAAGTGTAGATCCTGATGATAAGACTGTTGTAGAAGAAACTATAATTGATGGTGGAGGTAGTGGAACAGTAGTTTCTTTCCGCAGTGGTGAAAACGAAGGCGCTGTTTTAAGTGGTTTAACAATTACCCGGGGAAGTGGTGTGCTTATATCCGGGGGCAGCTCGCCAGTGATTGAAAAGTGTATTATTGAGGACAATAATGCAGAATTTGGAGCCGGAATTGCCGTTTTTGATTCTTCTCCAACAATCAGGGACAATACAATAACAGGAAATGCGGGTTTTCTAGGTGGCGGACTATACATAGAGGAATCCTCACCTGTAATTGAAAATAATGTTATAAGCGGTAACCGGGCTGAAATGGGGAGCGGGCTTGTTATTATTTCAAACTCTGCCCCTGAAGTGACCGGTAACCTTATAGATAATAATATGGCTACCAGGCTGGGTGGGGGCATAGTAGTAGCTGTTAATTCCACCCCTACCATAAGGGATAATTCAATAACCAATAACCGGGCGGAACTTAATGGCGGGGGTCTGCTTATTGAAGAGTCAGAACCTTTGGTTGAAGATAATCTAATCTCTGCAAACAGGGCAGCAAACGGTGGAGGTATTTTTATAGTAAATACATTAAGCTATAACCTGGTGATCAGGAACAACGGCATTTCCGATAATCTTTCTTATATTGCCGGAGGAGGGCTTTATCTGGAGGGTTCATCCCCTGCTGTTGAAAATAATGAATTTAAAAATAATATTTCTGAATACCTCGGAGGTGGAGCTGCTATTAATAATTCGGCTCCGATTTTTGAAAACAATATATTTGAAAATAACCAGGCTGAGGATGTTGGTGGCGGAGGTGCGGTGTGGGTGTCTGAAAACTCGGTTTATGAAACCACCGAACCGGACAACAACAGTTATATCCGGAATATTCCGGATGATTTGCTTCAGCAATAATGAACCCCGATGGGGTTGATTGTTACCAGAAAGGAGTATTCATCAACATGTCAGAAAAAAACGGAGTAATTTCCGGTAAGTTTAAATTGATTATTATTGGAGCTGTAATCCTTGTTGCGGCAATCATCGCTGCAGTGCTGTTGTATAACCCCGACATATCTGTTCCTGGAAAATACAGGACAATACAACAGGCAATCGAGGCGGCTTCAGACGGTGATGTTATTGTTGTGGAACCCGGGGTTTATTACGAGCAGATTAACTTTATGGGAAAAGAAATAACACTGCGCAGTACTGATCCCGATAATGTGGAAGTGGTGGAGGCTACAATTCTTGACGGTCGTAAAAGGGGTTCCGTCGTGACTTTTAACAGCGGGGAAGGACAGGGCGCTGTGCTGTCAGGTTTTACTATCACAGGTGGTGTAGGGACGCTGGAAGTGCTTGAACACCAGTATGATGGTGAGGATATTGTAAATGAAGGTTATTATGGCGGTGGCGTCCTGGTTACCGGTAACAGTTCCCCCACCATTACGAAAAATATAATCAGGGGGAATAGTGTCGATCTCGACGGTGGAGGCATAGCTGTTCAGGAAAATTCTAACCCTGAAATAACCGGCAATACCTTTGAGAATAACAGCGCGTTTAACGGTGGGGCCATTTCAATTTGGCAATCGAGCCCATTAATTGAAGATAATCAGTTCGAGAATAACCAGGCCGGTTACCTCGGTGGGGCCATTCTAGTTGATTATGATTCTTCACCCGTGATAAATGACAACGAGATATTCGATAATGGTTCGACCAGTGGTGGTGCTATAGCGGTGTGGTATGGCAATCCGGTAATATCTGCTAACAGCATCCATAATAATTCTGCAATATGGTATGGTGGAGGAATTGCAGTATTTGACTCATCACCCAGTATTGACGGCAATGATATATCAAGAAATTCCGCGACCAATAACGGCGGTGGTATAGCAGTAGCGGAAAACTCCTCTCCCATAATCAGCAACAATATAATATCCCGCAATTACACCGAGGAAAACGGTGGTGGGATAGCCGTTGTAGAAGGTTCCGCACCGCTTATTCTTGACAATGATATTTCTGAGAATGCGGTTTTGTTTGGTGGGGGCGGAATTTACATCTATGATTCCAGCGCTGAAGTCAGCGGAACTAATTTATCCGGCAACCTGGTTCAGCAGGATGGCGGTGGCATCGCCTTGTTAGCCGGATCAACCTTGATTATAGGCAACAGTATCATCGATGATAATACTGCCGGCCGGGCCGGTGGTGGGTTGGTTATCGGTGATGGTTCAACAGTTACAATAGAAGATTGCACAATAACCGGTAATAAAGCAATAACTGGTGGTGCGATTATTTCACAGGCCTCTGAATCGACAGTGCTGAGAACAATCATATCCGATAATATTGCCCAGGCCGGTTCCGGTGGCGGGGTTTTCCTGATGGTTAATTCAAGTGGAGATTTCAGACAGTGTGATTTTATCGGTAACCAGGCTGCCGAGTTTGGCGGAGGAATGGTTGTTTTTGATGAATCAATGGCAATATTGCGCGGAAACGATTTTACCGGAAATGAAGCCCAAATGGGTGGAGCTTATATAGGTTTTGGTGATGCCAGTATTGATATTGCCGATCCGGATGACAATACCTATAATAATAATGTTCCTGAAGATACTGATCCTGCTCAGGAAGAGGATGAAACAAACGAAGAAGAATAATCGACGTTCATAATCAGGCTACATAAGTAAACCGGGAGATATTTCTTAGCAACTATGAAATGAAATCTCCCGGTTTGTTTATTTTTCAATTAGTTTTTTATGAGATAATATTACTTTCATCTTCCAGGGCTTGGAAAGTCCGGTATCCTCCGTTAAGGTTCCTGACTTTTTTAAATTGCTTTTGCTTAAGGATTCGCTTGGCAAAATAAGAACGTAAACCGATACTGCAATAAGTCACTGTTTCTTTCTCCGGATCAAGCTCGTTTAATCTTTCCCTGATCGTGCCAAGGGGGATATTTATACTGCCCGGTATGTTTCCTTCCTCATATTCTTCAACTTCACGGACATCAATGATCTGCCGCCTGGAGTCCGGATTCTGCAGAAGTTCCAAAGCCTCCATGGTTTCATAGTCTGCATCAAGCAAATTAGAGGCAACATAACCGGCTATATTTACGGGGTCTTTTGCCGAAGAATAAGGGGGCGCATAAGCCAACTCCAGGTCGTGTAGATCATATACTGTTTGTCCGGCCCTTAGAGCGGTGGCGATAACATCAATTCTTTTTTCTACACCACTATAACCGACAGCCTGGGCTCCCAGGATTTTACCTTCCGAGCTGAATAGCAACTTCAAAGATATTGGTTTTGCACCGGGATAATACCCTGCGTGATCATTCGGGTGGACGATAATTTTGTTATATTGGATATTTTCAACCTGTAGCAGCCTTTCATTGGCACCGGTTGTTGCTACTGTCATGTCAAATATTTTCAATACAGATGTTCCCTGGGTGCCCTTGTAGCGATCCTTGCGACCGGCGATGTTGTTGGCGATAATGCGTCCCTGCTTGTTTGCGGGCCCGGCCAGGGGGATTACTGCCGGTTTTCCTGTAACCAGGTGTTTCACTTCAACAGCATCTCCGAGAGCAAAAATAGCCGGGTCACTGGTTTGCATCCTGCTGTCAACAACAATGCCCCGGTTCACTTTAAGCCCTGCTTCCGAGGCCAGCTTGGTTTCAGGTTTAACGCCGATTGAAAGAACAACCAGGTCGGCAGATAATTTTTCACCGTCATCAAGCTCAATTATAAGGCTGTCATCACCACTATCGTGGAATTCCTTAACCCCACTCCCAAGGCGCAGGTTCATATTCAGTTCCCGCAGATATTGCTGCACCAGGACGGCCATCTCAGGGTCTATGGGCGGTAAAACCTGGGGGGCGAGTTCGACTACAGTTACCTCAAGGCCCCTGTGCTGAAGATTTTCGGCCATTTCCAATCCAATATAGCCGGCTCCTACTACAACAGCTTTAGTAGGATTAGCAGTTCTGATAAAACCAAATAATCTATCTGTATCGCTGACACTGCGCATGCTGAAAATCTTTTTATTGTCAATACCGGGCAAGGGTGGGCGAATTGGTTCTGCTCCAGGTGATAAAACCAGGTTATCATATTTTTCCCTGTAACTTTCACCTGTCCGAAGATTTATTATCTCAACTTCTTTATTTTTCCGGTTAATTCTGATCGCTTCACTTTTTGTCCGTATATCAATATTGAACCAGCTTTTAAACTTTTCCGGAGTCATTACGAAAAGTTCTTCACGATCTTCTATGGTGCCTCCAATGTAATAGGGTAGTCCGCAATTGGCATAAGATATATATTCACCTTTTTCCAAAAGAATGATTTCCGCGTTTTCATTCAATCGTCTCAGGCGAGCTGCGGTTGAAGCTCCTCCGGCTACTCCCCCGATTATAATAACTTTATTTGCCATGAATATGAGCCTCCTTGAATAGTCAATGTAAATTATTATAACATAATATTACAATATAACAATTAATATTTCAGTGATTGTTGACAAAACAATCAGCTTAAATTACGATTATCAGCAGCATTTATTTGATTGCCGTTAAGACAATAATAAATTTGGGAAGTGAAGCGATGTTTATTGAAAATATAAGCCCGGTGCTTTTTTCAATTGGTCCATTTGTTGTGCGCCTTTACGGGGTTATGTTTGCCGTATCAGTGTTGGCAGGTTTTTACTATATTCGTAAACATGGCGCAAAAAAAGGATTTGATGATGATTTTATTTTTACCCTCTTTATAGTAATACTTGTTTCCATTGTTGTCGGAGCCAGGGCAGTATATGTTTTTGCCAATTGGTCATATTTTATGGAACACCCCGAACTGATTGTCCGGATTGATCGCGGTGGCCTGGCTTTTCATGGCGGATTGCTGGGCGGGATTATCAGCAGCTGGTTTTACTGCTACTATAAAAAAGCAAGCTGGCGCGAACTGGCAGACCTGGTTGTTCCCGGGGTTTGTGTCGGTATTATTCTTGTTCGAATTGCAAATATTTTTAACCAGGAAATACTCGGACGCCAGGCTGAACTGCTTTTTTTTGATCGTCATCCTACTCAAATATACGGGTCACTGATTGGTCTCATCCTGCTTATATTGCACAACCATTTGGCCAGAAAAAAACAACGCAAACCAGGTTATCTGTTCTGGAATTTTGTTCTCGGCTATACTATCCTGAGAGGGTTTTTTGAAGAAACTTTCCGGGAAATGCCACTAATTCTCTGGGGATATATAAATGAGGGATGGGGTTTTGGTTTTTTCACCGCGGTCCAGGTTTTTACACCTTTCATCTTGATCCTTGCCTTATTTATGCTGCACAAAATAGGCAAGGCTAAATAATCCCCAATTTTATCTTTTAACCGTACAATAGCATATTTTCCATAATTTTACTTATTATGTACTATTTAAACCTTGTCAGGTTCGAGAGGGTTTAATCCTGGGCAGGGAATACCCGTTTCTTGACAATCGAGAAATTAAAATGTAAAATGATATCGTAATATTATAATAAACTGATATACGGTAAGAGTCGTCTTCCATTAACTTATTGAGGTGTCAAAATGAAAGTTTATAATACTAAAAATTTAGTTATGCTCTTGTTGATATTAATTACCCTGGCAACAGCCGGTTGTACGGCTGTTCCGGTCAATGAATACGGACGTGCAGAACTTCAGTCTGAGGAGGATGAGGGGATGAATGATTTACGTGAACGCCTGACTGATTTGCAATATGCTGTTACCCAGGAAGATGCTACTGAACCGGCTTTTCAGAATGAATACTGGGATTTAAAAGATGAGGGAATTTATGTAGATATAGTATCAGGGGAGCCACTTTTTAACTCGCTGGATAAGTTCGATTCCGGGACAGGATGGCCCAGCTTTTCCAGGCCGATTGATGATAATAGTATTGTTGAAAGAGTAGATAGTGGTTTCGGGATGGTGCGAACGGAGGTAAGAAGCCGCGGCGCTGACTCACATCTGGGTCACCTGTTTGCTGACGGCCCTCAACCAACGGGCCTGCGTTACTGCATCAATTCAGCTGCCCTGAGATTTATCCCACGGGAAGAACTGGAGGAATCGGGCTATGGCGGCTATCTTAGCTTGTTTGAATAATTTATCAGGGTTTTAATGATAAGCGGAGGGGGATCCCCCTCCGCTTTTTCATAGTTCTTTACTGAATAAATAGCTATTGACAACTGGCAGGCCTGGTGCTATATTTCTTGTTAGCTTAAACTAACAAATTTGGGCATGTATATCAGAAATCTTTAAGAGGGAAGCACCAATGAAAAAGTCTGTTTCGGTCACAGCTTCAAAGTTTTCAGTACAGGCATACAGTTAACTATGGTATTTTGCCCAGGTTTTAGGCGGATCTACCCAGGCTGCCGGAAAAAATGCCTGCCTGATGGAACATGATTTAAGTAAAGAAACTTTTCACTGTTTGCTGGGCTATCTGGAAAACCAGGATATTGATGCAGGTTTAAAACAAGAAATTAATCGTCACTACTAAATGGCAGAAAGATTCGGAGGTGTTAAACATGGCTGTTAACCTGGCAGAGATGAAATCCGGCCAGAGCGGCGTAATAACAACTTTTCAGGGTGGGCCGGGTTTTGCAGAAAAACTGGGCCATATTGGAATTCGCAAGGGCAAAGAGGTTAAAAAGATCAGTTCTATATTCAGGCGCGGGCCTGTGACGATATTAATTGACAATTTTCAGGTGGCAATCGGTTATGGGAAAGCAGTTAGAATAATGGTGGAGGTTAATAGCAGTGAGAAAAATAGTCCTGGTCGGTAATCCCAATGTTGGCAAGAGTGTAATATTTTCCACCCTTACCGGTTCCAGGGTTATGATATCAAATTATGCCGGGACCACGGTTGAATATACAAGAGGCGAATTAACAATCGGGGAAGAAACGTTTGAAGTTTTGGATGCTCCGGGAACATACAGCCTCGATCCTTCATCCAAAGTTGAAGAGGTAGCCGCTTCTTTGGTTAACCAGGCCGATATTGTTGTTAATGTAGTTGATGCTACAAACCTGGAACGCAATTTGCTTTTAACTTCAGAGGTTCTTGAAAGAGATGTGCCTGTGATCATTGCCCTGAACATGATTGATGAAGCAGGGCATAAAGGGGTAGAAATAGATATAGAAGAGCTGGATAAAATACTGGGGGTCCCGGTTATTCCAACAGTTGCGGTCAGTGGTGAAGGGCTCAGGAAGCTGGTTGATGCTCTGCCCACGGCAGTTAATCAAAGCCGACAGCCACTTTCCACGGCTGACCGTTGGATTATTGTAGGAGATATAGTCAGCCAGGTTCAGAAAATAACCCATCGTCATCACAGCTGGCTGGAGTCTTTACAGGATGCCAGCCTGAAGCCAATAACCGGTATTCCGATAGCGGTCGCTATAATGTATGTCGCTTTCCAGGTAGTAATTGGCCTGGGGGAACTGATAGCTGAATTTATAGAAAAATATATTTTTGAAGGGCTTTATGAACCGCTGCTCATTAACTTGAGCAGGTTTCTGGGAGGCGAAGGGTTTTTACATAATATATTAATCGGTACTTTGATTGAAGGGGAAATAGAGTTTGAAGAATCCCTCGGTGTATTAACAACCGGTGTATTTGTTGAATTCGGTGTGGTTCTGCCTTTTTTAACAGTTTTTTATCTTGTTCTTGGTTTTCTTGAAGACTCCGGATACCTGCCACGCCTAGCCGTTATGGTTGATCGCGGTCTGCACAGGGTTGGTCTGCATGGTTATTCAATAATACCAATGGTATTGGGATTTGGTTGTAATGTGCCGGCAGCCCTGGCAGCCAGGAACCTGGAAAGCCGCCGGGAAAAGTTTATAGTTTGTACTTTGATGGCTATAGCTGTGCCGTGTATGGCTCAACTGGCAATGATTGTTGGTTTGGTAGGCCGATATGGAGGGGAATACCTGGCAGTGGTTTTTGCTACCCTGTTTTTTATCTGGATCATTCTTGGCCTGATTATCGACCGTTTCATGCCGGGTTATACGCCCTCAATGGTTATTGAAATACCTCCCTACCGTATCCCCAGCATCAAGGCTCAGATGAAAAAGTTGGGCATGAGAGTAAAAGGATTGGTGGTGCACGCTACTCCATATATCCTGGGGGGGATTCTACTGGTTAACATTCTTTATACCAGTGGGGTTGTAGAATATATTGGAGTCGTTTTTACTCCGCTTATTACCGGAGTTTTGGGTTTGCCCGGTGAAGCGGTCTCTACTTTACTGGTGGGTTTCCTGAGAAAAGATGTGGCGGTAGCTATGCTGGTACCCCTGGGACTTGATGCCAGGCAGTTTGTAATCGGGGCTGTGGTTCTTGCCGCATATTTTCCCTGTGTGGCAACATTTTCTGTACTTGTTAGGGAACTTGGTGCCAAGGATATGTTAAAATCTGCTTTAATCATGATTGTCACAGCTTTTTCGGCCGGGTTCATGTTAAATATATTACTCGACCGCATAGTTCCGGC
This sequence comes from uncultured Syntrophomonadaceae bacterium, assembly GCA_964390725.1. Classification (GTDB taxonomy): domain Bacteria; phylum Bacillota; class Dethiobacteria; order DTU022; family DTU022; genus JAABTH01. Next base: position 52,089 of record CAYMIW010000009.1, on the reverse strand, counting down.
ACCTTACCTGGCAGCGGGATTAGTAGTATCGGCAATTGTGTTGGCCATGCTCCTGGGCAGTACTTCTGATCGCCGGGAAATGAAGGATTTAGACAGCGCTGCCTGATGAAAATTGCGAGACAGCTTCAGGGAGTATAAAAAGAGACATACCTGTATGGAGTAAGTCTCTTTTTGCATCTGTTACAATATTTTATTTTACATTTATGCCGCGACCAGCAAGGTATTGTTTTAAATCAAATATATTTATTATTCCGAAGTGAAATATAGATGCAGCAAGCAAAATGGTTGCTCCTGCCTGGACTGCTTCATAAAAATGTTCCAGTTTTCCTGCTCCCCCGGAAGCAACAACCTCTGCTGAAACGGCATTTTTTATAGCTTTTATAACAGGCAGGTCATAACCTGCCCGGGAACCATCTCCTGTTTTGCTCGTGGGCAAGATAACCTTAACTCCTGCATGATCGATTTTTTTTGCCCACTCAACAGCATCAGTTCCTGTTGCGGTACGGCCTCCGTCAATATACACTTCATAGCCGGAAGGCATATTTTCATTTCGGTCTACATCAATTGCTACCGTAACCCGATCGGGGCCTAGATTCTTTACCAGTTCCCCTATTAAATCGGGCTTGCGATAAGCAGCGCTGCTGATCGAAACCCGGTCTGCACCGGCACGGAGCACCGCTTCAGCTGTTATCAAGTCACTGATGCCGCCGCCAACAGTGAATGGCACTGTAGTTGCTGCTGCGACCTGTCTCACTACATCGAGCATAGTTGCCCGTCCTTCAACGGTTGCGGTGATGTCAAGCAGGGCCAGTTCATCAGCGCCGGCTTTGCTGTACTCTGCGGCACAGGCTACCGGGTCGCCGGCATCTTTAATATCAACAAAGTGAACTCCTTTTACTACCCTGCCGTTTTGCATATCAAGGCAGGGCATAATCCGAATCAATGAATCCATAAGTAATCCTCCTATATTTATTTTTGCTCGTCCTTATTTTTCAACTGCCCCAGGCTGTTAACCATAATTATTTATACGGTTACCAAAACTTCCTGCATAGAAAGCTTTTTCCCCGTATTTTCCAAAAACTGTTCGCCGACTTCCCTGAAACCTAAACCGGCATGAAATGCTAATGAACGCTTATTCGGAGGAAAAGAATATATTTCACAGGTAATCCGGGGTATCGATGCTTTTTTAGCAAAAGAGATGGCATCTTTGTACAACATAGTGCCAATATTCTGGCCCTGGTAACCAGGTTTGATGACAATGCGGTCAACGTAAAGGAATTTTTCGTAACGCTGCATGAACCAGCGGTAGTTATCGTTAATATATGAAGTGCCGTCGCTCATTGCCAGCAGGAACCCGACCACTACCTGGTTATATACTGCAACCCGGTGATAGGCAGCTATTGAATCGAGCAAACCCAGACGCTCTATATCCATGTCACTGGTGTAAATAACCTCGGCAGCATTGATTTCTACTATAGCAGGAAAATCATTTTCATTAGCATCACGAATACGAATATGTTCCATAATTTTTCCTTTCCATATAGTGTTTAAGAAGCAGGGTGTGTTCACTGCCCTCCGGGAATAAAATAATAATGTTGGCAGCTTCTATTTCAGGTGGCAGGTTTCATTTACCGTTAAAATTATAAACCCATCTGTTTCGCTATGCTCAATTCTGTTGACACAGCAGGAATTTTGCCTGATTTTCCAGAAATAATCGCTGCCCAGGTTAAGCATGGAGAGTAATAATAGCTTCAGAATAACCCTGTGGCTGACAATGGCAATAGACCCGCCCCGGTTTGCCTTAACCAGTTTTTGCATTTCATCAAAAGCCCTTTTACGTACCTGTTCCAGGGTTTCGACTCCTTCCAGGCGCAGCTTCTCGGGTTCTCTTTTCCATATACTCATTTCTTCCGGGTAAATTTTGTCCAGTTCCTCAGATGATTTTCCTTCCCATGGCCCAAAGCTGATGTCTACCAATCCGTCACAGGGATGGGGTTCCAGCCCATGGTGCAGAGATATAGCTGTTGCTGTCTGCCGTGCCCTGGCCAGGGGGGAACAGTATACAGCGGCAAAATCAAGTTTCTGCAGGTATTCCCCGGTTATTCTGGCTTGTTCCAGACCTCTGTTGTTGAGGGGAATGTCACTGTGGCCCCTGAAAATATGCTCATGATTCCATTCTGTCTCACCATGCCTGACCAGAACTATACTGCTATTCATTTTTGCTACCTCCACTGGTAAAATGAGTTGATGCTGCCAGGTAAGTTTACGTAAGCGCTGATTATTTAAGGCAAAATCGAAAAAAAATCAACCTGCAACGTTTTTGTTTTCATAGTAAATTGTGATTTGTTTTCATAATATCACATGCAGCGCCAGGCAGATTATTAAAACTATAAAAATCCTGCAGTTACACAAATTATCGAGGTGACAGTTTTTTACGGGCAATGCGTTTTTGCAGGCGTTTTTGCCTGTGTTCAAGGGCATCAATGTTTGTATCACCTGAAACAGACAGGCTGGAATCTCCGCTAACAAGAATAAGGGCTCTCTCTGTAACTTCTAGTGCCTTCTCGAAATTCTTAACCTGGTGCTCATAGTACTTGGCCAGTTCAACCAGGGCGGAGACAGCTTTGTAGGTTTTCAAGACCAGGTTCTCCCAAATAGTAACTGCTTCAGGCCAATGCTGCCTTCTTTTGTAAAAAAGAGCCAGTTCCAGGGCAGCTTCTGAGGCAATAGAGCCTTCTCCTGAAGCTGCTTTGTTGAGAAAAACCACCCCGGATTCAGTGCGCTCTGTTTCCAGGCAAAGCCGGCCCAGGGCTAAGGCTTCAGCAGGGTGCTCGATGTTTTTTCCGGCACCGAGGCAGGATATCTTTTCAAGCAGGGTAACCATGGAGAGAATATCGAGCACATTGTGTTGAAAAACCTTTTTCAGGCGGTCTGTCTTACCGCGTCTCAGGTAGTCGAAATAAACTGCCGGTATTTCAGCACCAGGGATATCGTCGTAGCGCCGGATGCCGAGAAGGTTTTCTTCAATAGAACGGAGAGACCGAGAGGCCAGGCGGTTCTTCCAGAGAACCCTGGAGCACTGCAGTAGATCCAGATGTAGGGGCGGCACGGTTTGTTTCATTCCCGCCAGCATCTGGCGGGTTTGAATCAGGGGCAGGTCGAATAGTTTACCGTTAAAGGAAATCATGGCTGAAAAATTTTCAGCGGCTGAGGAAAAATGGCTGAGTACTGAGCGTTCTTCTGCCGGTCGTCGTAGAAAATACTGGCGTAGTAGAAAGTGTTCGTTATCCAGCCAGCCCATACCGATTAGAAACGCAAGGGTGCCTGTTCCACCGGAAAGTCCGGTTGTTTCGACATCAAAAAATAGGGACTGAGCCGGGGTAAAGGCGGATAATTTATTATCCCGGGCCGGTAAAGCAAGACGGGAACCGCTGCAGTTCAGCAGGCAGCCCAGTTTTTCTGCCCCGTGCCGGTGATCCAGGGGAAAGCTCACTTCGCGGATGTAACATAGTCCGAACGGGGTTTCTTCTTCGCGACTTTCACATGGGAATAGCCTGTCCCTGGTATGGTTCAGGAAAGAGTTAGCCAATTCCCTGCCAGTTTTTATCTCACCCGTGCGCCGCAGCTCACCGAGGCGTGTTTTTAAATCACGCTTCAACTGAGGATCACCTCGATCAACTTCAGAGCTGGTTGTTTTACCGGTTCGCCTGCCTGGTAGGACGGTCCAATACATGACGGACAGCCGTCAATGCAATGGCAACCGGTTATAACAGAACGTGCTGCTTCAAAAACTTCACGGAAATCTTCAAATATTTTTTTGCTGTATCCGACCCCGCCGGGGAAATTATCATACAGATAGATAGTGGGCAGCCCGGTGAAAGGCGCTTTAACCTGACTTACAGCGCGCAAATCACGGGGGTCACTCATTAAAAATAGTGAAGCTACCTCTGGAATCAGGTGAGCGAGGCCGAGCAGCCCGGATTGAATAGCCGCGGGAGATAAAAACTGTGAAACCCCGGGTTTAAACGCAATCCAAAAAGCCGTGGTGTGCATTTCTGTTTCCGGCAGGTCTACCGGTCCGGCTCCCAGATTTTCATGGGTGTTGAAGCGTATTTTTTTAAACATGGAAACCAGGGCGTTAATGCGCACATCTCCCCAGGCCCGGTTTACCTGCGGTTCCTCTTCGTCGTTAAAAATATCAAGGACTTTCAGGTCAACGCTCAAATTGGCGTCAGTGTAATAATTAACCTCAACCTGTCGTACAAAAGCTTTTTTCTCTGCAAAATCGAGTTTTTCAACCTGGAACTGGCGGCCGCCGTGGATGTAGATTGCTTCTTCGTGAACCAGCATGGGGGCGCTGAAACGATCAACCTCTCCAATGGTTACCGGTCTGGGCCCGGTTATATCTGTGATCACCACGTTTTCCATGGTGGCGCTGCGCAGGCTGACTTCTTCCGCCGGATAGGCATCTTCCATCCAGTGGAAACGACCTTCATTCTGGTAAAGCACGTCTTCTTCTTCTAAAAAATGCAGCACGTCAAGTATTTCAGCCGAACCGAACCGGTCATTTTTGTCAAAGGGTAGTTCAAAGGCGGCACAGCGGACGTGGTTGGTAAGAATGGTTGGGTTGTCCGGGTCGGCCAGGGCCCTTTCAGGAGTGCGCCCGAAAAAATAATCCGGGTTTGATACAATATACTGGTTTAGCGGTTCACTGTTGGCAATTAGCACTGCCAGCGATTCTCCACTGCGCCGCCCCGATCTTCCTGCCTGCTGCCAGGTACTGGCTATACTGCCCGGGTAACCGGTGATTATACAGGCGTCCAACGCTCCGATATCTATACCCAGTTCGAGGGCGTTTGTGCTGACCACACCTTTAATTGTACCACTGCGCAATCCTTCCTCGATTGCTCTACGCTCCCGGGGCAGGTACCCACCTCTGTAACCACGAATGCCGCTGTCTCTGTCCGGCCGTTCCCTGAAAGCCTGGCGCAGGTAGGTTAGCAGCACTTCAACCCCAAGTCGGCTACGGGTAAAAACTATAGTCTGAATATCATTTCCAATTAATTCAGCGGCAACTTTGCGTGCTTCCAGCAGCGAGCTTCGGCGAAGGCCGAGTTCGGGATTAACCAGGGGTGAGTTATAGAAAACAAAATGTTTTTCAGCCTGTGGTGCACCGTTATCGGTGATCACGGTTAGCGGTTCTTCTATTAACAGACCGGCCAGTTCACCGGGGTTCGCAATGGTGGCCGAACTGAGGATAAACCGGGGGTTGGATCCATAGAAGGCGCAGATTCTTTTTAGCCTGCGGATGACATTGGCAACGTGACTGCCAAAAACACCGCGATACTGATGCATTTCGTCGATCACAATATATTTTAAGTTTTGAAATAGCTGTATCCACTTGGTGTGATGGGGTAGAATGGCCGAGTGAAGCATATCCGGATTGGTTACTACTATGTGACCGCTGCGACGGATACCCTGTCGTAACCCGGGTTCCGTGTCGCCATCATAGGTGTGACAGTTAAGCTTTACATCAAGACTGGCAGTCAGGTCACGCAGTTCAGCGACCTGATCCTGGGAAAGGGCTTTTGTAGGAAAGAGATATAGAGCCCTGCTGCTGGTATCCTTGATCATAGAACTGACAACAGGCAGGTTATAACAAAGTGTTTTGCCGGAAGCAGTTGGTGTTACTACCACCACGTGGTCGTCGTGATTAACAGCATCTATTGCTTCATACTGGTGACTGTAAAGGTTGGTTATGCCGCGTTTCTTTAGCGAATCAACCAGCTGTGGTTCAAGAAATTCCGGATAATTACGGTAACGGCCTGCCGACTCAGGGACTACTTCCCAGCGTGTTACGTTTTTCATAAATGAAGGATTATCTTTCCATTGCTGCAATATAATTTTCAGTTCAGTCATTATAATTTCCGCCTTAAACATCAGTTTGTTATACATAAAGTATATTCGCCGCAAAAAAAGATTATCCTACCTGGCAGGCAAAAGATGCCGTAAAATCAGAGGATTTCCCACTCTGCCGACGAAATAAGTAAACATTAAAACAGTATTTACTTATATTTTTTAATGGAGGTAAGTATTATGCGTAAAGGTAATCCTTTTGGGACACATCGGGTCATCGAGCCGAAGGGCCTGCTTCCTCAGCCGGCTGAAAAAATCGATAATGATATGGAAATATATGATAATGAAGTGTTGATTGATGTAGAAGTTTTAAACATTGATTCGGCCAGCTTTACACAGATTGAAGAAGAGGCCGGTGGTGATGAGGCAAAAATAGCTGAAATCATGACCGGCATAGTGGCTAAGAGGGGTAAACATCACAATCCGGTTACCGGTTCGGGTGGAATGCTGATTGGCAGGGCGGAGAAAATTGGCCCCGGCTGGAATGGTAAGGTTCCCCTGAAAGAAGGACAGCGACTGGCTACCCTGGTTTCACTTTCACTGACACCACTTAGAATTGATAAAATCAAGAAAATCCATAAAGATATCGATCAGGTAGAAATTGAAGGCAAGGCGATCCTGTTTGAAAGCGGTATATTTGCTGTACTACCCGAAGACCTGCCTCAGACCCTTTCCCTGGCTGTTTTGGACGTAGCCGGGGCAGCAGCCCAGACGGCCAAGTTGGTTAAACCCGGTGATAAAGTGGTTATTATCGGAGCTGGTGGCAAATCGGGTCTGCTCTGTCTTTATGAAGCCAAGAAGAGAGCCGGAGTTACCGGTCAGGTTATCGGTATCGCTCCCCGGGAAGCCAGTATGAAAAGGGCTGAATCAACCGGCTATTGTGATACCCTTCTTATGGCCGATGCCTCGGATGCTATTGACGTCATGAATAAAGTTCAGGAAGCTACAGATGGTGCAATGGCTGATGTAACCATTAACTGCGTAAACATTCCCAATACTGAACTTTCCTCGATTCTGGCTACCCGCGATGGCGGAATTGTATATTATTTCAGCATGGCTACCAGCTTTACTGCAGCGGCCCTGGGCGCTGAAGGTGTAGGTAAAGATGTTACCATGGTTGTCGGTAATGGTTACACGAAAGATCATGCTGCAATATCGCTTAACATTATGAGGGAAAGTCCGGTTCTGCGGAAAATATTCGAAGATTTGTATACATAGAGTTGTAGAAGGATAGTTGGTTGCCTTTTTACTAAAGGGAATATTTTGGTTGACACCTGTTTCAAATTGTTTTAACAGTTCGGCTATTTGGTTTTACCACCGGGGGAGGTGCAGCGGCTTAGAATAAAAATCCTGCTCTCGAAATTTCCTTACAGCTTAACATGCTATAACAAATAAACTCAAAAGGAGTGATTATTAATGCGTGTGGCAGTAGTAGGTGGAAGCGGTGAGATGGGTTCTGCAGCATCTTACGATCTGATGAAGAGTGAGGGTGTTGAACAGGTTGTTCTGCTGAGCAGACGGGCCAAAAAAGAGAATTTGCATCCCAAGCTTGCAGCAAGTGATAAGGTCTCGGTTAAGAATGTTGATGTTAACGATACCGAACAGCTGGTGAAACAACTTAAAGGTTTTGACGCTGTTGTCAACTGTGTAGGACCTTTCTTCTCAACAGGATACAAGGTTGTCAAAGCGGCTATCCAGGCTGGAGTTCATTATGTAGATATTGACGATGATTTCGATTCAGTTAAGTTGATGCTGGACCCCGAACTAGACCGCCAGGCGAAAGAAGCAGGAATAACTGTATTATATTCAATGGGTGCTGACCCCGGAACCGGGAATGTTTTAGCAAGAAAAGCATGCGATGAAATGGACCAGGTTGATATAGTTGATTTTTACTGGGTTCTAGGCGCATATGACTGCACCGGCAAAGCTGTCTGGGAGCATGTTTTGCATATGAATACCGGTATGGTTCCACAGTTCCTCGATGGAAAACTGCAGGATGTCCCGGCCGGTTCTGAAGTTGAAGTGGTAGATTTTATTGAGCCTTTTGGCTCCTGTGAAGTACATTTTGTTGGTCACCCGGAGCCGCTTACTTTTCCCAAGTACTTTCTCGATAAAGGGGTTAAGCGGGTAACAAACAAGGGGGGAATGCTGCCTAAGTGGGTTAATGATGATATCAGGGTTCAGAATAACTGGGGTTTTACCGGAACTGAGCCTATAGAAGTGAACGGCCAGATGGTATCTCCGCATGAAATGGCCCTGGAGCTGTGGCGTGAAAGACCACCGCAGGGAGATCTGGGCAAATATACATCAGGTGTCAAGGTTGTAATTAAGGGTGTAAAAGGTGATAATGCCATCACCATAAGCTATGATATTGCAGGCAACACTGCCCCGGGTACCGGAATACCCCCTTCGATTGCGGCACAGATGATTGTCAGGGGCGATATTACCGAGCGAGGTGTAATACCTCCGGAAGCATGTGTCGACCCCCAGATTTATCTGGATGAGTTTGTCAAGAGAAAAGCGGTAATTTATGAAAACCGTCATGTCCAAAAAATAATTAAAAAATAAAGAGTATGTAGGTAGGATAACCGGCCAAAGATGCATGGGGTTCAATTACTACAGCGTGATATCAGGATTAACCATGATTAAGTGCATGATCAGCCATATCCCGGTAGCTGTCCCAGGGCACGGTTAATTATCTGTAAAAGCGTCCTGCCTGAAGTATTCTGGTTTTTCCCGAAGGAGGAAGCAGGAAAGATGATTAATGAAAAAGTAATGCTGCGAATTCGTATCAGCAGCCAGGATGTGCATTACGGCGGCGGTTTGGTAGACGGCGCTCAGGTAATAAAACTATTTGGTGACGTGGCAACCGAGCTGTTAATTCGCCATGATGGCGATGAGGGGTTGTTCGTGGCCTATGATATGGTTGAATTTAAAATGCAGCTTTGTGCCGGTGATTTCCTCGAAGTCTGGGGCTGGATCGATAAGGTTGGCAACTCTTCGAGGCACATGCAGTTTGAAGCTTATAAAGTAATTACCAATGCAGGCATAGCAGACAAACCATCTGCATGCGATATGTTGGAGGAACCAGTTCTTTTGGCCCGGGCCAGCGGCACTTGTGTTGTTCCACTCGAACTGCAAAGAGGACCTCAGACTAGCAAGTACCATAAACCGGAAAGCCGCGACACAGGAGGTTGTAAAAATGGATAAATTGATTATTACCGCCGCCCTGACCGGCGCCGAAGTTACAAGGGAGCATAATCCCAGCCTGCCGGTAACGCCGGCTGAAATTGCGGCGGCAGCCTATGATTGCTATAATGCAGGAGCTTCGATGGTTCATGTTCATGTGCGTAATCAGGATGGAGCGCCGACGCAATCTGCTGATGTTTTCAAAGAAACAATGGATCTGATCAAGGAAAAATGCAATATCATTGTTCAAACATCAACCGGTGGCGCCGTTGGTATGCCGGCCGAGGAGAGGTTGCAGCCTGTTTATCTTAAGCCTGAGATGGCCACTCTTTCAACCGGGTCGGTAAACTTTGGTGATGATGTTTTTCTGAATCCTCCAGCCTACCTGGAAGAATTTGCCAGAGTAATGAAGGAGCAAGGCGTAAAGCCCGAGATAGAGGCCTTTGATGTAGGTATGATCAATAACGCTTTGTATCTATTAAAAAAAGGGTTGATTGCAGAACCGATACATTTTGACTTTGTCATGGGTGTTCCCGGTGGAATACCGGGAACGGTTAAAAACCTGCTGCATATGGTAGAAAGTATTCCGGCAGGCAGTACCTGGACAGTTGCAGGAATGGGACGTATGGAATTACCCCTGGGTACTGCAGCGGTAATTATGGGAGGCAATGTAAGGGTCGGTTTTGAGGATAATATTTACTATGAAAAAGGAGTCTTGGCTGAAAGCAATGCACAGCTTGTTGACCGCATAGCACGTATTTCAAAAATACACGGCCGGGAGGTTGCCTCGCCGGATGAAGCACGGAGGATTCTCAGCATTAAATAGTTAACTTTGGTAGTTCAGTAATGTTAAGTGGGCCTTCCTTGTAAAGGAAGGCCTAATTATTAAATTGGGAAGCGACCGGGAAGTGATTAAAAATATTTTGTGTTGGAGTAATTCCAATTTGCCTGATTAAACAAACATTTGCCCGTTACAGAAAAAAATAGTAACATAAAAAAATAAAAAATAGTAGCACGGAAGGATGGTTAATATGGAATCAAAGCCAAAATTGAACCTGGAAAAATCACTGGACCTATTTGAAGAAGCAAAAAAATTGTCTCCGGGTGGAGTCATGGGAATCAGAAGACCTTATAATTTTGTTGAAGGGGAATACCCTATTTACCTTAGTCACGGGCGAGACGGTCATATTTTCGACGTGGACGGAAATGAATATATAGATATGTTGTGTGCCTATGGCCCGATTATTTTAGGCTACAACGAGCCGGAGATCAACAGGGCTGTAGTGGAACAGATGGAGAAGGGTTTTTGCTTTTCTCTCGTTCAGCCGATTCAAAATGAATTAATGAAACGTTTGATTGATTTAATTCCATCGGCGGAAATGGGTCTTTTGCTGAAAACAGGTTCTGATGCCACGGGTGTTGCAGTGCGTATTGCCAGGGGTTATAGCGGCAAAGACTTGATTTTACGCTGCGGTTACCACGGTTGGATGGATTGGTGTGTAGAAGTTCCGGGTGGTGTTTCGAAAAAAATTCGTGATTTGACCCTGGATTTTCCGTATGGTGACCTGGATGCCCTGGAGGCATTGATCCTTTCAAATAAAGGTGATATCGCCTGCATTATTCTTACCCCGGTTGGCCATCCGCTTGCCGAGCCGGTTGTTGCTCCTCCCGAAGGTTACCTGGAAGGGGTGCGTGCCCTGGCTGACAAGTATAAAATCATTCTAATTTTTGATGAGATTCGCACCGGTTTCAGGGTGGCTATGGGCGGTGCCCAGGAACGTTATGGTGTAGTTCCCGATATGACAACCGTAGGCAAAGCTCTGGCCAATGGTTATGCCATAAGCGCCTGCCTGGGCAAAGAGGAAATAATGAAAGTAGCAGAAAGTGAAGTGTTTGTCAGCTCAACTTTTTTCCCCAACAGCCTGGCCATGGTTGCAGCTATGAAATGTCTTGATATTCTTGAACGGGAAAACGTAATTGAAACTGTCTGGCGGCGTGGTGAGAGATTTCTGGGTGAACTCGGTAAAGTAGTTTCTGCATCAAAAGTGCCGGCAACTGTATCCGGTATTCCACCCATGCCATTTTTAACTTTTGATAAAGTAGATGATATGTACAGCAAGCGGCGTAAAGATTTTTACACCGAAACAATCAGGCGCGGTCTTTTCATTCAGCCTTATCACCACTGGTATATTTCATACCGGCACACAGAAGAGGATATACAGCTGGCCCTTCAGGCAATAAAAGAAGCCCTGGAAATTGTGGCGCAGAGGTACCCATGTTAAGTTGAAAAAGGGTGATGAAGTAATAGCAGGGGGATAATACTATACTCAACTGTTTTTGAATAGTGCTCCCTGGTATGTTCCCCGCCTTTTAAGTTCACTCTCGACCATGGATGCCAGCTGCCCTGAACCAACAGGCCAGTGAGGAGCTATCAGCAAATCTTTACTGCTCGCCTGGCTGGCCAAACGATGAATAACACAGTCAGGCGATAACCTTTCCAGGCAATCACAGAGCAGATCAATGTAATGTCCGGGTTGATCGAATACTTCGATTAAACCTTCTTCGTAGTCAGAAGCAAGGGGGGTCCCCCTGATTATCTGAAGATGGTGAAATTTTATTCCGTCTATTTTACATTGATTCAGGAAATCGATCGTGGCGAGCATCATCTCTTTTGATTCGCCGGGGAGGCCAAGGATGATGTGAGCACAAATAAAAATTCCCCTGGAGGCTGTCAGTTCCATCGCTTTGGTGAAAGCAGCCGAGTCGTGTCCCCGGTTAATGCGTTTTAAGGTTTCATCGTGAGCAGACTGCAATCCGTATTCGATCCAAACATGACAGCGGGCAGCGTACCCTTCCAGCAGATCGATAATTTCCTCTGAAATACAGTCAGGTCTGGTTGCGATACTTAAACCGATAACTTCATCATCTGACAGTGCTTGATCATAAAGCACCTTTAACTTTTCCACCGGGGCATAAGTATTGGTGTAAGCCTGAAAGTAAGCCAGGTAGAGGGTTTTCCTGCTTTTTTTCTTGCTTTTCAGGATTTGCTCCCTTAACGAAGGCGGTTTTTCGCCGCTAAAAGGTGAAAAAGATGGGTTATAGCAATAGCTGCAGCCACCGGTTCCCACAGTACCGTCCCTGTTTGGGCAGCTGAAGCCTGCATCAAGAGGAATTTTATAAACAGGTTTTCCGAATCTTTCTTTAAAAAAAAGACTGAGGCGATAATACCAGCCCGCCTGTAGCTTGTCCTGGTCACGATTCATCTTGATCCGACTCTTCCGGGGCAATACTTTCAACTTTTTTCCCCTGTATAATTTCCGGTCGATCCAGGTAAAGAAGCAGAACTGATATATCGGCCGGGCTGACACCCTCCATTCGGGATGCCTGCCCCACAGTTGCCGGCCTTATTTTTGCCAGCTTCTGTCTCGCTTCGCGGGAAAGGTTTACAGCCTGTCCATAGTCGAAACCTTCAGGGATTTTTTTCTCATGCATCCGGGCTGTTTTCAGGATCATCTGCTCCTGTTTGGCGATATAGCCGGCATACTTAACCTGGTTTTCAATTTCCTCAATGGTGCCTGCAGGCAGGTCAGCGGGTAGTTCAATACCTTCCCAGGCCATGTAGTCGAGGTAATTTATTTCAGGCCGCCTGATAAGTTCAAGAGCGCTAACCGGGTGACGGAGGGCAGCAGAATTATGCTGCTCCAGGAATGATTCTACTTTGCTGCCGGGATTGTGCTTTATTTTCCCAAGGCTTTTTATTTCGTTATCAATGAATTCTTTTTTAGCCAGGTGCAGCCGGTAACGCTCTTTATCGAGCAGGCCGATATTAAAACCGATTTCACTTAAACGCAGGTCAGCGTTATCCTGCCTGAGCAGCAGACGGTGTTCCCCCCGGGAAGTAAAAATGCGGTAAGGTTCTTCAACCCCTCTTGTAACAAGGTCATCTATTACAACCCCGATGTAGGCTTCACTTCTTTTCAGGATCAGCGGTTCTAAATTCTGCAGGTTCTGTGCCGCGTTGATTCCGGCCAGCAGACCCTGGGCGGCGGCTTCTTCGTAACCTGTTGTTCCATTAATTTGACCGGCAAAGTATAGTCCCCGTACAGCTTTAGTTTCCAGGGTTGGTTTAAGTCCGGTTGGGGGTGAGTAGTCGTATTCTATGGCATATGCGGGACGCATGATTTCTACTTCTTCAAGCCCTTCAATGGTACGTAAAAACTGCTGCTGCACATCCGGGGGGAGGCCGGTTGAAATACCCTGTAAATATAGTTCATCTGTATCCGCACCTTCAGGTTCAATAAAGATGGGGTGGCGGTTACGGTCAGCAAAACGGACTATCTTGTCTTCGATTGACGGGCAGTAGCGGGGCCCGCGTCCCTTGATCAGGCCACTGTAGATAGGGGCAACGGAAAAGTTGTCGCGAATAACTTTATGTGTTTCGGCATTGGTATAGGTCATCCAGCAGGGAATTTGTTCCCGGGGTAGATCAGCCCTGGATATTGAAAAACCGGAAACGTTTTTATCTCCTTCAACCGGAGTAAGTTTGCTGAAGTCAATGCTGCGCCGGTATACTCTCGGCGGAGTACCTGTTTTGAAACGGTCAATTTCAATATCCAGTTCCTGAAGGCTTTTAACCAGATTAAAGGAGGGTGTTAAGTTGCCTGGTGCAGCAGTATAATGGAGGTTGCCCAGGAAGATTTCCGAGCGAAGGTAAACTCCGCTGCAAATAATTACCGCCCGGCAGTGATAAATAGCACCGCTTCGTCCGCGCACTGCTGTAACGGATCCGTTTTTAACCATGATTTCTTCTGCCATATCTTCCCGGATTACCAGGTTTGGTTCTTCTTCTAATGTCAGGCGCATGGTGCGCTGGTAACCCCAGCGGTCGATCTGGGCTCTTATTGCCTGCACAGCCGGCCCTTTACCTGTGTTGAGCATTCTTACCTGGAGCAGGTTTTTATCAGCGGCCCGGCTCATTTCGCCACCCAGGGCATCGATCTCTTTGACCAGGTGCCCTTTTCCCGGACCGCCAAGTGAAGGGTTGCAGGCCATGTGAGCTACTGTGTCAAGATTAATGGTTAACAGCAGCGTTTTACAGCCGAGGCGCGCTGCTGCCAAAGCTGCTTCGCAGCCGGCGTGTCCGGCTCCGATTACCAGTACATCCTGAATGGGTTTTGTTTTACTATTATTTAGTTGGGTCATATCATTCACCGCTTTTTAGTATTCATAACTGCGGGCAATAGGCATCCGCCTGCCCATGCCGAAAGAGCGTGTTGTAACGCGCAGCCCTGGAGCGGCCTGGCGTCTTTTAAATTCGGCCCTATCCACCAGGTAGATTACCCTGGCTACCGTTTCCGGATCATAGCCCTTTTCAATAATTGCTTGGGCAGAAAGGTTTTCTTCAATGAAGTAATGTAGAATTGGGTCAAGTATATGGTAAGGGGGTAAAGAATCTTCATCTTTCTGATCTGGGCGTAGCTCGGCGGAAGGTGCTTTGTTAATTGTCCTCAGGGGGATCTGTTCGCTCCGGCATACTTTGTTAATATGATAGGCCAGTTCGTAAACCATCATTTTGGGCAGGTCGGCAATTACTGCCAACCCTCCGGCCATGTCTCCATACATTGTGCAATAACCGACAGCAAGCTCCGACTTGTTACCGGTTGTCAGGGCCAGCAACCCTTCACGGTTTGAATAATGCATAACCAGGTCACCCCGAATGCGTGCCTGCAGATTTTCTTCCGCCAAATCACCAATTGGACCTTTCTCCTGGTTTAGTAGATCAATGTAAGCGTTGAAAGGGCTTTCAATAGATTTTATACGGTAGGGAATGCCCAGGTTTTTGGCGAGACTTACAGCGTCTTCAATGCTGTGATCGGAAGAATATTGAGAGGGCATCATAATCCCAAAAACATTGGCGGGGCCAAGAGCGTGTGCTGCCAGGGCGGCGACTACAGCAGAATCAATGCCGCCGCTCAAGCCCAATACAACCTTACTGAAACCGGTTTTATAAACATAATCCCTTAAACCTGTCAGCAGGGCCCGGTAAACTGTATCAATGTTTTCGTTGATCGGCATGGGGTTGTTTTGTGCAGGTTTGTTGAGGTCGTCGCTTTCTACAAAAAACAATTCTTCTTCAAAGGCAGCAGCACGATAAAGCAGTTCTCCGCTGTTATTGTAAACCAGGCTGCAGCCATCAAAAACGAGTTCATCATTGCCCCCGACCTGGTTGAGATAAATAATGCCACTTTTATACTTGGCAGACAAAAAAGAAAGAAGGTCTTCTCTGAGCCTGTGTTTGCCCAGATTATAGGGAGATGCCGAGAGGTTGATCAGCAGGCGGGCACCCTGCCCGAATAGCATTTCGACTGGGTCCAGGTTGTGAATAGGGTTGGAGAAAAAGTCTCGGTCATTCCAGATATCTTCACAGATAGTAATTGCTGCCGGTATATCGTCCAGCAGCTCAACCCGGCGATCCCTGCAGCTTGCGAAGTAACGTTTTTCGTCAAACACGTCGTAATTTGGCAGAAGGGTTTTATGGTGAACAGATTTGATCTGTCCGTTTTCCAGGACAAAGGCGCTGTTATATAATTTACCATTTTCATGCTGAAAACTGCCGATTATAATCCCGGGATTGTCCCGGGCAGTTAACGGAGCGATTTCATTATTTATTATTCTATTCTCTCTTTCGACGAAATCGCTGTAAAGTAGTAGATCTTTGGGAGGGTAGCCACTAACTGCCATTTCAGTAAAGATAACAAGATCGGCTTTCCCTTTTCTTGCCCTGCTGAAAACATCTTTGATCCGGGCACAGTTTTTATTTAGGGCACCAATAGTCGGGTTAAGCTGGGCCAGTGCAATGCGCATTACTACACCCCTCCACAAACAAAGCCCACGGGAAGGCTACTTTCCCGTGAGCGTTTTTCCCGTTATACCTGCGGATTATTCTGGCTGCATTATAAACAAGGCCGGGTTCAAAGTCAATAGGATGGGGATGTAGTTGTGGTTAGCCCAATGGCAATGTTACATCTTGAGCGCAGAATAGCCCTGCATAGTCTTGCTTGCCTTCACTGATGTTTCTTTTTATAATGAAAATATCACTGTGCGACAATATAAGATCTTCAGAAAGCGAGGGTTTTAAATGCTGGAAGTGTACGTCAAGGATGGCTGTCCTTATTGCGAGAAGCAGGTGGATATATTAAAAAGAAAAGGAACTGATTTTAAGCTTTATAATGTCAGCAGGGATGCCGAGGCCTTGAAAAGAGCCCGCGAAGAATACAAGGCTGATCAGGTTCCGGTGGTGGTTGAAGACGGTGTTTTGCAATATACTGGTTTTGGCGGTGGAGGTTGAGGAATCTAAAAATACCGCCGTGTGCGGTTGATTTGATTAACGCGGATCAAGGTGGACTAAAGTGTTGCAATAGAAACGGGCGCAGATATGGTCTTCTACCTGGTGGGCAATTTTATGGGCTTGATCGAGAGTGATGTTACCATCTACTTCAATGTGCATTGTTATGACTTTCCATGAGCCGTAATCGTGAACTTCCAGATCATGAATGTCAATTACTCCCGGGACTTCCCTGGCGCAGTCACTTATTTTTTGCTCAAGAGCTTGATCAGGAGCCTTTCCCAGCAGGCGGCTACATGATTGCCGGGCGACCTTGTAGCCAGCGTAGGCAATAAAAACGGCAACTGCGAAACCAAAATATGCATCCAGGGCCGGAATCCCCAGGTAGCTTCCGGTTAAGGCAATTAATACAAGAATTGATGAAAGTGAGTCACTGCGGTGATGCCAGGCATCGGCAGCAAGGGCTTCGGAATCGATTTTTTTACCCAGTGCAGCTGAAAAATGGTACATGAATTCTTTTAAAGCTATGGCAATAATAACAGCTGCAATTGCGGACAGCCCCGGGTTAGCATAGATATTGTTTGACACCCTGTGATAAGCGTTATAGGCGAAGGCAGCACCGGCCCCGATCAGCATAACAGCTATCAGCAGTCCGGACAGGTATTCTATGCGGCCGTGGCCGTGAGGATGTTCATGATCGGGCTGGCGTTTGGCCAGGGAAAAGCCAATAAGCACTACCAGTGATGATAAAATATCGGAGGCGCTGTGAACAGCATCAGCTGTCAGGGATAAGCTGTTTGTGAGCAGCCCGAACAGACCCTTGAGCAGGGTTAAAAAGAGGTTTCCTGCTATGCTAACCCAGCTTTCTATTAATCCCACACGGTGTCTCTCACCGGGATGATGCAGATCCCTGCTGTCGGTAAGTTTGTTTGCCAGGGCCGAAGCAAAACTTTTCATTTCACCATCCCCCATATTGTATTCTTAATATTATAGCATTATATAGTTTAAAATCGATTTTTACCTTCCCTGAAAAAGATAATTTGTTTCTAACCAGTTCAGGCATAGCTTGAGCACGGCATTGGGCTGTAAACCTGATTGTTAATATAAAGCTCCGGTAGAAGCTCAAATTCTCTTAAATTGGCGGGCCAACCTTCTTTGCATCATATTCAGCTATATGAAATAATTATAAATCAGAAAGAATATATCCAGCACCGATGGGAGGGTTCCTCCGGTAAGCGGGCCGGATCCATTATAATGATTGTAAAAACACCCGTATGATAATCACAGTCAGGCCCGACCTGTAAGATTAGCTGCGGGTTTTTTAGATTCAAATGATAAGGAGGTGTATAGCCTGGTCTGAAACAGGCTAAAAAATGAGTGGAACCGGTATGTTGATTAACAAACCATATCAGAAGCTTAGCAGGGAGCAGGTTGAATTGATTGATGAAACCTCGCTTGAGCTTTTACAAAGCCCCGGGATATTATGCTATCACGAAGAAAGTACTGCCCTATTCGAAAAGGAAGGGGCAAAAATTAAAAAAACCAAAGAAGGTGAGCATGATGCCTGGTGGATCAGTATCCCGCCGGGAGTTGTAAAAAGCGCCCTTGATTCAGCGCCAACCAGGGTTACTCTTGGTGCCCGTGATCCTGCGAAGAGGGTTGTCCTTGATGCAGAAGGAACCAGAGTTTACTTCGGTACTGGCTCTGAAACAAATTATTGGCTGGAAACTGAACCGGAAGTGTTCCTATCTGAAAAAGAAGGGGTCAAAAGAACTTTTGCGGTTATGAAAAAAAGCAGGGGAAGCCTTAATTTGCTCTGTCGTTCAGCCCATCTGGCAGAGCAGCTGGAGAACCTTGATTTCTTTATCCGCAATGTTAACATTCAGGATGCTGATATCACAACAGATAATAAAGATGTCAATGTTTTTTTTGCTTCTCTAAACCACTTAACCAAGCCGGTTATCGGTGGGGTTGCCGATTATGACCAGCTTGAAAAAGTGGTTAAGATGGCTGAAATTATCGCGGGTGGAAAGCAGCAATTGATCGATAATCCCCTGGTTGCATTCATCACCAGTGTCATTAAAAGCCCGCTGCAGGTTGTTGACGATACTGCAGAAAAGTTAATTGCCATTGCCAGGCTCGGTTTACCGGTTGTTATTTCTACTTCACCGCAGGGTGGATCTACAGCGCCTATTGATATCCTGGGTATGGTTGCCCAGGTTAATGCCGAAGCCCTGGCTGGTATTACAATTAACCAGCTTGCCAGTCGCGGTGCACCGGTTATATACGGGGCCGTTCCTGTCAGGGCCAGGATGGATGATTTGCATGACATGTACGGGGTTCCTGAATTCTGTCAATACACTATGGCCTGTGCACAGATGGCCAGGTATTACGGGGTGCCCTGTTATTCTACGGCAGGGGTTGGCGATGCCAAGGTTCCCGGGATCCAGGCGACCATGGAAAAAATGTATACGCACAGCATGGTTCCACTGGCCGCTCCTGATCTGGTTCATTATTCTTTCGGGCTCCTGGATAAAACCCAGACTTTCAGTCCGGAACAGGCACTACTGGATAACCACCAGATTGGTATGGTTAAGTTCTTACAGAGAGAGCAGGCGTTAAATGGTGAAAATGCGGCAAAAACGAGGAAAATGATTGCTGATGTTATGCACAGTCCATATCGGATGTATGCCCGTTATGCCCGGGGAATGCTCAGGCGTGGGGAAATTTTCGCCGGTTTTCCATTTGAAGGGGAGTCGGAAGACCAGGATCAGACTTTGCTAAAGGTGCATGAAAAAGTTGTTGAACTGGAAGAAACTAAACCTAATTATTTGTCCGAAGACACCTGTGGATTAATCTTTAAAGAAGTCCCCGGGCTTCTTCCGCGGCTAAATCCATATGGGGAGGTTAAATAAATGAGCAGCGAGATACTTGAATTAATAGTTGATAATGTTTTACAGGGGCGTCGGAACAGTGAAGATGAAGGTATAGAAGAAGGAGACCTGGGTCAACCCGGAGTTGCCGAGCTGGTTGCCGAAGCTCTTGAACAAGGCTTGAATACAGAGCAGATCCTTCTTGATGGCCTCAGCCGGGGGATGCAGGTGGTTGGTGACAAGTATGAAAGTGGAGAATATTTCATTCCCGACATGCTCACTGCAGCTGAAGCAGTAGAGGCCGGCATGGCTGTTTTGGAGCCACACCTTGTCAGCGGGGGCGAAAAAACCAGCCGGGGCAAAATAGTTATGGCAACCGTTGAAAAAGACTTGCACGATATTGGCAAGAACCTTGTTGCTATTATGCTCCGGGGTGCAGGTTTTAACGTAATTGACCTGGGAATTGATGTTCCGGCTGCCCGGGTAGTCGAAGTTGCCGAGCAGGAAGGCGCAACTGTAATTTGTCTTTCTGCTCTATTAAATACGACCATGGCTAACATGGGTGAAGTAGTTAACCTACTGGAAGAAAAAGGCCTTCATGATCGCATCAGGGTATTAATCGGCGGTGCTCCCGTATCTGATGATTTTGCAAGGGATATCGGGGCCGACAGTTATGGTAAAGATGCCTTTGCAGCGATAAAAGAGGCAGAAAAACTAATTGGTTCTGGAGGGAATATTTAAAATGGAAGCTGACCAGGCATATCTGGAAGCCATACAACATGGGCGTTATAGTGAAAAAGTAAAAGATTTGCGCTGTAAGTACGACCATGTGCGTATACAGTTCGAAGATTTCATTACGGCATACTACCTGAGACCTTACCTGGAAGAAATGATGGAGCAGAAGCTCAGCGGGGAAGAAAATGAAGGGTTACGTTTTTTTGATCTCGGCTGCGGCACGGGTGATGGCTATGAACTGCTCTGTAAAATGGCCGGGGAAACAAAACTGGCCGAGTTCGATACACGGCTGATTCAGGAAGACAAGGTTGAACATTACAAGGGTATTGACTTAAACATTGCCCTGCTTAAAGAAGCCAGGGAGCTTTTTGGGCACTATGAAAATGTTGATTTCTGTAAAGGAAATTTTTCAGAAGGGCTACCCCTGGAAGAAGGTGAAGAACCCTACGATCTCTATTTTACTTCTTACGGTACGCTTTCCCACTGTAATGATGAAGAGCTGGAAAGATTATTTGTTGATATAGCCAAGCATGGACGTAATGGCAGTCTGATCCTGGGGGATTTTATCGGCCGTTATTCTTATGAGTGGCAGGATCTCTGGACAGAGCAGCACTGGAAACAGCCTTTTATAGATTATAAGATAAACTACCTCTATTCAGATGATCAAAGAGATGAAGTAGATGTCTCATCATTTCCTCTTCGCCTGATGTCCCCTGAAGAATTAGATCAAATTATTGAAAAAGCCTCCCGCAAGAGCGGGGTCAGTTTGGAAGTATTGAAATGTTTTGACCGCTCTCTTTTTATCGGTCGGCATATCGAAACCGGAACCTATAATGGTAATCCGCAACCGCTGCGACTGATGGTATCATCACTGTTTGAAAGAGGATTGCGGACATATTTCCCAGATTTGAAAGTTAGCTATAATCCAAAAGAAGGTTTTACCGAAGCTAATCAAGGGCTCCAGTTACTGGCAGACTGTTGGAATAGTTTGGTTGATTATACTATGCAGTTAATGGAGCATTATGATGATGGAGAAGAACTGTTACCCTACCCTCCCCAAACTGAAATCAAATCCCTGGAGAAAGCCTACAGGGTGATGAGACAAACCCTGGAAGGGAGCAAGGGACTTTATGGCGACATCCGGGCGGATCTTGTTGAAGCCCAGCTCGGTTATGCCCTGCGCAGCCTGGAGATGGGTCTGCAGAATGGCCGGGGGCACGGGCATGGCCTGGTTGTGGTGATCAGGATTAACAAGTAAGCCAGGTAAAATTAACTCAATATCGTTGATTATAAGCTCTAAGTTATGGTCAGGCCCGACTACTTGCCTTTAATCTTTTTAGTGGCGCAATTGCTCTAGTTAAGACATTTTCATGGCGTATTTCTGCCATATGCGTTATTTGTATATGAACCTTTAATATGAAATAATTAATATATATTAATATGCACCAGTTTTTATTCATTAAAATCAAATATTATTCAAATTAACTTCACACCATCACTACGCCTAAGTTTATTTAGTTTTTTAAGTAATGTGATTATAAGAAATCACCTATTGCTTTTTGCACTCAGCAAAAGTAGTGTGCTTTAAGTTTGTGTTGTCCATTACTATAGAGAAAGGGAGGGTGATTAATAATAAATGAACCTGATTGATGGCTTATTCCAAAATTATTTGTTCTCCGAAACTGCCCTTGCTCCTGTCTCCGGACAATCAGCCGCAGCATCTTTAGTATCCAGGACTTTTACATATTTAACGCGGCGAAGTGACTTAGTCTGGGAGTTGCTTTTGGAGCATATCTGGTTGGTTCTGGTATCGATTGTTATTGCAGTGGCAATTGCTGTCACAATTGGGGTGATTATCAGCTACAAGAGCAGCATAGCTATTACTGTAATAACTGTCTGCCAGATTTTAATGACCATTCCCAGTATGGCCATGCTTGCTTTTATGGTTCCCATCTTCGGAATCGGTTTTACAACCGGGGTGATGGCCCTGATTCTTTATAGTTTACTGCCGATCGTTCGCAACACATATACCGGTATTAAGGAAATCAGTCCTGCTATTGTAGAATCAGCAGTGGCCATGGGCATGACCGAGTGGAGAGTATTAACCAAGATTAAGATCCCCCTGGCCCGCCCGGTAATCATGGCCGGTATACGTACGGCAACTGTTATGATCGTTGGTATCGGGGCTATTGCAGCTTATGTAGGTGCCGGAGGGCTGGGAGAGTTAATTTTTCAGGGGATTTCCCGCTCACATGAACCGATGATAATTGTCGGAGCCCTTGGAGTTTCAATCATAGCGCTTGCTTTTGATTTCATTCTTTCGTGGGGAGAAAAAAAACTCATGGCAATCAGTAGAACAGGGGAGGCCAAGTAATGATCAAACTAGAAGGAATATCTAAAATATTTCCGGGATCCAAGGTACCGGCTGTTGATAACCTGAACCTGGAAGTTAAAGAAGGCGATATATGTGTTCTGGTTGGTCCTTCTGGATGCGGAAAGACCACAACCATGAAGATGATTAACCGGATTCACGAACCCAGCAGTGGATCAATCTACATAAATGGTAAAGACGCTTTGAAAATGAATCCGATTAAACTGCGCCTGGATATCGGCTACGTTATTCAGGAAATCGGATTATTTCCCCATCATACAATTGAAGAAAATGTGGCTACTGTTCCCAATGAGAAAAAGTGGCCAAAAGATAAAACCCGGAAAAAAGTGGCCGAGATGCTGACCCTGGTTGGCCTGGATCCGGAAATCTACGGCAATCGTTATCCATCAGCCTTGAGCGGTGGACAGCGCCAGCGGGTCGGGGTAGCCCGGGCCATGGTCTCAGACCCTCCTATCATGCTGATGGATGAACCATTTGGCGCGGTTGACCCGATTACCAGGGCTCGCCTGCAAAATGAGTTTTTACGTATCCAGGAACGAATCAGCAAAACTATCGTTTTTGTAACCCATGATATTGATGAAGCGATAAAAATGGGTGACACCATTGCAGTGATGAGAGAGGGCAAACTGATCCAGCACGCTACCCCTAATGATTTGCTCAGCGCTCCTGCCGATGAGTTTGTAGGTAACCTGGTTGGGCGTAACCGTTCAATCAAGCGGCTTCACCTGATCCGAATCCGTGAAATACTGGAACATGTGGACAGGGCAAAGCCGGCTACGGTGGATATGTCGTTGGATGACCTCAGGCAGAGGCTTGATGACAGCGAAGTCCATTCAGTTATGGTTGTTGATCGCGATAACAAGCTTAAAGGTGTTATCGGAGTTGCTGATCTAAAACGTAAAGCCGGAGAAGTGGCTGCCGATTACATACAGGAGTTGGATCAATCCGTAACCAGCGATGCTACTCTTAACGACGCGCTTTCGGTGATGCTTGAGTGCGGTGAGGGTTTTGTTGCCGTGGTTAATGAAGACGATCAATACCAGGGGACGATTACCCTGGGTGATTTGCTAAATGTCGTTAAGGAGGACGGATAATCTATGCTGCGTGAAATATGGCGGTGGGTTTTGCTTCCTTTACTCCTGATAGCTGTCGGGGTTGTGATTGTGGTTTACACGGTGAATAACCCGACAGACTCTCTGGTAGCCCGTGCCCTTACCTATGATAATGTTCTTAAAGGTTTGCGCCAGCACCTGATGTTAATGGTTGTTTCCATGTTTGGCGCAATTGTTATTGGTGTTTTGGTGGGAATCATGCTTTCCCGCCCAAAACTGTATTACCTGGGGCGCGGGGTAGAGAATGTGGTTAACGTGGGACAGACCATCCCGAGTTTGGCCATACTGGCTTTGTTTTTTACCATTCTGGGGCTTGGTTTCAATGTGGCAGTATTTGCCCTGTTTTTATATTCTATTCTTCCAATCCTCCGCAATACGTTTGCCGGTATTGTCAATGTGCAGAAGAGTATTATTGAGTCAGCCAGGGGGATGGGAATGAACCCTTTGCGCATTTTGGTCAAGATTGAGCTGCCCCTTGCTTTTCCGATTATAGTGGCAGGGATTCGCACGGCCATAGTGATCAATGTTGGCGCCGCCACCCTGGCTACCTTTATTGGTGGTGGAGGGTTTGGCGATTTAATTGTTACCGGTCTTTCGCTGCGCCGCGATATGATTGTTTTCACCGGGGCCGGTCTGGCTGCTTTAACGGCAATATTTCTTGATTACTATATTGCCAGGATTGAAGAAAGACTGGTCAGGTGGATCTAAGATGGATTAAGTTTGGCTGTTTTCCTATATAAGTTTGTACCTGAAGGGGGTAAATCTATTTATGATGATTAAAAAAATGATGTTTGTTGCAATGGTATTAATGCTGTTGGTTGGTTCGGTTTTTGTAATTGGTTGCCAGCCTGAAGATGTGGTTGAAGGGCCGGGAGAAGATACCGGTGATGAGCCTGTTGACGAACCTGTTGATATCGAAGTGGTTGTCGGTTCCAAAGAATTTACCGAATCGTTGATTCTCAGCCAGATATCCATACTCGCGCTTGAAGCAAATGGAATACCAACTGTTGATGAAACCGGACTCGGCGGTACTGTTGTTGCCCGTGAAGCGCTTGAAGCAGGAGAGATTGATCTTTACTGGGAATATACAGGTACTGCGTTGATTAACTATTTCGGTTTTGATGTTATTACTGATCCGGATGAATGTTATAACCTGGTCAAAGAAACTGACTTAGAAAATAACCTGGTATGGCTTGATTATACCCAGTTTAACAATACTTATGCTATTATGATGCGCCAGGCAGATGCCGATGCTCTTGGTATCACCTCGATCAGTGATCTTGCTGCAGCTATCAACGAAGGTGTTGAAGCGCCTGAGCCTGGCAGTTGGGTTTTTGGAAGCAACCACGAGTATTCTACCCGTGATGATGGTTACCCTGGATTGCTGGAACACTATGGGTTTGAGTTTGACAGTGTAGAAGTAATGGATTACGGAATTTTGTATACAGCGCTGAGAGATGAACAGCTTGCTGCTTCAATGGCTTTTGCGACAGACGGCCGTATTGCTGCCTTTAACCTGTTGGTGTTGGAAGATGATTTGAACTTCCACCCTGTGTATAACGGGGCTCCTGTAATACGAAAAGATATCTTAGATGCGGCACCGCAAATCGCCGATATACTAAATCCAATTTCCCGCGCTCTTGATGATGAAACAATGGCCTACCTGAACATGTTGGTTGATGAGGAAGATTATCTGCCGAGTGAGGTAGCCGAAGATTGGTTGAAGGAACAAGGTTTCATCAGCTAGATAATTAACAAGAAAGTGATTGTTTAAGATAGTTTAATATATCAAAATATGGGAAGACAGCCGTTATATGGGGGTGAGTAGGGAAAACCTAAACTTACCCCCATCATTGTATTTGTTTATAACTAAACTGGAGGGATTAGTATGACAGTGCTGGCGAAACAGATTATGACCAAACCGGTCATCACGGTTAAAGCGGATACCCCGCTTAAAAGGGCTGCTGAAATTCTTGATGAAAACCGGTTTAGCGGGATGCCTGTTGTTGACGACCAGTATAAATTGATCGGCATCTTGTCAGAAGCCGATATTCTGCATTATACCCAGCAGATCATCGGACAACCTTTAAGGGATCCTCATCGCGTTTTTACAAAAAGCAAGGAAGTGCTGCATATCGATATTACTCACAGGGGCGTTGAAGTGATAGAATTGGTGGCGGCAACAACTGTAGAAACCCTGATGACTACCGAGGTTATTTATGTAACTATGGATACTCCTGTCATGGAGGTTGTGCGCCTGATGAAAGAGCACAATATTAATCGCATTCCGGTAGTTGACAGTAATGGTATTTTGCAGGGAATAATTACCCGGGCTGATATTATCAGCATGCTGATCAAATACTGGCTTGCAGAAATGGAGTAAATAATATTTTAATTACTATGCAAGGATAGGTAACTAAACTGGAGGGTTCGATATGAAAAGTCCGATCTATGAAGGAGGCAGTTACAGGGTTCTTTCGGACAGGGAAATCGGCCAGATACATGAAACGTCGCTTCGGGTTTTGGAAACAGTGGGGTTTGAAATAAATTTTCCACCGGCCCTTGATATGTTTGAAGAAAAAGGTGCTGAGGTAGACCGGACCAAGAACAGGGTCTACCTGCCCCGGGAACTGGTGACCCGCTCTATCAAGCAGGCCCCGTCAGAATTCATGTTTTATGGCCGGGAAGAAGGTAAAAGCATTACCATTGGCGGTAAGAGAGTTCACTTTGGCACCGGTGGTCTGGCCCTGTATGTTCTTGACCTGGAGCGTAAGAAACGTCCGGGAACCCTTAAAGATGTTGCTGATCTGGCTCGTTTGGCCGATAACCTTGAAAACCTCGACTTTTTTATTATTCCGGTATACCCCCATGATATTAATATTGATACAGTTGATATCAATACCAAGTACCAGGCCCTGCTGCATACCGGTAAACCGGTAATGGGCGGGATATTCAATCTTCAGGGCCTTGAAGATATGGTTGCTATAGCCTCGATGATTGCCGGAGGCCTTGAGAACCTCAGAAAAAGGCCGTTCATTGGGTTTATATCCTCAATAACCAGCCCTCTGAAAATAAGTGCCGATCATGCAGAGTATATAATGAAAGTTGCCGGTTACGGTTTACCGTTGGCCACATCAACAGCGCCCGCCGCCGGGGCAACTGCTCCAATTACCCTGGCCGGAACCCTGGTTCAGCAAAATGCCGAAGCGTTGATGGGCGTGGTGATTTCCCAGCTGGTTAATCCGGGTACGCCGGTTCTTTACAGTGCTGTGCCAGTTACCATGGATATGCGCACCATGTCATTTTTAATGGGCAGCATTGAATCGGGTTTAATGAATGCAGCAATAACCCAGATGGCCCATCATTATCGCTTACCCTGCTACCTGACCGTGGGAACAACCGATTCAAAACTACCTGATGCCCAGGCAGCACACGAAGGAGCATCATCGGCCATGCTGGCAGCACTGGCCGGAGGCAATTTTATACATGAAGCATTTGGCATGCTTGATGGAGCGATGACAGTATCTTATGCCCAGTATGTAATTGATAATGACATAGTGGGTAGCTGTCTCAGGACCCTGAGGGGCATTGAAGTTGATGAAGACACCCTTGCTTATGAGATCATCAAAAAGGTGGGGCCCGGGGGCAACTACCTGGGAGAAGAGCATACGGTTAAGTATGTGCGTACTGAAAGTTTTTCGCCCAGGGCCAGCGACCGGCAACAATACCAGCATTGGTTTGATGCAGGCAGCAAGGATAGCTGGAAACGAGCGGAAGAGGTGGTTGAGCAGCTGCTTGGCGAGCCTTTTGTAACTAAAATTCCGGCCGACCTGGATCAATTAATCAGGGAGCAATTTCCCGACCTTGTCGATCTTACAGAAAATGAATAGCCTGGTGAGCAGGGGCAGAGGAAGGAAAGCAATCGTTAATGTAGAAATATTTGCATTAGTTATAAATACTGAATGATGGATGTGATAAAAAGTAATGAAGATAAAAAAAGCGGTCATCCCTGCAGCGGGCATGGGCACGCGTTTCCTTCCTTTTACCAAGGCTGTGCCCAAGGAAATGCTTCCCGTAGTTGATAAGCCAACATTGCAGTTGATAGTTGAGGAAGTGGTCCGGGCCGGTATTGAAGATATCCTGATTATTACGGGCAGAGGTAAGAGCGCTATTGAAGATCATTTTGATCGCAGTATTGAGCTTGAGAGTATGCTGCAGGATAAGGGTAAGGATGAAGAACTGCAAGTTATTAAAGATATCAGTTCGCTGGCAAATATATTTTATGTGCGCCAGAAGGAGCCCCTCGGGTTGGGGCATGCCGTGCTTTGTGCCCGCCAATTTATTGGTAACGAACCCTTTGCTGTATTGCTGGGAGATGATCTGGTCCATGCAGAAGTTCCGGTAATCGGTCAGCTGGCGGCGGTATATGAAGAAAAAGGCAGCACTGTAGTTGGCTGTCAGCGTGTTGGTCTGGATAATGTGCATAAATATGGTGTTGTTGATTGTGATGATCCCGAAGCCGGGGTTGTCAGGGTCAGAAAGCTGACTGAAAAACCGCGTCGTGAGGAGGCTGTTTCGGATCTGGCTGTGCTGGGCAGATATGTTATAGACCCTGAAATCTTTGATATTATTGAAAAGACCGGTCCCGGTGCCGGTGGTGAAATTCAGCTGACTGATGCATTAAATAGCCTTGCTTCAGAAAAACCTGTTTGGGCTTATACTTTTCATGGTCGCCGGTATGACGTTGGCGACAAACTAGGTTTTCTCGAAGCGACAGTTGAATATGCCCTGCGCAGGGAAGACCTGGCTAAAGATTTTAAACAATATCTGAAATCCTTGCAGCTTTGATTTATTTTCTTATATTTATTTAGAATATTACCTGGGTTAAGGAGGGATTCAGTTGTACCTTCATTCGGCTCCCCTGGCAGACATTGCCGGTAAATTAAGGTCAGGCACTGTTAGTTTGAAAGATTACATCAATAATACCTGTGACATGATAGAAGAGGTTGATCATAAGCTGGAGGCCTTTTTGCCTGAAACAGGTCGCCGTGATCGTTTACTTTTAGAGGCTGAAAATCTTTTGGCAGCATACCCGGAACCATCTCAACGGCCACCTTTGTTCGGTGTTTTAATCGGAGTAAAAGATATATATCATGCAGATGGTTTTGAAACCAGGGCAGGCTCCAGGCTTGATCCCGGAGTATTGAGCGGAAGCGAAGCAGATACAGTAAGGTTGCTGAAACAGGCCGGGGCAATAGTGCTGGGTAAAACAGTAACTACAGAATTTGCCTACTTTGAATCGGGACCAACCCGTAATCCCCACAACTTGAACCATACTCCCGGAGGGTCAAGCAGTGGCTCAGCTGCCGCAGTTGCTGCCGGTATGACGCCGCTTGCTCTCGGCACCCAGACTATTGGTTCAATTAATCGCCCTGCCGCTTTCTGTGGAGTGGTTGGTTTCAAGCCGAGTTATGGGCGGATCCCAACCGGTGGGTTGCTCTACTTCTCGCGCTCGGCTGATCATGCCGGTTGCTTTACCCAGGATGTTGAAGGAATGCTCCTGGCTGCGTCAGTCTTATGTCATGACTGGCGTGAAATCAAGGTTAACTACCTGCCGGTTCTCGGCATTCCCAGGGGTAAATATCTTGATCAGGCGACCGATGAAGCGTTGAATGCTTTTGAAACCCAGGTTGCCCGGCTGCAGGCAGAAGGCTATAAAGTTCAAGAAGTCAATACGCTTGATGATATAGGTGATATTGCTTTATGGCACCGCAAGCTGGTTTCTGCCGAGCTGGCGATTGAGCATGCCGAACTATACTCACGATTTAGTGAACTTTACAGGCCTAAAACCGCTGAATTAATTGAAGAGGGGTTGCTGGTGGATAAAAAAGATCTGGCTGAAGCACGCAAAAGGCAAAAAAACCTCAGGGACAGGCTTGAGACTGAAATGCGCCAGGCTGGGATTGATCTCTGGATTACCCCTGCTGCCCCCGGTCCTGCACCTGCTGGAATTGAAGCTACCGGCGATCCGGCCATGAATTTGCCATGGACCAATACGGGCCTGCCTTCGGTAAATATTCCTGCAGGCAAAGCGCAAAACGGTTTACCGCTTGGCTTACAGTTGATCGCTCCTTATATGGGAGACGAACTGCTTCTATCTTGGGCCAAAGGAGTAGCTAATGTTTTTCCTGATTACCAGTCTTACAGGGTTTAACATCTGCTTCATTAAGGAAGAAACGATCGATAATTGCTGCTGCTCCCCTGGTAATTATAACGGCCAGAATCGTCCTTGTCACAATCAGGACAAGAGGATTGGCACCGAAAATGGAAAAGATTACAGTATCTTCAATAACCGAATGTGAGATACTGAGAAAAATTCCGATCAGCAGCAGGTCACGTTTTTTCAGATAGCCTTCTTTGGCATAATCAATAATCAGGGCAGAGCCAAGCACTATACCAAAAAACATTCCACCCAAAAGAGGAAAAGCTGCTTCCTGGGGAAGAGTTAAAAATGCCAATGGGCTCTTGATTTTGCCTGTTATTTTTTCAATAATTTTATAATGCCTGGCCATTTCAATCAGAATAATAACCGGAACCAGGATCAGGGCGATCCGGCCGATACCGGTAAGAGTGGAAAGGGCGGTATTGATTATCAATAGAAGAATTTCCATTATTTTTATCCTCCGATTACCAGGCTGTAGGCCAGGTTAAGCAAAATACCGGCAGCTAAAGCGGTTAAAATACGCAGTGCAACCGAAAATGGTATGCGAAGCCCTGTGTAACTGCAGATCACACTTTCTATTGGTAGCTCGTGGCAGATGCCGATCATTACCGCCAATATGGTGATTTGGTGTGGTTCGGGAGTAAAAGCAGCAATAACACCAAAGGCAGCATAAAAATTCACAAAGAAGCCGAGCAATAAAGCAATTGAAGCTTCGCCGGGCAGTCCGAAAAACGACATCGCCGGGGTGAAATAGTGGGCAATAGATTCAATTATTCCCAAATGGTCCAGAACTGCAACCAGGCAGGAAACAGGAATAACAATTTTTATCAGAAGCAGTAAGATGTGCAGGCTCTTAATTAAACCTTTTTTTAACGGTTCTGCAAGGGTTGACATATTTTGGTTCTCCTTGTTTTCTTCTATTGGTTTGGTGATATTCTTCAGATATTACTTATAAAAATTAATTATTCGGCAATAAAATAAAAAAGAGAAGAGTTCCGGTTTGCCTGACCGGAACCTTAACTAACCAGGATAGCTTAGGATTGTTAAACAACCTTAAAATTGTTATTGCCCTTTAATCCGAACCAAGCACGGTGTGCATCTGCATAAAGCGCATCATATCGGTGTGGCTTAATAGCCCTACCAGATCTCCACTCTCCATCACCAGCGCCCGCCCCCTGTTTTGTGAAGCCATTTTTAACATAACTTCAGCAGCATCAGCGTCCGGTTCTATTACCATGGTGTCTTTGAGTGGTGTAAGGATACGGGAGACCTTGGTTTCAGACCATTTATCGCGAGGCACAGCTTTCATATTCTGCAGGGCGACCAGTCCATGGGTGGTTGAACCGTAGACAACCGGAAAAGCACCGTACTTATAATGAAGAAAACACTCTGCCAGTTCTGCAAGGGTGTCGTCCGGCGACACTGTCTGCAGGTTTTTGCTCATTAAGGAGGACACCTTGATACCGGCAAAGGTTTCTTTAAAGACAAGTTGTGAATAGCTCGACTGTCCGGCCTGGGATATCATCCAACCTAAGAAAATTAACCATAATCCCCATAGATCACCCTGGGACAGGATCATTAAAAACCCGAAACCGATAGCCAGAAAAGAAAGCAAACTCCCCAATCTAACCGCTATCTTAGTTGCTTTTAACATGTTTTTATTAAGCATCCATACTATTGCCCTGAAAATTCGTCCGCCGTCAAGAGGGAAGGCCGGAATGAGGTTAAAAAGAGCCATGATCAGGTTTAGCTGGGCAATAAAGTAGGTTGCTTCACTTAAAATAAAACCGTGAGGAAGCAGGGAAAAATAGAAAAAACCGAATACAAGGGCGATTAACAGGCTGGTCAGGGGCCCTGCTGCTGTTATTTTTAGTTCGGTCGAAGGATTTGTCGGTTCTGCTTCCATCTGGGCTACCCCACCGAATATAAACAGGGTAATTTTTTTAATCGGGATATCGTTCTTTATTGCTACCAGAGAATGGCCCAGTTCATGGGTCAAAACTGAGATGAAAAAAACCAGGGCAGTAATCATACCTGCTGCCCAGTATTCAACCGGAGTGAGACCAACAACGGCTGACGGAAAATAGATTTGGGCCAGGGTCAGGCTAAACAGGAAGAAAACTAACAACCAACTGATATTTATTTCCACTGGAATACCCTTAATTGTCATGATCCTGAAGGAACTATTCATGGTTTGACTCACCCCATCCTGCTGTTATACCTGTTATGAGCCAGGTTTTATACCAGGTCAGTTTAATTTTTCATGCACATCTTATTATAGCAGAGTATTTTCCCTGCATCCAACTGTTACCCTGCCCTGAGTAAAGGCACTGTGATAGAATAGTATTGATTTTACTGAAGCAGGTAACCATTATTTTCTGGCAAGGAGGGGTTTAAGTGACTCCGCGTAAGGCTGCCCTGATCATTACTATGGACCTTGTTTTACTCCTGGCGCTCTTACTATTTTTAAGTTATTACGGTATGAGCCACCTGATGATATTCTTACTTGGCCTGTTTTTCCTGGTAATCACCGTCTACGATTTGAAAACATCCTGGTTTTCTTCCCTGTTTTCTGCTTTTTTGAACCTGCCCGGTTCGGAGGAGTTGGGTAGTATTAGATGGCTTCCTGTCACATTGTCTGTTCTGCTTCTGGTATTCAGTTTGCCCGTACTCTTCGAACATGGTTTAGTTAACAGTAGCCAGCGCTGGGCTATGCAGGGCGGCCAGTTGCTCCGGGTTGCCATTCCGGCTGTAGCTGGCACGGCAATAGTAATTTTGATTGCTCTCTGGACGCTTTTTAAGGGGATGAAGCGTAAAAAGTAAATGAATCTTAACTCAGTTCTTCGAGAGAAACAGAAGCTTCAGTTTGCACTTCGTGATCAGGATCGTTGATCAATGCTTTTTCGAGAGAGAGCTTAGCTTTATTCCCTCCAAGACGACCCAGGGCCCAGGCAGAATGAAGCCTGATTACCGACCGACAGTCATTTTCCAGGAGACGGGCCAGTGGTTTGATTGTTGCTTCACTGCCGCTGTTGCCCAGGGCTATGACGGCATTCCTTTGGATGGTAGTTTTACCCCGCCAGCCTGCTGAAGTGAGGCCGATTGTGCTGTCAAAATCTTTGCGGGTTAAAGAAAGCAAGGGGATGAGCAGTGGTTCAGCCGGGAAAAAGATAAAATTATTTTCTCCCGGGGGTGAGCTTTCGCTATCCTTGTTGTAAGGACATCTTTCCTGGCACTGGTCGCAACCATAAATTTGGTTTTCCAGCAGGGGGCGGAGCCGGCGGGGGAATACTCCCGGTGCCTGGGTCAGGTAGGAGAGGCAGCGATAAGGATCAATAATATATGGTTTAATCAGGGCCCCTGTCGGACAGGCTTCGATACACAGGTTGCAATTGCGGCATGAGCGGTTATCAGGTTCATCCGAAGGATTGATAAACCGGTTAACCAGGATTGTTCCCAGTGCAACATAAGAACCATATTTTCGGTTTATTAAAGTGCAGTTTTTTCCTATAAAGCCCAGTCCGCTTTTATATGCCAGCTCTCTTTCCAGCAGGGGGCTGCGATCGCTAAGAATACGATAATTAAACTTAGGTTTTGCCGATTGGTTTAACCTCTCCATAAATTTCCTGGCCCGGTTTTCCACTATTGTATGATAATCAAGAGTTCGGGCGCAGCGCGCTACCAGTCCTCTTGGTCCGGCAGCAGCCCCGGGAGCCCTGTCGCCAGGCGGGTTATAAGGTAAGGCAACTGTTATTATGGAAAGGCAGTTGTCAAGCAGGGCAGCAGGAGAAAGGCGTAATTCCACATCACCTGTTTCAAAGGGGCTAAGCCGGTTTTCGGCAGCTCTTTTTTCCAGGCGTTCACGCATGTAGCTCAAAGGTTCAGCTGTAGCGATGCCAATTTCGCTTATACCGGCTGAAGCAGCCGCCTGCATGATTGTTCTTTTACTGACAGGTAAAATACAGGGTCACCCCTTAGATATTATTAAGTACAAGACTTCTATTTATCTAAGATTATACCCTACTATTCTTCAGGATTGTGACAGGCAACCCACTGTCCGTTGCCCAGGTCGGTTTTTTCCGGTTCCACCTCTTTACATATAGGTAATGCCCGCTTGCAACGGGTGTGAAAATAGCAACCGCTGGGGGGATTTACAGGGCTGGGGACATCCCCTTCGAGAATTATTCGTTTTCTAGTTCGCTCAACCCCGGGATCAGCAATCGGCACAGCAGACAGAAGAGCACGGGTATATGGATGCCTCGGTTGATTGTATAGATTGGCGCTGTTGAGCATTTCGACAATTTTTCCTAAATACATAACTGCGACCCGATCGGAAATATATTTAATCATAGATAGGTCGTGGGCGATAATCAGGTAGGTTAAACCCAGTTCATTTTGCAGGGTTTCAAGCATATTAATGATCTGGGCCTGGATTGATACGTCGACTGCAGAGATGGGTTCGTCGCATACTATTAATTCGGGTTCAACAGCAAGAGCACGGGCAATGCCTATTCTCTGACGCTGCCCGCCGCTGAATTCATGCGGGAAACGGTTGATATGTTCCGGGCTTAAACCAACCAGCTCCATCAGGTTTTGAATCCTCTCGAGCCGTTCTTGTTTTGAACAGGCCAGTTTATGTATGTCGATCGGTTCACCTACAATGTCACCAATAGTCATTCGTGGGTTCAATGAAGAGTAAGGATCCTGAAAAATCATCTGCATTTGCCTGCGATACTTAGCCGGCAGTGTTCCATCCTGCCTGTAAAGGGGCTCTTCCTTGTAAAATACTTCACCGGAAGTTGGTTTATATAAACCGATTAAAGTTCGGCCGACAGTTGTTTTGCCGCAACCGCTTTCCCCGACCAGGCCGAGTGTCTCTCCCTGGTGAATATCAAATGACACTCCGTCAACTGCTTTTACGGTTAGCTCACGGGCTATCAAACCCGAAGTTTTTGTAAAGTGTTTTTTTAATTTTTTTGCTTCAATAATTGTCTTGCCTGATAAGGTTGAGGGCATTATCTAATTACCTCCCCTTTTCTGATTCCTGCTTCGGGTGCATGACTGTGCTCAAGCCAGCATCTTACCTGGTTAGGGCCAAATGGTTCAGGCACTTGCCTGGCACATATTTCCATAGCATAATCACACCTTGGCAAAAACGCGCAGCTTGTGAATTGCTGCAGAAGGTCGGGGGGTTGTCCCCAGATAGGAACAAGTTTCTGACCCTTGGTCATGTCCAGCCGGGGAAGTGAACGCAGTAAACCCCAGGTATAGGGGTGAAGAGGCTTCTTTAATACTTCATCAACAGTGCCGGTTTCAAATACCTGCCCTGCGTACATTACCATAACCCGATCGGCCAGTCCGGCGACTACTCCAAGATCATGAGTGATCAAAATGAGGGCCATTTGCAGCCTATCCTTTATTTCTTTGATTAGTTCAAGTATCTGTGCCTGGATGGTTACATCCAAAGCTGTTGTTGGTTCATCAGCGATAAGCAGACGGGGATTGCAGGCTAACGCCATGGCAATCATAACTCTTTGGCGTAGTCCCCCGCTTAATTCATGCGGATACTGTTTTAGACGGGCTTCGGGTGCTGGAATTCCCACCAGGGAAAGCAGCTCAATTGTTCTCTTCAGGGCATCATCTTTCCTCATTCCAAGATGTCGGTGCAAATTTTCTGTAATCTGGGTTCGCACATTAAGAACAGGATTTAGTGAAGTCATGGGATCTTGAAAGATCATGCTGATTGTATTGCCCCTGATGGAACGCATCTTTTTTTCCGAAAGAGAAAGGATTTCGCTATCATTAAAGATAATTGAACCCCCGGATATTTTCCCCGGTGGCTCAGGTATAAGGCGCATGATCGACTGAGCGGTAACACTTTTTCCACAACCCGATTCACCAACTATGGCTAAAACTTCACCTGCCTTGAGATTAAAGCTAACCCCGCGAACGGCTTCAACAATGCCGGCATAGGTTTTAAACTGCACATGTAAGTTTTTTACTGCTAATAGATGCTCCAAGAATAAACCCTCCTATTTACGCATGCGCGGATCAAGTGCATCCCGCAGACCGTCACCAAGAAAGTTAAAAGCCAGCAGGGTCAGGCATATGGCCAGGGCGGGATAAAGAAGCAGATGAGGGTATGAACGCAGCGAGGTTAAAGCATCTGAAGATAGCATACCCCAGCTTGCCCTGGGAGCCGAAACACCAAGGCCGATAAAGCTTAGAAAGGCTTCGGTGAATATAGCTTCCGGAATAGACAGTGTCGCTGTAACAATAATTTGTCCCATGGCGTTCGGTATGAGATGGCGGAATAGTATCTTCCATCCTGGTGCGCCTATTGTCCGGGCTGCAAGAGCGAATTCCTGTTCCTTCAGGCTGAGAATCTGACCGCGGACAATTCTCGCCATGGGAAGCCAGAAAACAAGACCCAGGGCAAGAAAAATACTATAAAGTCCTGCTCCTCCGCCGGAAGCCGGAAATATTTCCCTGAATAAAACCATTAACATAATTACCCAGAGTAAAAAAGGAATACTGTACAGGATGTCGACAATACGCATCATTATATTGTCAACCTTGCCTCCGGCAAATCCTGAGATGCCTCCATAGACCACACCGAAAAAAAATGTTGTCAGGGCAGCTACAAAGCCAACAGACAAAGAAATCCTGGCTCCGTGCATCACTCTGACCAGCTGGTCCCTGCCCAGGGAATCTGTGCCGAGTGGATGTTCCTGGCTGGGGCCTTGGTTTCTGCGGTCAAAATCCTGGTCGGAGTAGGAGTAGTTAGAAAAATAGGGTCCGAACAGGGCAAATAAAATCAATATAATAATAAACACCAGGCTGACCATAGCCACCGGATTTTTTTTCAGACGTCTCCAGGCGTCTTGTCCATAGGTGATGCTGGGCCTGACTATTTCTACCTGTGTTGCCTTTTCAACGAGAGGAACAAATAACTCTTTTGGATAATCTTTCATATTTTACTCCTTGCTGCCCATAAGTTTGATACGGGGATCGATTAGAGTGTATGCTAAATCAACCAGCATATTCAGGGCAATCAGAATAATGCTATAGAAAATAGTCAGGCCGAGAATAACAGTATAATCACGGTTGTAAATGCTGGTAACGAAGTGTTTGCCCAATCCCGGTATGGCAAAAATATTTTCAACAATAAAACTCCCGGTTAAAATTGTTGCAAGTAGCGGGCCTGAATAGGTTACGACCGGTATTATTGCATTTTTTACTGCATGCAACCAGATAATTCTCCAGCGGGCTAACCCTTTGGAAACTGCCGTTTTCATGTAATCCTGGTTGAGAACATCAAGCATGCTTGACCGCATCAAACGGGCAATAAAGGCTGTTGGCAGCCCGGCAAGAGCGATTGCCGGCATCAGGACATGTTTGGGTGTGCCCCACATTGCTGCCGGAAGAAGTCCCCATTTAAAGGCCAGGTAGTACATGAGCAGGGTTCCAAGAATAAAGCTGGGAACAGAAATGCCGATTGTGCTGAAGAACATGGTGATATAATCCGGAATTCTTCCCTGGTATAATGCAGCAACAATTCCAGCGCCTACACCAAGGATAATGGCAATGGCAAAGGCGGTCAGGCCGAGCTGCATTGATATTGGGAAGCGCTCTGAAATAATCCCGTTAACAGTTTGTCCACGGTATTTAAAAGAGGGGCCGAGATCTCCCCTGACAACATTACCCAGGTAATCAATATATTGAATGTGCAAAGGCTGGTCCAGTTTATATCGTGCTTCAATATTGGCCTTAATTGCCGGAGGGATGGCTTTTTCCGTTTCAAACGGTCCGCCTGGAATGGCATGCATGAAAAAAAAAGTGACCGTGATAACAACCCAGATAGCAAATAGGGCTGAGAGCAGGCGCCTGATCAAGTAACTGAGCATCAGGGCGGATACCTCCATTATTATATTAAGAGGTATACCGGAGGGTTAATCCCGGTTTCCGGTATACCTCTCTGATGAGTAGGTCTGTTTAAAGGTTGCTTATTCTGCTATGTAGGCAGATTTAAAGTCGATACCACTTACTGCCGCCTTGGTGTAACCTTTAACATAGTCTTTAACCATCATGGGCAGGGTATAGTAGTAAATGGGCAGAATTGGCATATCTTCCATCAGGATGTCCTCCAGACGGTGCATCATTTCCATACGCTGTACTTCGTCGTCAACCATTCGCACATCAAGCAGCAGCTGGTCGTATTCAGCGCTGCTCCAGCGAGAGTTGTTGTTACCTCCACCGGTGACCCACATATCAAGGAAAGTGTAAGGATCAAGGTAGTCGCCAATCCAGCCTGCCCTGGCAATGGTAAAGTCACCCTCATCGCGTGTATTAAGATAAACTCCCCATTCCTGGTTTGTCAGGGTAACATTTTCAATGCCCAGGTTTTGTTTCCACATTTCCTGAATAGCTTCGGCAATAAGTTTGTGCATTTCCGAGGTGTTGTAAAGAATCTCTACCGAGGGGAATCCTTCTCCGTCCGGATAACCGGCTTCAGCCAGTAACTGCTTGGCCAGATCAGGATCATAGCTGAAGTAATCTCCGCCGTTTGCCCTGAAATCGCTACCGTCGTGCTCGGGAATACCGCTGGGTACAAAAGCATAAGCGGGAAGTTGGCCGCCCTGGGTTACGTTGGCAACCAGGGCTTCGCGATCTATGGCATAGGTCAGTGCTTTACGCACACGAACATCATCGACCGGTGATTTTTCAATCTGAAAAATGAAATAGTATGTTCCAAACTCAGGGAATATATGCAGCTCACCTGTTTCTTCCAGTCGGGGTATCTCCGGGCCCGGAACGGTATGGGTGACGTCAACATCTCCTGTTTCGAACATGGTTAACTCGGTGCTTTCATTCTCGATCATGGTAAAGTAAAGACGATCAAGAACTACGGCATCCCTGTCATAATAGTTCTCATTTGGTATAAATTCCATTTTACCCTGGTCCCAGCTGATCATCTCGAAGGGGCCATTACCGATTATTGTATCCGCGCTTAAATGCCAGCCTTCGGGATCAGCTTCAACGGTAGGCCTGTGTAGCGGGTAATATGTTTTAAAGGCAACCAGTGAAAGGAAAAAGGGTGTTGGGGCTTCCAGGGTTACCTGGAGAGTTTTTTCATCCAGAGCTTCCACCATTACATCATCGACGCTTCCTTCGCCGACGTTATAAGCTTCTGCTCCCTTGATGTAGTAAAGCATATATGCATAGTCAGCTGCCAATTCAGGGCTTAGAGCTCTTTTCCAGGAAAAAACAAAATCTTCTGCTGTGAGAGGATCACCATTTGACCAGACAAGTCCGTCACGCAGGGTGAAGGTGTAGACCAGGTCATCATCACTGACATCGACTGATTCAGCCAGGGCTAAATCAGGAAGACTATCTTCATTCAGACGGGCTAACCCTTCATATATCTGCAGCATAATTGTTGCTTCCGGCAGTCCCGTGGATAAATGGACATCCATTGTTTCCGGTTCTGTTCCAACATTGTAAGTCAAAACCATTTCTCCTTCGACGGGGACATCTGTTACATCTTCTCCGCCTATCTCCTCAGTTCCGCATCCAGTGATTAAGATTGCTGCGCATAACAAAACAGCGACAAGAATTAAGTACTTTTTCAATTGTAGAACCCCCTTGCAAATTTTTAATGAATGTAATGCGTGTAATACGTTTTGCTTCCGCTCATCACCTCCGCTGTAAGCAAAACTAAAGCGACTAGAGCATAAAGGGTTCTGTCGAGCAACAGGCTGTTGCTCCGGCAGATATTATGATTATATATTACTAACTAAAAACTTATTTGTAAAGCATATTTGAATCCGACTCGGTATGATTATCAATAGTGACTTTGTAATGACTGCAGGAATACTCAAGCTTAAAGCAGAATATAATTCAATAACAGTTGCATATAAATGAAAATTACCAGGAGGTTGGAAGAGAAGTGGATTGCCGCTGGACTGTTTTAACTGAAGCCTCTGATGATCTGGAAGCCGATATTATTATCGGTTTTTTACGAGACAGAGGTGTGCCTGCTGAAAAGGCCGACAGCAGTCCGTATGCCGGTGCTATGAGGGTTATCAGTGGAATGGCTGTTGAAGTCCAGGTTATTGTGCCTGAAAAATTTTTCTATGAAGCCCTTCAGTTAATTGAAAACCTGGAAGGAGGTTAAGATCAGTAAATATGGAACCGGTGCGAAAACCTTTTTTTTCAAATAAAGCTCAGGTTGAGCGAAACGCTTACGCTTTACTTTTTATTCTAACAGCTGTTTCAGTACTCATCTTATATTTTTTCTGGCCCTTCACCAGGAGTATGGATCTGGCTGTAACTTTGCACGGGATGTCCAACCGTCCGCTTGAGTTTGTTTTCAGGGGGATTACATTTCTCGGCGATGACCAGTTTTTCATGATCTTTTTTTCAATATTGATCTGGTGTGTTAACAAAACCCTCGGGTTTTGGAGTGCTTTTATGCTGTTAATTTCTGCCACATACAGCAATTTCATTAAGGATGTAACTCTTCTTGAGCGACCTGCCCTGGAAGGGGTGGAGCATCCTGCTGGCAGTTATGCTTTTCCCAGCGGGCATACATTAACTGCGGTGACAGTTTGGCTTTATATAGCAGTGAGATTAAAGAAAAGAGGGTATTGGATCTGGGCAGCGGCTGTCATAGTTTTAATCGGTATATCCCGCCTGGTCCTTGGCTATCATTTTTTAGGCGACGTTCTGGGCGGAATAGCTTTCGGTATTCCATTTTTGCTTTTCTTTTTATGGCTCAGCCATTTAATTTATACAAGGGGCTGGCATGAAAAATTCTCCTTTCCTCTGTTGCTGACCCTGGCTGTTGTTATTCCGCTGATCCTGACGGCGCTTCTTCCGGGTGCAGACCCACCCAAGATACTTGGTTACCTGTGTGGTGCTTCTCTCGGTTACATAATCGAAAAAAATTTCATTGGAGCAGCTGAAAATGCACCTTTATACAAGCAAATCATCAAGGTACTGATTGGTCTTGCAGTGCTTTTCGGAATTATTTTCGGGTTGGGAGGAATACTGCCATCTGCTGTTGTCTGGCTCGGTTTTACCCGTTATGCACTGGCAGGGATATGGGTAACTCTCTTAGCACCAATGGTTTTCCTCGCGGTTAACCTTTCAACAAGGAAGAGCAGATAAATGTAATTATTATTATCGTAATTTATTTAACTATAAGCTATAATTAAACACGGTTACAAATATACATTGAGTTTTTGTATTTACCCTGGAGGTGAATAAGTTGATCGGTGGCAAGATTGGTTTATGGGAGATATTGCTTATACTTGCTGTTGCCCTGATCATATTTGGTCCGGCCAAGCTGCCTGAGCTGGGGCGCTCCATTGGCAACGGTTTAAAGGAATTCAGGAAGGCCACAAGGGAATTAAAAGAAAGTGTTACCATATCAGAGTCCGACATAGATCTTGATGATGAAAAAAAACAATAACAAACGGATGGTGGCAAGAAAAGTTCAGTAGTGAAGCTTTTTAATTATAGAGGGGTTTATGATACAATACAACAAAGCAGATATAGAATTTTCATTATTTCCGAGGAGGATACAATATGTTCGGTAAGATTGGTCCACTGGAAATAGGCTTGATTTTAGTTATAATCCTGCTTATTTTTGGCGCTAAAAAACTGCCTGAGCTGGCCAAAGCCATTGGTAAAAGTGTGGTTGAACTGAAAGACGGGCTTAAAGGCGGTTCTGATTCCGATGAATCGACACCTCCGAATTCTGAACCGAAAAAATAAAGCCAGCTATTTCAGGCCGAAGCTTAATCATTATTTATAAAGGCAGCGGTTAGGATGCCGGGAGGTATTCAGCAACTTTGAATAAAAATAAAGACGGCACTATGACCGTTCTTGAACACCTTGCGGAGTTGCGGTTGCGCCTGCTCATATCAGCAGGCGTTTTACTTGTTGCAGCAATGATTAGTTTTGCCTATATTGAAACAATCCGGTCTATAATCACTATACCACTCGAAGGTCTCCATCTGATTTATTTATCACCTCCTGAAGCTTTCATGGCAAATTTACGGCTGGCCCTGGTAAGCGGATTGGTTCTGTCATCACCGGTTATCCTGTATCAACTATCTGCCTTTTTATTCCCCGGTCTGACGCGTGGGGAAAGGTTCTTTTATATATTTGTGCTGTTGGGCATAGCGGTTTTGTTTTTTTCCGGAATTGTTTTTGCT
Source organism: uncultured Syntrophomonadaceae bacterium (assembly GCA_964390725.1). Taxonomy (GTDB): domain Bacteria; phylum Bacillota; class Dethiobacteria; order DTU022; family DTU022; genus JAABTH01. The sequence continues at coordinate 10,080 of CAYMIW010000009.1, read as the reverse complement.
TACCTGGTGGTATTCCCCTTTACGCTGAGATTTTTTTTGCAATTTGCTGCGGCTGATCTCGAAGCTCGCTTTAACGTAAGTGAATATATTTCATTTATTTTATCGTTTCACCTTGCTTTCGGTCTTGTTTTTCAACTGCCTCTGATGACCTGGACCCTTGGTAAGGTTGGTTTATTGAGCAGTGGGTTCCTTAAGAAACATCGAAAAATTGCCCTGCTGGTTATGCTCATATTATCATCAATAATAACTCCACCGGATATAATATCCCAGGTAGTAATGGTTTTGCCATTGGCGCTGCTATATGAAATTGGTATTATAATGGTGTTGCTGAGTGAGAGAAAGCAAAAAAAACTGAATTTGAATGATGTTGCAGGTTAAAAGAAATTAACTTACAAGCTAACGGGGTGCCGATTTGAATCAGGCAATAAACAGGCAGACAGGGTTGGCCGGTGCAGTAATCCTGGCCGGTGGAGAAAGCAGGCGGCTTGGGCAACCCAAGGCTCTGCTTGATTTCAATGGGAAAACTCTAATTGAGGTAATGTTGGAAAAACTGAATGATTCTTTCAGGGAGATAACCATAGTAACCGATAAACCCGAACTGTATTATAATCTGCCTGTTCGGATCACCGGAGATCTGCTCCAGGACCAGGGAAAGAGTCCTCTCAGGGGGATCCATGCCGGTTTATCTGCTTCTGAATTACCTTATCAGTTTATTGTAGCCTGTGATATGCCTTTTATTTTACCCTCGCTGATCAACTACATGGGTTGCTATCTCACAGGTTTTGACGCAGTGGTGCCGTGTAATGGTAATTATTATCAGCCTTTGCATGCCTATTATAGCAGGAATTGTATTGCTGTTATTGAAGAGCAGATTAGTAAGGGAGAGTATAAAGTAACAGAATTTTACTCGCACCTGAATATTCATTATATCAGTGGAGATGAAATCACCAGGTATGATCCGGAAGAGTGGTCATTTTTTAATGTTAATACCTGGGCCGATTATGAAAAGGCTCTTAACTATTTTACCGCCAAACAAAACATGGGATAAATAAGGAGGGGTTTGTATGTTAAGAATACCTGAATATATAGGGCCGATGGCTTTTGGTCTTAAAATGGGTGTTATTCTGCCGGGAATGGATATTGTAGAAAAAGTGTATGAAAGACTAATCTCTTGTAGCGAGGACGGTTTAATCAGCGATGGTGATGTAATCTGTATTACCGAGTCTGTTGTTGCCCGGGCTCAGAGTAATTATATTACCATTGATGATATTGCCCGGGAAATAGGTGCCAGACTGAAGCTCAATCCTGAAAGCAGGGTTGCTGTTATATTTCCAATTGCCAGCCGTAATCGTTTTTCAATGCTTTTAAAGGGTATTGCCAGGGCAGTTCCCCGTGGAGAGGTTGTGGTGCAGTTTTCTCATCCGGACGATGAGGTTGGCAACCAGGTGATAGATCCCGAATTTGCCGGTTACTTAAATAAAGAGCCAATTACTGATGAAGATATAAAAGGCCATTCTTTCAGGCATCCTGTTACTGGTGTGGATTACATTGATTTTTATCGCGATATCATTTCCTCGGAAGGGGCCGGGGCGGTTATTATATTATCTAACAACCCCCTGCATGCATTAGAACTGCACCCTGATGGTGTTATAGCTGCAGATATACATACCAGGCTTAAGACAGAGAAAACAATTGCAGACTGGTTTGAAAACTGCATTACTCTGGACCAGGTTTTTAATGAAGGGGAAAAGTCATCTGAATGGGGTCTGCTCGGAAGCAATATGTCGGCGGGCGAAAGAATTAAACTTGCGCCACGTAACGGGCAGCAGGTAGTTGAAAGTCTGCAAAAGAAAATAAAAAGCAATCTCGGGCATGATGTCCAGGTAATGATATACGGTGATGGAGCTTACCTTGATCCAACCAGTGGAATATACGAATTAGCTGATCCCAGGGCGGCATTCGCTGCGACGGCAGGTTTAAATTGTGTAAGGGAAGGTTTAAAATACAAGTATCTGGCTGACCAGTGTTTCCACGAAGATAATAAAAATGCCGAAGAAATAGAATCTATTTTATCGGAGAGTATAAAACGCCAGATGCCGGAAAACAGTCTTGAAAAAGAGGGCACTACCCCCCGCAAAATGGAAGATGTTTTGGCCAGCCTTGCTGACCTGGTTAGCGGCTCAGCCGATGCGGGAACCCCTGTAGTTGTAATCAAGGGGTTTATCAAGCAGGCTTAAAATATTTCTTGAATAATATTGCCAGCGCCAGGTAAATGGCCCACAGCAATGGGAAATAATCCCCCAAAAGCGTGTATGGAGTTTGTCTGACAGTCATGTCAAGGACAAGGGGGATTGTTTCTTTTTTTTGCTTGGCCGATCTGTAAATTTCTCTGCCCCTGTAATCAAAAGAAATGGTTATGCCGCTATTGGCAACCTGGGTAACGCCTATGCCCATCTCTGCTGCCCGTATAGCCGCGGCCTGGGCATGATGATCCAGGCCGATAGAACGGCCAAACCAGGCATCATTAGTCAGGACGAATAGATGCTCTGCTCCTTCCCGCGCAAATAGGCGGGTGTGTTTTCCAAAATATGACTCAAAACAGATGACCCCGGCCAGTGTTTTTCCACTGATATCAAAAAGGGTAATTTCACCGCCCGGTGCATAGCTGCCCAGGAGCAAGTCGAGTTGAAGCAGTTCATTCAGCAAATCTTCCGCTGGGAAAAACTCAACAAAGGGCACCAGGCGGACTTTTTTGTAAACCGGTTCACTGTGGTTGCCGCTTTCATAAAGGGTTATGATGTTGTAGAGGTTGCCGTTATCTCTCAGCCTGGCCCCATACAGAATATTTAAATCCAGGTTGTCGGCAATTTTTGTTAACTCTGGATTGTGAAAATGTTTTTCCGAAGCATTAATGTCAAGAACTGTTTCAGGCCAGACAACCAGGTCTGTCCCGGGGGTAGTCGAACTCTCTGTTAATCCAAGATAAAGCTGTGCCACTTCAGTTCTGCTTCTCAGGATCTGATCCATGGAACTGTTTCCCTGGATCAGATTTGTTTTTAATGTTTCTTCAGATTGCTCGGTTTTCATCAGAGAAGGGACAAATAGCCCGCAGATGAGTATTAGCATAAATACAGAGCTTACCACTGCCAGCTCTTTATCTCGAATTTTTTTTTCAAGGGACATCACTAATATGGTTTGAATGAAAACAATCAAAAAAGGCAGTCCCCAGTAGCCATATGTAGCGGATAGATTCAACAGCTCACTATACTGCCATTGAGTGTAACCGAGATATCCTACGTTGTAACCCAAAAAACCGATCGATCTGCTGAATTCAAACAGCATCCAAAGAATTGGAACCGCCATTGCTGTAAGCAAGGGACATTTTAAACGCTGGACCAGGTTGGAACTGAGGGCAAACAGTCCGTAAAAAAGGCTGGTGTAGAAAGCTAAAAGGATCATGGCCAGTAAGGCCAGTGGTCCTGATAAGTACGTAAATAATACCTGGTTAATATAAAAGTTTACATATAGATTCAGAACCAGACCAAAGAGCAGCCCGGTTTTAAAGGAACGGGCAGGTGTGGTTCTTAATATTATTGTAATCAAAGGCAGTAGAGCGACCCAGGCCAGGTATCCCTGTTCAAAAGGAGGGAATGCCAGGATCAGAATTGCTGCTGATAACAAGGCAGGGCAGTAAAACTTATTGATGAAAGTAACGTTTTTCCGGTAATGCGGCAGGCTTTTTTTTAACATTTGATCGCTTATTCCTTCAGATGGCTTGTTAAAGACTACTTTAGCATATCATATATGCGCCGCCAAGCTCACTGTTTCTTGACCAGGACAAGAATGAATGGTATAAATATCATATGGAAATATTAAACTGGTGAATATTTTACCGTATTAAGTATTAACAGGGAGCGATAATCATAAACGACGACATTTTGCTTAAAAATATTAAAGATTTAGATCATATTGTAAGCCGCCTGATATACAGGGTAAGGGTTTTACACAACCGTTACACGGTGGATCAGATAACCGACACCCAGTTCATTGTGTTGCGCTCATTGAGAAAATCACCCTGTAACACTTCTTTTTTAGCTCATATGCTTGGAGTTACCTTGAGTGCTGTTACAGCCTTAATTAATCGCCTCCATAAGATGGGTCTGGTTACAAGAGAACGCCAGGAAAAAGACAGGCGCCAGGTGTGGATTTCGATAACACCTAAAGGTCTTCAGGTTTTACAAGAAGTTGAAGAGAAAAGAAACCTGCTTCTGGCGATGTATGTATCAAGAATTCCGGAAGATGAAAGGGAGCAGCTGCTCAATTTATTGAATAAAACCGTTAAGCTTTTTGAAAATGAGGAGATTCTGAGCAGCGAATTGCCGGCACAGGATCTCTAAAAGTTTTGGCTTGACAAAAGGTAAGGGTTTCATCCCTTACCTTTTGCCGTACCTGTAGTAATGAAAAATTTCGTTTAACTGCCCTTGTTAAATAGTTCATCCACAGTTAATTTACTCTTTTTTCTCTTCTGCTGTTTCAATAATTGTATGATCCTTGTTTTTCTTTTTTCTGGATATTGTTTTGATCAGCCAGCGAATGATCAAAATAACTATACCAATTAGTATTAAGGCGGGAAGGAGAGCAATTAAAGCGATGACTATGAAGGAAACCGAGTTTAAAAGGAAATTTATGCTGCCTATGAAGGTTTCCCTGACCCGGTTACCAAAGTTTTCAAAAGCACCGGGCTTAACCACGTCGGTGGGCACATTCTCTTCACGGAGGTTGACGTTAATTGTTGCGTAAGTAACCTGGTCTTTAAGGTGATTCATCTGGGCTGTCATTGATTCGATTTCACTGCGAATACGGTTTAACTCTCTTTCTACTTCCAGAACATCTTCAACTGTCTCGGCCATCTCCAGGATTTCAACAAGACGCTCTTCCTGGGCGATCTGGTTATTAAGGCGTGATTCAAGATCAACATACTGCATAGTTACATCATCAACGCCTGTCTGGACATTGGTAGCTTTGCCATAATCTTCAAGCTGTTCCATAATAGATTCAAACCGGTTTTCCGGTATTCTTAAGGTCATATAGCCGGCATACTGGTTTTCTCTCATCTCATAAATATACGAATTGCTGACCAGCCCTCCGACATTGTCGGTTAACTCGCGAATTTCACGCATTGTCTCTCTTGTATCTTTTACCGCCAGGTCAATTGATCCATTGCGGATGACATAGCGCATGGCACTTTCGCCTATTTCACCGTTTACTCTATTGATTGCACTGTCGTTGTCATAGCCACTGTCCTGCGCATATTCTGGAGCCGGCATACTTTCTTCGGCCACATCATAGGAGATTCCACTGGAATCAGAATAATTAGCCGCTCCGCACGAACAGAGGAACAGTGCAGCGGCAATGATGATGAATAATAGTAAAGAAACTAAGCTGAAGTGTTTTCCAGTCATTTTGATGACCCCCTTTGTATACCTGACAATTAACGACTTTTTTTGGTTCCCTGTTTCAGTGGTGTTCACTATTTTCGGAGCTAAATAAATCAAACAACACGGTGCCCCAACCCGATAGCAACATCATTACGGTGCAGCAATCCAATTCCGAAAAAAATTGCTACGGCAATATGAGTGCCTCCCCGGGCAATGCCAACTTTACCTCCCACATTCAATCCAAGAGCTTTTGGCATGATCTGAACCAGCGCTTCCCGGGTGGCTCCGGCAACTGCACCGTCTGAGTGACTGGAATCGTCAATTATCCCTTCCCTTTTCGAGGCAACCACTGCCCGCTCTACAACTTTTTGCAGGGAGCTGAGGAATTCGCCCCCGTAATCTACTGCCAGGGATTGGATTCCTCTTTCTAAATGTCTTTTTTTAAGATCAAGTTCTTCATCCCGGGTCGGAGTCATGGCTATACTGACTGCTGCCTGGGCTACATCCCGGCTTTCCATGCCTATCTCCCCCATTTTGCATACTAATTATTCCGCTCAATTAACTAAAAAATGCCGACTTAAGGTTTATTATAAGAGTATTCGTTTTAATGCTTCAATTATCCTATGTGGTTATCTAAAGAGCAAGTGGTTTTTCTGTAAGATCTTCAATGAAGGGGAAAATCCGTATGTTATAATGTAGTTGGAGGTATTTTAATGAAAGAGAAATTTTGCAGCACCTGTGGTGAAGAATTTAAACCAGGCGAGTCTTCAGTGCGCTGTAGTTTATGCATGTGCAATTATCATGCTTCCTGTTGGGAAAAAGCAGGTGGTTGCACTACCTGGGGCTGCCCGGGGAATAGTTCTGAAAAAATAAAGAATGATAATAATGGTTATAAAAAATGTCCGAATTGCGGCGAGAGGCTGGTTGATTTTGCTTCAAAGTGCCGCTACTGTCGGGCCGACATCGATCACCCTTCGGGAGAGTTGAAACCATTACCTAAAAAAAAGAAACGGGTGAAGAGATCTCTTTATCGCAAGGACCCTATTTTAACTGCCCTGCTAAATCTTGTTTTTCCCGGTGCCGGTTATATGTACCTGGGGCGGTTCAGTACAGGCCTGATGTGGTTTGTAATAGCTGTTGCAGCCTGGTTTTTTACCCGCGGCATCGGACTAATTGCCGTATACCTTTGGGTTATATATGATTCTTCACGTCACGCGGTTATTTATAACAGGGATAATAAGAGCGGTCCCGAGCAAATGGAAGGGTTTTAAGCAGTTATTCGCTCGTGTGACGCTTAATTTTCAAATACTTAATAAAAAGATGTCGGCAAAGATTCAGTCTAACCTGAACTGCCGGGAATTAATTCCGGTTTTTTTAACATTACTACCCGGTTACTGTTAGTCCCGGAATGGTTATTCTTAATACCCCAGATGTTTGAGGTTTTAGTGAAACTTTGTTCGTTAATTACTGTACCAAAACAGCTAAATCCGTTTGCAGTGGCAAGTGGAATAATTATTTCTTCAAGCCTGACCCTGCCCCGTTTTATTTCACCTACCTCGAAGGCAATCCAGCCCCCGGGCCTGGTTATCCGGAACAGCTCTCTAAAAACAAGAGTCATTGCGTTTTCCCATTCACTCATTTTGGATGGAAGAGTCATCTTTGTTTTTATTTCATTTTGCTCAATTCCGTTAAACCATAAACGTAACCAGTTGTCATCAGCATATTGAACAACGTCTAAGAAGGGGGGGGATGTAACAGTTAAATCAATACTCTCCGGAGTGATCCTTGTTGTCCCGGCAGCATCTTCCTCAAAAAATAAAACATCTTCGGCTCTTGCCTGCAGAACATTTTGCTGTTCTTTGGTCAGGTTACGCAGCAGATGCCTGCTTTTTTTTAGTATTAAGGCTGCGACATCGCGATATTCCGGTTTTTGTTTCAACCGTTCATTGATTTTCAACTGTCTCGCTGCCGATACAGCTTGGTTTGGAGGCATAGTGTAGACGGAAAAAAAGCCTTTTGAATGTCCGGTTAGCCGATTCGTGGCAACCATCCTGATCCAGCGATCCAGGTGATCTTCGTGCCCTTCCTGACGTCGTGATAACAAGTACTTCTTCAGCGATAATAGTTCCAGTTCGGTTTTTGGATGAAAGAACATGGACAAGTCATGTTTATTATGACAGCCTGTGTTGAGCGGAATTTCAGACAAACGCTTTTGAAGACCAGCAATATCTGGTGGAGACAACCTGGGTAAGCAGAGGATCTTACTTATGGGGTTTATATCATTGCCGATAATTTTTCTACCCATCAATGCTGCTTCAATTAAAGTAGTGCCTCTGCCGCAGTAGGGATCATAAACTACCTGGTTTGGTTTCGTTAAAAGGTCAATAAAAAAGCGGGGCAGTTGCGGTTTAAAACAAGCCCTGTAGGAAACCTCGTGGATTGATGAAGCCTGGCGCTGACGGGCAGTCCAGAATTCGTTGATGAACATCCGGTATTGCTTGGTTTCACTGGATGAACTTCCTGTTCCGGTCATTTTCATTGAGGTTGGCCGGCTGTGGTTGTCAAGAGTGTAATCCACGAGGTATTTGGTTATTTGATGGTTACTGAGCAAATATTTCACCTATTATTCTGTTTATACCTGAATTATAACAAAATATGAATAATTATGCTTCTTGCAACATGGAGTTCTTTGTGATATAGTATTAAATGGTATTGAAAAGAAGTAACGTTTCAAAAAGATCTTAGCCCTCCGGATCCTGTAAAAGGCATAATGAACGGCAAAGGTGTTTTGAAGTTACTACACTTTTTAATCCTAAATTAACTTTTAAAGGAGATTTTTGCATGCAAGGTAAGGTAAAATGGTTTAACCCGGATAAGGGCTATGGTTTTATCGAAAGCGAAGAGGGCGTTGATGTGTTTGTTCACTTTTCCGCTATTCAGACTGATGGTTTCAAAACCCTTGAAGAAGGGCAGAGCGTAGAATTCGAAACAGTTGAAGGCGACCGCGGTAAGCAGGCTGCCAATGTTGTACCTCTATAGAACGAATCGCTAAAAAAGATAAGAGGCGCTGAATGAACAGCGCCTCTTTTTTTATGAGCAGCTTATTATCTTTCTTTAAATAATTCAATTACTGGTTTTCTTCTGGCATTTCGGGCAGATACCATAAAAATCTAGTCGATGGCTCTCCACCTGGTAACCGGTTTCGTTCTGGACTTTATCGTCGAGTTCTTCCATTTTAGGTATGGGCAGATCATCTATACAGCCGCAATCCCTGCAAATGAAGTGGTAATGCACCTCGGTGTTGGCGTCGAAACGATCAAAACTGCTGCCAGCTTCAATTTTCTGCACCAGCTTTTGATCTACCAAAATATTAATGTTGCGGTATACCGTTCCCATACTCAGGTTGTTAAACTCCTTCTTCAACTCGTCGTACACCCAACTGGCAGTTGGGTGTGTATCCGTATGTTGAAGTATACTTAAAATACGTTCTCGCTGCCTGCTTCGTTTATACTTATGTTTTATCATGTTAGAATCGTCTCATTTCCTACAATTTAATTAATAAAATAATATACATTTTGCTTTTAAAAATCAAGTTCTCAAATTCTTAGAACCAGGTCGTAAACAAAATACCGAGAATAGTTCCGGCAAAAATACCCAGGATTGACAGGTGAGCTCCGGCGCTTTCATAAGCATCGGGAATCAATTCGTCGCATACAATATACAACATTGCTCCACCGGCAAACCCAAGCGAAATTCCTAAAACATTGTTTGAAATGCTGCCGATTGCAGCGCCGATCATTGCACCCAGCCCCATTGGCACACCGGCCAGGGCAGTAACAGCGATTATCTTGCCGTAGTTATATCCCCCCTGTTTAAGCGGGGCCGCTACAGCCATGCCTTCAGGAATATTGTGCAGCCCGATCAGGATGGCAAGCGATAAACCCAGTTCGGTAGAGCCGACATAACCGGAACCGATTGCCAGGCCTTCGGGTAAATTATGCAGTCCTATACCCAGGGCTAAGAGGGTTCCCTTTTTCAGATAGCTGTTAAAAGGAGTATCCTCTGCCGTAACCGTGTGATGATGGGGGAGGTAGTGATCCAGAAAGTAAAAGATCACCATGCCCAGGGTCAAACCAACGATAGCGGCCATGCTGCCACTAAAAGCAATGGCCTCACCTATTAACTCCAGGAAAATGATTGAAAGCATAATCCCGGCGGCAAAGGCCAGTATGGTTCCTGTAAATCGGGGAGTCGGTTTTTTAACCAGGATAGATAAAAGTCCTCCGGCGCCAGTACCAATGACCCCAGCCAGCATTCCCATCATCCCGATCTCAAACCAGTTCAAAGAATCACATCCTTTAAGGGTTCTCTCATATGAAGGTGCAATAACGCCGCTGTAAAATAAATTATTACCCCCTCAACCAGGTGAAAAGAGCTTGATATGAGGGGGGTCACATCGTGCATTATTAATCACCATCCTCGTCGATTCATTACAACTTTAATTCAAAGCTATTGTCCCACAGGCCGTGAATGTTGCAGTAACTTAGGGCAACAAGTTCTCCCGGTTTTTCCACCGTAACAGTGGCCGTTGCAGCAGGTTCGCACTTCGCGCTTCCTGCGTTGGCTCCTTCAACCGATTCGC
>CAYMIW010000008.1:0-83514 GCA_964390725.1 uncultured Syntrophomonadaceae bacterium | reverse complement strand
ATGGATGTGAATGCGAACCTTATCTGACCTGTGACCATCGTTTGATGCTGGAAAAACCGGCAGAACTATTGCAGGGAACCAAGCTGATCATGAAAGTGCTGGATGTCGAGAATGCTTATATTTGCATTGAGGGTAATAAGGACGATGCTATAGAGGCTATTCGCGAGTTAAACGATGATCCACGGATAGTTTTACTACGGATGCCGACTAAGTATCCCCAGGGTTCGGAAAAACACCTAGTTAAAGCAGCACTCGACAGGGAGGTTCCTTCCGGGGGGCTTCCCATGGATGTGGGTACTATGATTCAGAATGTGGGAACTGCGGTGGCTATTTACGAAGCTGTTCGGTATAACAAGCCGTTGATCGAGCGAGTGGTTGCTGTAACAGGCCAGAACGTGCAAGATCCGCAAAACCTTATGGTAAAAATAGGCACCCCATTATCTGTCTTAATCGAAGAATGTGGTGGAATAATTGAAGAGCCGGCCAAGGTTATTGTTGGTGGTCCGATGACAGGAAAAGCACAGCAAACCCTGGATGTTCCTGTTATGAAGGGAACAACAGGTGTTATTGTTCTTCCGCCGGATATGGCTATTGCCGAGATGGAATACAACGACTGTGTTCGCTGCTGCAAGTGTGTTGAACACTGCCCGGTTTTGCTTTATCCTAATCAAATTAGCATTTACTGTGAAGCGGGCATGATCAAGGAAGCAATGGAGTGGAATACTCTTGACTGTATTGAATGTGGTATATGTTCCTACGTATGCCCTTCCAAGCGACCAATCACTCTTCTTGTTCAGCGAACCAAGCCACTAATACGCAATATGATGAGTGCGAAGTAAACAATAACTTGAGAAAAGGAGGTCACAGGTTGTGAACGATACCCGGAAGTTTGTAATATCATCGCCACCTCACCTAAAGAGTCGCGATACTGTATCAAACGCCATGCGGGACGTATTTATTGCTTTAATGCCCGTCACGCTGGTATCTATATATTTCTTCCGTTACTATGCAGCTTTGACCATTGCGGTATGTCTTATTACAGCAGTATTGACAGAATTGCTGTTTAAAAAGCTGATGCATAAAAAACCGCAAATTAACGATTGGAGCGCCCTGTTAACCGGTTTGTTTGTTGCCCTTTTATTCCAGGCTACAACGCCCTGGTATAAGGCCGCTCTAGCAACTTTCATTGCTGTAGGAATCGCCAAAGAATTGGCCGGCGGGCTGGGATGGAACCGCTTTAATCCGGCTCTGTTCGGGCGTATAGCCTTAATTATGCTAGCGCCTGTATATGCTTATGTAAATCAGTGGTTTCAACCGCTGACCATTCATCTCGGTTCCCTGGATACAATCACACAGGCAACTCCCCTGGCTATGCTGCGGGCAGGGCTGGCAATGCCGTCAGTCAGCGAGCTGTTTTTTGCTTTTCCTGCAGGAGCCCTGGCAGAGGTTTCACCATTTGCCCTTATTTTAGGGGCGGCATACCTTTTCTATAAAGGGCACATTGGGTGGAGAATTCCAGTTTCTATATTGGCCACTATGATAGTATTAACTTTAATTACAGGTGAAAATCCAATTTACCACCTGGTAACCGGTGGAATAATAATTGGTGCCTTTTTCATGGCTACCGACTGGGTGACCAGTCCCATGACTGATAAAGGAAAAATAATTTATGGTGTTGCTATAGGAGCTCTGATTGTTATCTTCAGAGTAGGATTCATGATTACCGAAGGAGTGGCATTTGCTATCCTGATTATGAATGCATTTGTGCCCATGATCGAGAGGGCAACTTCACGGCCCCAGTTTGGTAAAGCTAAAGCTGTAGCCGTACCAATGGCAGAAAAGAAATAAACCAGTATATTTAACAAGTACCCGGGTCAGATGTGTATAATATCTGCCCCGGGTTTTTTATTCTCCCTATCCTTCTTTTAATAATAGCCAATGATGGTGAATATTATAAGCGCATGATAATATATCATGCGCTTTATATTAGAATAAATTATTACTTGTTATTTTAGTCCACTGCTTAAAGCCTGAAAACACTAACTCCAAAGCGGATGTAAAAGACAGCAACCAGGATTATACAGAATGAAAGCAGCACAAGAATCATATCAAAATCTATATTGCTGATGTTGATTGAGCGGAAGATCTGTTTCTGGCCAGGCCTGTAATCAACACTTTGCAGAAGGACAAATAAGAGCTTGTATAAAATTTGTGATAGCCAATTCAAGAAATTTTGGATAAAAATAATTGGTATAGTAATAATTTTCCAGACATTAATTGCTAAACGTGCTGCCAGATAACCAAAGTAATCTGCTCCGAGCCAGTGAGGAATCTGCAGCTGATATGCCCTGGTACGATGAGCGAGATAAAAGAATGCTGCTCCAAGAACTAGGGCAAGTGCAACAGCTCCAAGATCTTCAAGGTGCCAGAAGCTTATTTTTGCCAAATAATTAACCGAGTATGCATCAAAGGTGAAACTACCCAGGTTGGGGAGAACAAAATTATTGAGCACAAGGTTTGGTGAAAGACCAATGGCCAACATACATAAAGCCAGGACACCCATGCCGATTTTCATCATTAATGGTTCTTTCTTTGCTACAGTCATTGTTGCCGGAGCGGGGCGCCAGAAAGTAAAATATAAAAACTTAATAAAGTAACAAACAGTACCGGCGCTGGTAATGGTAAATAATTTTTCTGCTATGTATAAAGAATAAACGTGGTGATGCTCAAAAGCTTCAACTATCGCGTGGTGAAGAAGTGTTTTACTGGCATAACCATTAAACAAAGGCATACCGACAATTCCCAGCGATGCAATAAGGACAACAGCGGTTGTAAAAGGTAGTTTGTGCCTTAAACCCCCGAGTTTTTCCATGTTCAGTTCCCCGGTCAGGTAAACTATTGCTCCGGCTGATAAGAATAAGGTTGATTTAAAGAAAGCATGATTAAGAACATGATATGTTGCGCCTGCTAACCCCATTGCTCCATCATAACCAAGATAGGCAGCTACTCCGATTCCCATAATTATATATCCGATTTGGCTGATGCTGCTGCAGGCCAATAATTTCTTTATATTGTTTTGCAGTAACGCAATGGCGGCACCGAAAAACATTGTCACAATTCCAAACCAGATTATTGCGTAACCGGCATTAGAGACCAGCGACCAGAGATTATTTATAGCGCTGGAGATATTATCACCGGACATTGAAGTGGCATCAGGTGTATATATCATGTTTATGGTTCTGATAATGCCGTATGCTCCGGTTTTTATCATGATACCCGAAAGTAAAGCGCTGGCAGGAGCAGGGGCTACAGGGTGTGCTTTCGGTAACCAGATATGCAGGGGGAACATACCGGCTTTTATACCAAAACCGATAATCATCATCAGTCCGGCTACGAGCAGGTAAATATTTAAGCCATCAGTCATACAAAGCAGATGGGCAATATCCAAAGTGCCGCAGTAAAAATAGATCAAGCCAATACCTGTAAGCAGGCACATACCTCCAAAGACACCAAGGTAAAGGTAAAGGTTACCTGCTTTATAAGCTTCATCAGTTTGGGTGTGAACGACCAGTACGTAAGAAGCCAGTGACATTAATTCGAAGAAAAAAAGCAGGGAAAGTAAATCTCCGGCCAAAGGTACACCGACAGTACCTGTTAATGTTAAGAGAAAAAAGGCAAAAAATCTACCCCGGTTTTTTTCATGGTTCATATAATCCACGGCAAAAAATGTTGCCATTAACCATACAAACGAAGCGATGATTGCAATGAAGAAACTAAGAAAATCAACCCTGAAAGTTAGATCCAGGGGGGTAATTATCATCGGAAGTTTTAAGATAATGATGCTGCCTCCGGACAAAACCGGATACATCATTGCAACAGCTGCAAGTGTTCCAATACTGCCGATTATGGACCATGCGTTACGCCAAAGTGGACGGTTAGGGGCACATGTTACAAGAATAAAAGCGGCAAATGGAACAGATACAGCGATTAATGGCAGATAAGATATAATTTCCCGAGGCATGTTTAGTTACCTCCCGAATAGAACAGGTAATTTGCGATGTTTTCAAAATAAGGTACAGTTAAATTAAGGTTTGTCCCAATTACAAGACAGCCTGCTACAAGAATTAAAATGGTAATTAACATAGAAAGAGGAGCTTCTGGGCCTTTTGCTCTGTTAAAATTACCTTCCTTAAAAAAGGCATTTATTACTATTGGTAAAAAATAAGCTGCATTCAGTAAGGCACTGCCGATCAGCACTACGATAAAAAGCCAGGCACCGCTTTCAAGGCTGCCCTGAATAAGGTACCACTTGGAAATAAAACCGTTAACCGGGGGTATACCAATCATACCAACCGCGGCTATTGTAAAAGCAATCATTGTCAGGGGCATTTGTTTTCCTAAACCGTTCAATTCACTAATTTTCTTTTTACCGGTAACTGTAATTATTGCCCCCGCACAGAAGAAAAGGGTGATTTTTAACAGAGCATGGTTTATGATGTGCAGCAGCCCACCTGTAAGACCAATGGCGCTGAACAAGCCAGCCCCAAGCGTTATATAGCCAAGCTGACTAATAGTTGAGAAAGCGAGACGGCGTTTAAGCACATCCTGCTGCATGGCAATGATTGAAGCAACTAAAATTGTGATTGAAACCAGAACGGCAACAAAGTAACCCATCTGCAGCCCGATTAATGCTACTATGCCAAAGATTGAATACATGGAACGTAAAATGCCGAAAACACCTGATTTTACTACAGCAACAGCATGAAGCAGGGCACTTACAGGTGTGGGGGCTGCCATGGCTGAAGGAAGCCAGGCATGAAGTGGCATGATTGCTGCTTTTACACCAAAACCAAGGATAAAACAGATAAAAGTTAGTCGCCAAAGGGCTAATGATCCTGTTGAAAGGTCAACTATGCCACCCCTGGTGAATTCCAGGGTGCCAAGGTTTCCATAGGTTATGATCAACCCAATCAAAATTAATCCGGCACCGACAAAACTGTAGATGATATATTTTATACCGGCACTTTTTGCCTCTTCATTACCCTCATGAATAACCAGTGGATAAGTGAAAATGGTTAAAAATTCATAAAAAATATAAAGTGTAAGCAAATTAGCAGATAGGGCAATACCCATGGTCATGCCCAGTGAAAGTAAATAGAAAATGAAATAACGCCTGCGGTTATGCTCATGTGCCATGTAGCCCGTTGAGTATATTACTGAAAAAACCCATAAAATTGCCGCGGTCCCTCCAAAAACAGCTGCCAGAGGATCTACACGCAGCTTTATTTCCAATCCGGGGGCAATCTGGTGAAGCAGTAATTCCCAGGTTCCGTAATTAACATATTCATAGAGAATTACGACCATGGCTAAACCACTTATTAAACTAACCAGCACAGCAAGGGTGTTGCGTAAACGATCATTTTCTTCTTTAGCAATGCCGGTAATCAGGGCACCGGCCAGGGGAAAGATAATTATAAAAAGGGGAAGGTATAGTATATAGTCCATTCGGTAATCTTCCTCTCCCGAAAGATGGTGTAATTATTAATTAGTGATGATCCTGGTTGTCTTCTTCCTGTTTTTCTTCTTTACTAACGCTCCTGGTCCCCCAGACAAGCATGATAGCAATAACTGTAGCAAACAAAACAGTTGATTCCAGCAGAGTATCGTAACCACGGTAGTCGAGCAGAATATTAGCCACGATGTTTGTGCCGCCGCTTTCTTCAACGCTCTTGTTAACATATCTTTCGTAAACCATGTTATTGGTAGGGTTATCTAAATTTCCGTAAACCGGCATTTCAGTCACAGCCAGCATTAGCATAAACGAAATCAATGTAACAAGAACAACTGACATCGCATAAAAAATAATTCTTTTTGTGCTCATTATTGCGGACGCCTCCCAACCTTGGTGACCACGGTTACCATTAAAACTGTCATCCCGATTCCAACCGCGGCTTCCGTAATGGCTAAATCGGGCGAGTTTAACTGCTGCCAGATTAATGACATAACCATGCTGTATGCACCAAAAATGATCGCAATATATAGCAGATCATTAAAAATAAATATTGAAAGGGTGGTGGCGATTAAAATTAACAGCATTAATACAATTAGTAAATCTATCACTTCAGCTTTTCTCCCCCTTCCTGGGAAAGCTTGCTATCCACCTGACTTTTTCTCCTGCGGCGTTGCGAAGCAACATAATCGTTAATAACATAACTTCCTTCTACCATTGGGGTACCCCTGTTGTAAGCCGTTTTTGCTATAAGGTGGGTTACGACAGGGTTTATTGTAATAATCATTGCCATAATAAGTATAAGTTTAGTAATGTTAGTGACATCGCGAACCAACAGCATGAGTCCGATTAAAACCATACCTGTGCCAAGGGTATCGCATTTGCCTAACGCATGCATACGCGTGTATACATCAGGCAGCCTGATCAGACCAAGCACCCCGACGACAAGGAAGAAAAAACCGCCAAAAAGAAAAAATATAGCAATATATTCATAAACCATACTGATCACCTCTAAATAATGTGCCCCTCGCGAAGCAATTTCAGAATACAAAGCGTTCCGATAAATGAACCGAGGACGAAGACAAATGCTACATCTATATAGTAATAGCTGTTATCTATGAAAGCAAAGATTAAAAGAATAATAACGACGTTTGTAGTGATAACATTCATGGCTACAACCCTGTCCAGCACCGTAGGCCCACTGTAAGCTCTTAGGATAGCCAGCAGAGAAAACAAGATTTGACCGATAACTATAATGTAAAGGACTGTGTTAATCATTTTTGTATAAGGCCTCCATTTCCATCAGCCTGCGGTTAAGCTCCCAATCTTCAATTCCGTGGGCAACGTCCTCTGTCAGGGCGTGCACTATAAGCAAGTTATCTTCAAGTTCAACTGTTATAGTGCCAGGCGTAAGAGTAATTGAGTTTACATACAATACCCTGAGCAGTGCACGTTCCAAATCGCAGCGCATGATTACGATACCCGGTGAAATGGGTAGTTTGGGATTCAGGACTATCATGGCTACATTTATATTAGCGATAACTACTTCGATTCCCAGCTTAATAAAGTATTTAAATAGTAAATAGCCTTGCCTGATTGTAAAGTTTGTTACATGTTCTGAAGATATATGCAGGTTGCTCCAGAATAAGGTTAGGATAATACTGAACACTGCTCCAGCCAGAATATGCTGCCAGTGCACGCTTGCCGATATTAGCAACCAAAAAGCCATCATCAAGGTAAAGATGAACATTGAGCCCATCACATCGTTTTTCATTCTATCAAGCATGGTGATCACCTCCAACCTGCTTTGTTATAGCAGGGCTGTTACTGTTTTATTGATAAAGTTGAGCAAAATACCGGGGAATATTCCCAAATAGATTACTCCCAGGGCCAGGATAACGATCGGAACAAGCATGCTCAGGGGCACCTGGTCAAGTTTAAACTTTTTAGCTTCCCCACTATGCCCGTGACTGTTTTGATCATGATGGCCATCTGCTTCTTCCTGTGAAAAATATGCCTGACCAATAATAGGAAAGTAATAAGTTGCATTGAGCAGGCCGCTAATTATGATTACAACAATAACCAGGGGAAGATTAGCTTCCAGGCTTCCAAGAGCCAGCCCATATTTACTGATGAAACCGCCCAAAAGAGGTATTCCGACCATGGATAAGGCGGCTATAGTAAATGCACCCATAGTTATAGGCATCTTGTAACCCATCCCGGCAAACTGGTTTACCTTTTTAATTCCGGTCTGATAATAAAAAGCTCCGGCTGTAAGGAAGAGACAGGTTTTCATAAAAGCATGAACAACAATGTGAAGCATGCCGGCTGCCAGACCCCAGGGTGTGCCCAGTCCGATGCCGAGAAATACATAACCAACCTGGGCAACGGTTGAATAAGCCAGGCGTCTTTTCAATTCGATCTGAACAAAAGCAAAGAAAGAACCGGCCAGCATCGCGATAACTGATAGGATTATGATCAAATGACGGATAAAAGTCTCATGAAATATATCTAACCCAAAGGCAATGAATAATATTTTTAAAAAGGCAATTATGTAAACTTTAACCACGAGACTTGAGAGAACCGCACTTGAAGGAGATGCAGCCGATGAGTGAGCATCTGGAAGCCAGAGATGCAGTGGGAAGAGAGCAGATTTAACCCCAAAACCAACAGTAAAGAAACTGAGTGCAGTCCAAATCAGGAAGGGGTAAGAATCTTTTACTTCAGCCAATTCAGCCGCAATAAAGGTTAGGTTTAGGTGTCCGGTGATCATATAAATAAAACCGATCCCAAACAGAATAAAGCCGGATCCTATTGTTGCCAGCAAGAGGTACTTAAGGGCGGCTTCAGTAGCCTGACGGGTTCCTTTTGCTGCAACCAGCGAGCAGGCACCAATTCCGGTGACCTCTATAAAAACATAAAAGTTAAAAATGTCGTTGGATACAATCAGGCCCATCATGCCGGCCATGGTTATAAGAAAAGCAGTATAATACCAGCCGATGATATTGCTTTCCATTTCATGTTTTACGGCGGAAAAAGAGTAAATAAGAATTAAAAAGCAAATGCCCGCGATCAGCATTAGCATCATGCTTGAAAGAGATTCGACAACAAGCTCAATCCCCCAGGGGGGGGCCCAGCCTGAAACTGCATAACGAATCGGTTCACCGTTCATTACATGGTATGCAATAACAATAGTGGTTATAAAAACTATGCCCGTAACAAAAGTTGCCAGCGGAGCACATAAATTTCTTTTCCATCTCGCTAAAACAGGCATACAGAATGCAGCTATTAAAGTACCAATGATACATAAAAAAGGCAGTTTCAACACCGATACCATCTCAGGGGTTCACCTCTACTTCAATTTCATAAAGTTAGGAGCACAGATAGTTCCATAAAAAAGATAGAGTTTTACAATTAATGCAAGTGCAAATGCTGTAACACTGAAACTGACCACGATTCCTGTCAGCATTAAAGTTGAAGGAAGCGGGTTGATATAGAGAACGTCGGTGAGATTAGGATCATAAATGGGGGGAACTCCGCCATGAATATTTCCAACGGTTATAAAAAAAAGAAAAATTGCACTTTGCAATATGTTTATACCGATAATTTTTTTAATCAGGTTGGTTTGAGTTAGAACAATCAGGGTGCCCATCGAAAAAAGTATGATTGCAACAAAATAAGGAAAATTCATATAGAGCAACTCAAGATCCACGGCTAGGCCTCCTCACTGATCATGTAATATATGGCAATGATGGTGCTCGCCACTAGAACCCCTATCCCGAAATTGGCAACGGATATAATCCCCACGCTAAATAAGGTGCCTGTAACTCCTATAGGTCCGTGTTCATGGGGAATTAAGAATTTTGACACCTCAAGTATACCTCCGATACCAACAAAAATAATCGTGGCATCAATAATCATCTGCCTGAAGCTGTCGTTCCACAGCTGCCCGAATATAAGAATGTACAGCAGAAGACCCAAACCGATGATCATTCCGCCCGAAAAACCCCCTCCGGGCGAGAGGTGGCCATGCATAATCACATATGCCCCGTAAAGAAGAACAAAAAGAAGCATATAACGAAAAACAACCCTTGTAACATAATCATGCACTTCTTCTGTCTCCTCCTTTCCCAAGCCCATATTTGTTGCACAACTAATAAATCATTTACTATAAAAGCATATTAAACAAGTTAATGTATTCACAATAAAAAAACAAAAAAATACATCACGAATAGAAATCGTGGTTTAAAAAAATGATAAAAGCAAAAAAACAACAACTTATCCTGTTTATTTTTTACCATTTTTGCTTTCCTGTCAAGTTGTTTTTCATATCATATTTATTTATTGAATTGTTGCATAAAAACATTCTCACAGGCAGGAAATCGGTTGTTCGGAGAGAATAAATGTTTGACTGTTTCATATACATGTTTCAGAAAAATTCAGAGGGGTTTATTCATGGCAAATATCCTAATTATTCAGATACAGGGTCTATATATGGTAAGTTACTTGCCCCTGGCTGTTGTTTTAACACCAATCATCGGGTCGTTGATCATTGGCTTATTGAGCTTGAGAAATAAAACATGCGGAAAGGTTATTGCCGTATTTGTTGCTACCTTAACCTTTTACCTGTCTTTTGAATTATTTCGGCTCGCTCTCCAGGGATACAACATAATGTTCAGGCTTCCTGACATAGCCGGTCTGGCAGTTTCTATGAGAGTTGATCTGACCGGCGCAGTATTTACTTTTTTTACTGCGCTAATCTGGTTGCTGGCTGTTTTGGCTTCACTGCCTTATTTAAGGGGAGATCTAAGGGAAGGTCGTTATTATACTTTCTTAATTCTATCGCTTGGCGGCTGCGCAGGTGTTTTTTTGTGTGGCGACTTCATGAGTCTTTTTCTATTCTTTGAATTAATGACTTTTGCTGCATATGCCCTTGTTGTTCATAATCAAACTGCGGATGCAATAAAAGCAGGGTCAAATTATCTTTACCTGGGTTTACTCGGCGGACTGGCTTTACTTTCAGGAATTATATTACTGAACAGCGTAACAGGCTCAGTAGCGATAACTCAACAGGCACAGATTTTACTGACAGACGGAGGCAAGGCTGCTCTGATTGCCCTGCTGATGATAGCCGGTTTTGGGGTAAAGGCGGGCATGATTCCCCTGCATATTTGGCTTCCCCAGGCTCATCCTGTTGCACCTGCGCCGGCGAGTGCTTTGCTTTCCGGTATTATGATTAAAACCGGGGCTTATGGAATTATCCGGGTAGTAACCATGCTCTATAGTCCAACAAGTGAAATGGCTGAAAGCTCATTATGGCATTTTACAGAAAACCTGGGTCATATTATTATCTGGGCGGGTATTTTGACCATGTTTATTGCGGCGCTGATGGCCTTACTGCAAAACAATGCCAAAAGGCTTCTTGCCTACAGCAGTATCAGTCAGATGGGCTATATCTTAATGGGTATCGGTGCGGCAGGCTACCTGGGGTATGATGGTGCCATGGCTTTTGGCGGTTTTTCTTATCATATAATTAATCATGCCTTTTTCAAATCAGGACTTTTTATTTTATTCGGTTTTATTTATACACGATTGCATGAAGTGAATATGGACAGGTTAGGGGGGCTGTGGCGAAAATTTCCACTGACTTTTACCGCTTTTCTAGTCTGCGCTTTCGGTATTACAGGTATTCCCGGCTTTAATGGTTATGTCAGTAAAACCTTACTGCACCATGCCATTGTTGAAGCCTTTGAACACCACCACCTCTGGGATCTCTGGGCGGCCGAAAAGATGTTTATGTTAACCAGTGGCTTGACGGTATGCTATATAATCAAACTGGTTGTTTCTATTTTTGGAGGACAAATTAAACCGGTTAATGCAAAAAAAATAGAAAATTATAATTCAGGGGAGAACTTGATTGAGAGATTTATTGCCATATCCTTTATTGGTATAATCACATTCCTTGGCCTTAATCCGGATTTGATCATTAATAAGATTATTGTTCCCATGTCTTCGGTATTTACTTACAACGAATATTACGTGAATTATCTTGCCAGGACGATAGTATGGAATATCGATGATTTAATGGGTATAATTATAGCATTGCTTATCGGGATTGTTGTTTTTCTGCTGGCCAGAAAGAAAGATTTATTCCTGATCAGGCCTCCTGACTTCCTGAGTGTGGAACACACACTTTACAGGCCTGCAACCGAGGTTTTAAGATTTACCTTTACCAGGGCAGGAAGGTTTGTAGATGATTACCTGAATAAAGGATTTCATGGAGCACCTTCCCTGCTGGTCCGGGCGGCTGGTGGTGCTGATGATCTTGATTCACGCCTTTTTAATAGAATGGGTTATTTTTTTATCATTACGTTGTCTTCAATGTTTAATTATATTCATGAGTCCTGGTTAGTTATAATTAATCTATTATTTAGCAGGGCTGGCGCTTACCTTCGAAAAATATTTATGGCAATGTTTAAATTCGATTACAGCACCAGGGGTGACCGCCGCTTTCAGACTTTTAACATATCAAACATTGATTTTGATTTATATATTGTTTTAATAGTGATCGGTGTTATCCTGGCAACCAGCCTGTTGTTTTTACTATAGTTTTAATCTGAGTGGAGGAGATTTACTTGACCCTGGGTTATCCACAACCAATAATTGCAGTTGTCATACCAATTATCGGTGCTTTAATCATTCGCTTTTTGGATGAAGAAAAAGCTAACCTTCGGCACCTGGTATCTCTGGTAACCGTATCTATAGTTTTTATTGCAGTTGCTTCTATGTTCCCTGCTGTTATGGCTGGGGAAGACATCCAGATTAGCGTGTTGAGTTTCCTTGACGGATTGGGAATATTCTTCAAAGTTGATTCACTGGGTATGGTATTTGCTATTGTATCTTCCACCCTCTGGATATTTGCCACAGTTTATTCGATTGGCTACATGGAGCATGAACACAGCCAGCGTAATTATTTTGTTTTTTTTGTTTTATCCTGCAGCGCTGCCATGGGGGTTGCTTTTGCCGGTAATCTCTTTACTTTTTATATTTTTTACGAGTATCTTGCCATTTGTACTTATCCCCTGGTTGTGCATGCCGGAACACCAGAGTCAGTTAAAGCCGGAATTAAATATATCAGTTACAGCCTTGGCGGTGGGGCCCTGGTGTTTTTATCAATTTTTATGATTCATGATCTGGTTGGAACTCTTGAATTTATGCCTGGAGGAATTCTCAGCGCAGTTGCCTCTGAGAACAGCGTTTTTATAACAGTTATTTTTGCCCTGCTGATTGCCGGTTTTGGAACCAAGGCGGCATTAATGCCGCTGCACTCCTGGCTGCCCGGGGCTATGGTTGCCCCGACGCCGGTCAGTGCCTTATTGCATGCTGTTGCTATAGTCAAAGCCGGAGTTTTTGGTATAGCCAGGGTTTTCTTCTCTATCTACAGCCCGGAAGTATTATCCGGACTTAACGTAACTAATGTTTTGGCCGTATTCGTTTGTTTTACAATTATAGTCGGGTCACTGATGGCGATAAAACAGACTGTCTTAAAACTGCGCCTTGCTTATTCAACTATAGGGCAGCTGGGTTATATTACTCTTGGAGTGTTGATGCTCCACCCGATAGGTGCTCTTGGTGGTTTAATCCATATTATTAATCACGCCATTCTAAAAATAACCCTGTTTTTTTGTGCGGGAATGATCATAACAGTTACCGGCAAGAAAGATTTAAACCAGATGAACGGTATAGGCAGACAGATGCCCCTGACCATGCTGGCTTTTGCCATTGGTGCGCTTGGCCTGATGGGCGTTACGCCAATTGTGGGGTACGTAAGCAAATATTACATTTTAACCGGAGCATTGGCATCCGGAATGCCAATTTATGGTTATATTATCCTGGGCAGCACGCTGCTTAATGCAATATATTATCTGCCGATTATTGTAAATGCCTTTTTCAAGAAGGGTGACTTTGTAAAGAAGCCTGGTTATGAGGCACCATTAACCATGCTGGTGCCAACATTGATCCTAGCCGGGCTTGCAATTATCCTGGGTCTTTTTGCCGACCATACCAGTATTCCGTTTATCGAAACGGTGGTAAGATCCGTATTTTCGCAGTAAAAGGGGTGATAGTGGTTGCAGCATAATCAAATCGTAGTCTCTATTATACCAGCCCTGATTTTTCTGTTTCCTCTGGTTGGAGCAGTGGGAGCGATGTTTGCTGATCGTTACCGTTCTGAATGGCGCAATGGTGCCATCATCGGATCGGTAACTTTACCACTTTTGTTTGCCGCTTTGCTGTATCCCGGTGTTTCATCAGGCAAAATAGTTTACCTTCTAATTAATTTACTGCCCCCTGCCGGTATTGAATTCAGGATTGACCTGTTGTCCATGTATATGTTGCTTTTGTTCTCTTTTTTAAGTGTCATAATCATTATCTATACAATTGGTTATTATAAAAACAAACAAGAAGGAAAAGTATTTTTCTATTTCATGCTAATAGCCATCAGTGGTTGCCTGGGAGTTTCAATGAGTGGTAATATGCTCACTTTCTTTCTCTTCTTTGAGTTGATGTCGCTTTCCTTCGTTCCACTTGTTGCCTATAAATCAAACCCGGGGGCATACAGAGCCGGTTTGAAGTTTTTCTTTATGACAATAATCTCCGGGGTGGCTCTTTTCTGGGCTGTTGTTATAACTTATACAACTACCGGCAGCCTGGCCTTTGGCTTGGGTGGCCTTGTTACAGAGGGAGAACCAGTGTTGGCAGTAGCATTTGTATGTTACCTGATTGCTTTCGGGATAAAATCAGCTGTAATTCCACTTCATATCTGGATGCCGGATGCTTATGCAGCTGCCCCTACTCCGGCTGCTACTATATCTTCGGTAATAATGCTAAAAACAGGGGTTCTTGGTTTAATCAGGGTTTTTCATGATATCTTTGGTCTGACTGTTATCCAGGAAACAGGCTGGAATAACATTTTACTGGTTTTAGCTATAATCAGCATGCTTTATGGTTCAATATGTGCTTTTGCCCAGGATGATTTAAACCGGCGGTTAGCATACTCTGGAATTGCCCAGGTAGGCTACATTTTACTGGGGTTAGCCCTGGTAACTGAAATGGCCTTGGTTGGTACTGTTTACCATATAATGGCGCATGCCTTTATGAAGGGCTGTATGTTTTTATGTGCCGGAGTAATATATGTTAATACAGGTAAAACAAAAATCAGTGAAATGAAAGGTATTGGTATGCAGATGCCGGTTACCATGCTGGCTTTTACTATAGCTGCTGTGAGTTCTGTTGGAATACCGCCGTTTAATCTTTTTGTATCGAAATGGCATCTTGGACTTGGTGCCATTGAGGCTGGGATGCCGGCAATAATACTGGTATTACTTCTCAGCAGTATTTTAAATGCTTCTTATTATTTTCCAATTTCGATTAATGCTTTTTTGGGGTGCAGAGAGCTGCAAAATATAGAACGGCAGAGATTACGCCTGCAACCATTGCGCATGGTGCCGCTGTTGATTTTTGCTGCCGGAGCATTTATTTTTACCATTATGCCTTATAACTGGCCACTGAGTTTGGCCAGGGCTATTGCTCAGTTATATTTTTAGAGTTGGGTTTTATTGCCGCCTGATATTTACCGGAGGTGAGCTGTTTTGGAATACGAGGTTGTTTATACTTTTTTACCGGCTATCATCATTTTTGTACCGATAATTTCCGGTATTTTATTATTCTTTTTTTCAGAAAGGTTATATTCCTATAAAGAGTATATTTGTATAGGGGTTACGGGGCTGTTTTTTTTACTTGTTCTCAGCATGTACCCGGCAATCAGGGAAGGGAAGATTCTGCTCGGGTTATTCCAATACTTTTCATTTCCCTTTTCGATATCATTTAAAGTGGATCAGCTCACATTTTTCCTTGGTATATTTTTTTCCTTTGTCTGGTTTATGGCTGCCTGTTTTTCACCGGGTTATATGGCCCACGAACATAAAAAGGAACGATATTACGCTTTCTTTCTTCTTGCTGAAGGCGGGTGCATGGGTACCATTTTTGCCGGCGACCTGCTTGGACTCTTCCTTTTCTTCGAATTTATGGCCCTGACCACCTACGTACTGATTGCCCATGAAGAAACACCGGTTACCATGTTTGCTGCAGGCAAGTACTTGTACATGACTGTGGGTGGTGGGCTGTCGGTATTTTTTGGCCTTCTGATAACTTTTTATCTGACCGGTTCCGTTGTTTTTACCCGTCCCGGTTTAATAACTGAACCTTCAGGGTTAGCCACAGTTGCTTTCGTGGCTTTTATGCTTGGTTTTGGTCTTAAAGCCGGGATGTTTCCCGTTCATGTCTGGCTCCCGGATGCTCACCCTGCTGCCCCTTCACCGGTCAGTGCCGCTCTCTCCGGAATAATGCTTAAAACCGGTATTTACGGAATGATCAGGGTGATTTTTAATGTTTACAGCCCGGATTTCATCAGCAGGGCAAACTGGGACACGGTGATGCTAATTATTGCTGCGATTACTATTTTATTGGGATCAGCCATGGCTCTGCTCCAGGATGACTTAAAACGACGCTTGGCTTATTCAAGCATCGCCCAGATCGGCTATATAATCCTTGGAATATTTCTGCTGAATCAGAGTGGGTTGACCGGTGGATTATATCACCTTTTTACTCACGCTTTCATGAAAGGGCTTCTCTTTTTATGTGCCGGGGCAATTATTGTCCGGACAGGAATTCGCAATATAAGTCAGATGAAAGGAATTGGTCTTAAAATGCCCCTGACCATGGTCTTTTTCACAATTGCCTCTTTAGCTATGGTCGGAATACCTCCTTTTAACGGGTTTATCAGCAAGTGGCAGCTTTCGCTGGCTTCGCTGGAAGCAGGGCAGCCTGTTTTTGTCGCTATATTAATAGTCAGCAGCCTGCTGAATGCTGCTTACTATTTTCCAATTGTCATTGCAGCATTTTTCCCCGGGGAGAAGGATTCACATCATGATCACGAAAGTGTAACTGATGATGGTTGTAGCGAAAATGATCATGGACAGGAAGCGGATGATCACCTCTGCTACGGTGGGAGGCTGGGTCTGGAGGCTCCCTGGCACATGGTTATACCGATGGGTTTACTGGCTATCGGCTGTTTTGCTTTTGCCCTGATGCCGGTGAACTGGGCCTGGGAGCTGGCCCTGGCAGCTGCAAGGTCGTTATTCAGCATGTAGACAAATTCCCGTCTATTCAGCTATAATTGCACTTAATGCCGGTTTGAACAAACATATTATCTGGCATGAGGGAGCAGCAGTTCGATGAATGAATCTCCGTTAAGTTATCAGCATGTTGTCAACCTTTTGCCCCTGATAATTGTACTTATCCCCATAGCCGGGGCGGGGATTTCGGCTATTGTTGGCAGGTTTTCTGATAAGTACAGGGACTGGTTTGTTGTTTTGCTCACTGGCTTGGTTTGTCTGTTTTCTTTAATCCTGCTTCGTGGAAGCTGGGAAGAAGTGGTGGTTAACCATTACAGGATTGGCTTTGGTGATATCCCACTGTATTTTAAAGTCGACCGGCTTGGCGCTCTCTTTAATTTCTTATCTTCGTTGATCTGGTTTTTGGCTTCACTTTTTTCTCTTTCCTACATGACCCATGAGAAACGCAGAAATCGTTATTATACCTTTTACTTGTTAACCCTGGGGGGTTGCCTGGGCGTTTTCTTAACCGGTGACCTATTCAGTCTATTTTTCTTTTTTGAAATGATGTCAATAGCATCATATATGCTCGTTGTGCACACGCAGACCGGGGAAGCTTCAAGCGCAGGCAAACTATACCTGTTTTTGGGAATATTTGGCGGTCTTTGCATTTTGACTGCTTCTATAATTATCTACTGGTATACCGGTTCCGTTTTAATAACACCGTCTTTGGAAGCGTTGCTCAGAATACCTCTTCATAGTGTGATAGCTGTATTGTTAATTATCGGTTTTGGGATAAAAGCTGGAATGGTCCCCCTGCATATCTGGTTACCAAAAGCTCATCCGGTGGCCCCGTCACCTGCCAGTGCCCTTCTTTCAGGGATCATGATCAAAACTGGAGCATATGGCATATTGCGTGTTGTGAATGTCCTTTTTATCCCGGCAGAGGCTGAAGTAAAAACACTCTGGGAATATACTGCCCACTTTGGTTACATCATCATCTGGTTTGGAATTTTAACTATGTTTGTTGCTGCATTTATTGCTCTTTTTCAGACCAATGCAAAAAGAATACTGGCATACAGCAGCGTGAGCCAGATGGGCTATATTCTAATGGGAATTGGGGTTTGTGCTTATTTGGGGCTGGAAGGGCCCATGGCCATGGGCGGTTTTACCCTGCATGTGGTTAACCATGCTTTTTTCAAGGCTGGTATGTTCATGATGGTCGGTGCTGTTTACTTCCGGACGGGAGAAATTGATATAAAAAAAATGGGTGGTCTCTGGCGTGAATTTCCGGTCACTGCAGTAGTATTTCTACTGGCGGCCATGGGTATTGCCGGTATACCGGGGTTAAATGGTTATACCAGTAAGGTGTTGCTGCACCATGCCATTGTTGAAGCTTTTGAACATCATCAACAGTACAGCCTTTATTTGGCTGAACGAATTTTTATGCTGACAGGCGTTTTGACGACCTGTTACATTGCCCGCCTGTTTAGCTCAATATTCCTGGGTCATAGACCGGACAAGCTCCAGGTAAAAGGTAAAGAAACCTGGAATGAAAAAATTGTATTTGTTGTCATCGGCCTGGTTATACTATTCATTGGAACCAACCCATTCCTGGTTTTGAAAAAAATTGTTGCTCCGGTAGTGCAGGTATTTAACTTTGAAGAATACTATTATAATTATTTATTGAAAGTTAACTTTTGGGATAGTCACGACCTGATGGGTATGGCCGGTGTGGTAGCTGTTGCCGCATTATTCTTTTACCTGGCCGTGAGGTTTAAATTATTTGAGATAAAGTTACCGGCGCGGCTGAGTATAGAAAGCTTGGTTTACCGCCCGCTGGTAGCCTTTTTCAAGGCAATCTTTACAGGAAGCGGAAGAGCCCTGGAATATGCTGTTGATACAGGGTTTATCAGAAGTACTTGCCTGCTAAAATATTACTGTATCGGTGGTAAGGTTCTTGATTCGTCAGCAGATTACCTGGTTGTTGATACCATGGTCCCATTAAAAAAGCTCAGTTACAGGATCAGCACTTTGGAGAACAACAGTGAAGTATTTAGTGAACTGGCCAGATATTCATCGAGATTATTCAACAATATCTATCAGTACTGGCTTTTTGCTTTGCGTCGTTTTTTCCTTATTACAAAGAAGTTTTTTATGGGTATTTTTAACTTTTTGTTTCAGTTGGATTACAAACATGAGGGACGATTTTATCTATTAGTAAATACTGCAAATTTTGAATATTACCTGCTCGTTTTTTTCATCATGTTGATAATAATCATGTCGCTCCATCTTTTTACATAGAGGTAATACAGATGCAGGAGTATAAAGGTACGAAAAGAATATATAAATAATGAAACAGTAAGTTTATGTTCAGAAAGAAGGGAAGTATTCGCATGATAGAACAGGAACTGGCCAGGTTTGCACGTGAAATTAGTTATGAAAAACTACCTAAAGAAGTGATAAAGCAGGCCAAGGTATGCCTTCTTGATCTTGTTGGTGCAGCCTGCGCCGGGGCAACTGCCTTACCGGGTCATGTTGTTACAGAAATTATTGAAGAAGCGGGAGGTTCTTCCCAGGCAGTTTTAATTGGCCGTAAAGAGAAGGTGCCTGCATTAAATGCTGCTCTTGGCAATGGTCTTTACGCTCATTCTCTTGAACTAGATGATCTTCATCGAAGTTCAATTCTACGCCCCGGCTCTCCGATCATACCGGCTGCTCTTGCTGCAGCTGAAAAAGTTGGCGCTTCGGGCAAAGATCTAATCACTGCTATTGTAGTTGGTTACGAGGTTGGTATTCGCATAGCTGAAGCTATGACTCCTACACACTATAACTACTGGCATACAACGGGGACATGCGGAACTTTCGCTGCTGCTATTGCTGCGGGAAAAGTTATGGGTCTCGATGAAGATCAGCTGATTTATGCCCTTGGACATGCCGGTACCCAGGCGGCAGGGTTGATGGAACTGCACTACAGCCCCGAAGGGATGATGAGTAAACCTCTACATGCCAGTAAGGCAGCTCAGAATGGCCTGTTTTCGGCAATGCTCGCTGCAGGAGGATATACAAGCACGAAAACAATTCTCTCCGGGGAAAAAGGATTCCTGAGGGTTTTTGCTCCCAAGGCAAAGATGGAAAAAATTGTAGAAAGTCTGGGTAGCGAATTTAAGATCATGCAGATCAGCTTCAGGCTATATGCATCTACCCGTCATACCCATGCGGCAATAGACCTGGGGTTGAGGTTAAGGGAGAAGGGACTTAAACCGGAAGATATAGAGCTGTTGCGTATTCAAACTTATTCAGTTGCAAGGGATCTAGTTGGTGAGCCATTCCCGGAAACAATATACGAGGCCAAGTTTAGTTTGCCATTTTGTGTTTCTACCGCTCTGGTATATGGTCACGTGGGAATAAATGATTTTACGGAAGAAAGGCTGCACGATCCAATACTCGAAGAATTGATGAGTCATTGCACCGTAGAAATTGATCCCCTGCTTGATGCACATTACCCCCAGAAATGGGCAGCCAAGCTTAATGTTATCTTACGCAACGGCACTGTTGACCACGAACAAACTGATTTTCCCCGGGGCGATCCGGAAAATAAAGTTGGTCTTGATGCTCTGCATGCGAAATTTCGCCGTTTATCAGCGAAACTGTTACCGGCTTCAAAAATTGAAGCTTGGCTGCAATCAATCAGTAAAGTAGAGACTTTCGATAATATTGCTGATATGTGGCGGATCTAATTAGTTAAGGAAGTGTTGCCGGATAAAAAGCTCTGCCACTTTTGGCAGAGCTTTTCTGGTGCGCCTGCGTGGTTTTGAACCACGGGCCTCTTGCGTGTCAAGCAAGCGCTCTCCCCCTGAGCTACAGGCGCATGTTTATATTGCAAAAACATTTTAGCATTAGGCGGTTATCTGTGTCAAGAAAGGCATTGTTCTGGTATCTACAAATCTTTTTCTATCTGTGCTATGATACAAATGCACCTGTTAAAGCAAGGGGGGTCTGTATTGCCTGCCAATTTAACACCACAGTATTATGCCGCAGAAGAACGTTATAAAAATGCGCAAACATCGGAAGATAAAATAGCTGCCCTCCAGGATATGCTGGCTATAATCCCCAAGCATAAAGGTACCGAGCGCCTGCAGGGTGATATCAAGAAAAAAATAGCTCGTTTTAAAGAAGAGGGTAAGAATAAAAAGAAGACAAAAAGCGGGTTTAACCCCTTTGGTGTAGAAAAGCAGGGAGCAGGACAGATTGTATTAGCCGGGTATCCAAACAGCGGGAAATCATCTTTGGTTGGGCTTCTTTCCAGGGCCAAAGTTAAAATAACCGAATATCCTTTTGCAACCGCTTTGCCGGTTAGCGGAATGATGCCTTATAAAGATACCTTCATTCAGCTGGTTGATACTCCGCCTCTTTCCAGGGAGAATATTCCTGCCGGTCTAATCGGTACTTTTAAAGATGCCGATGCGTTGATGATTGTGATTGATCTATCCACTGCAGATTGTCTTGAACAGATGGAAGGGTTAACTACAATCCTCCAGGAACGTGAAGTAATTGATCTGTCTGAAGATGGATTTATTATTGCACCTATACCTTTCCTGATGCTTGCCAACAAGGTAGACCACCCTGATGCTTCTGATAACTTGGAAGTATTAAAAGAGTTATGGCCCGGGTTGGATTTTATTGAAGTATCTAACAATGGAACAGGTTTGGAGGTTTTAAAAGAAAAAGCATATGAAATCCTGAATATTATCAGGGTTTATGGAAAGGCATCGGGTCGTTCTGTAGACAGGGAACGGCCCTTTATCTTAAAAAAAGGCAGTAATGTGCTTGACTTTGCTGCGCAGGTACATAAAGATTTCCCTAAAAACCTAAAGAGTGCCTTGCTCTGGGGTTCTTCAAAATTTGACGGGCAGGCAGTCCCCCGCGAGTATATCCTGGAAGATGAAGATATTGTGGAACTGCAGCTATAAATCATCGATGCAGTAAGCTTGTTGCAGGAAAAACGCAGATGATTGCGAAATATTTACCAACGGCAATTAAAAATCAAAGATATTGGAAAGGGAGATGAACTGTATGGTGTGGGTAATTATAGGTATTATAGCTATCATTGTTGTTGCTCTAATCGGTATATACAACCGCCTGGTCACTTTAAGGCAGAGAATTAAAAATGCATGGGCCCAAATTGAGGTTCAACTAAAAAGGCGTTATGATTTAATTCCCAACCTGGTAAATACTGTTAAGGGTTATGCTACTCACGAAAGAGAAACCTTTGAAAAAGTCACCCAGGCCCGCAATATGGCAATTCAGGCAAAGGATGTTAAGGAGCAGTCCGGTGCGGAAAATATGCTGTCAGGAGCTTTAAAAACTTTATTCGCAGTAGCCGAAAATTATCCTGAACTTAAGGCAGATGCCAACTTCCGCCAGCTTCAGGAAGAACTGACCAATACAGAGGGAAAAATTGCCTTTTCCCGTCAGTTCTATAATGATACTGTCATGACCTACAATACCAGCATACAGCGTTTTCCAACCGTATTAGTTGCCGGCATGTTTGGTTTTCATAAAGAAGAATATTTTAACCTGGACGAAGAAGCCGCTGCCCGTGAAGCAGTAAAAGTTGAATTTTAAAGGAAAAACAAATGAAGAATAACCTTAAGAGGTCTGTCGTAAACCGGTCAGGTGGGTTAACAACTGTTACTGTTTTAATCACACTCCTGATCATATTCTTCCTTTCAGGTACAGCCGGAGCCCAGGATAACCGTTCATTTTTTTTCCCAACGGTTTTTATTGAAGCTGAAATACTGCCCGACGGTTCAATGAAGGTTGTTGAAGAACGAACTTTTAGGTTTGATGGAAGGTACAGGGGCGCATGGTTATACATACCATTAAAATATAATACGGCGATTACTGATGTTGTCGTCAGCGAGGAAGGAAACTTATACCGTCAAATGCCGGCAGGCACCCAGGATATTCCCGGGATCTACTATGTTGATACTATAGGCGATGAAGTAGTTATTGACTGGAGTTTTGAGGCTTCTAATGAAGACCGGACCTTTACAATATCCTACCTGGTAACAAATGCTGTCCAGGTTCATAATGACCTGGCTGAAATATACTGGCAGTTTATCGGTGACGAATGGGATCAACGAACAGAGTCTGCAGTTGTAACTCTGTATCTTCCTGGAGAAACAGCAAGTGATCAGGTAAAGGTATGGGGGCACGGACCGCTTCATGGATATGTTGGTCTGATCGATTCAACAACGGTCCGCTGGGAAGTAGAGGATCTTTCCCCGGGTACTTTCCTGGAAGGAAGGGTTGCATTTCCAAAAGAGCTTGTGCCGGGATCTGACAATTTTACAGGCCGGGATGGATTGCCGGATATGTTAAAAGATGAGGAAAGATGGGCCCGGCAGGCAAACCTGAAAAGAACTGTAACCAGGATAGATTTTTTCCTGGGACCGGTTATTCTGCTTGGCATGTTGGGATGGTTGATTACTGCTGTTATTAAATCAAGACGCCATCCTGATGCATACAACGGGGATTACTACCGTGAGCTTCCCGCTGAATACAGTCCGTCTGAAGCCGGTTACCTGGTTAGAAAGGGCCGCACAGGACCGGAAGATTTTACCGCAACGGTAATGGATCTGGCCAGAAGGGGGCACCTCAGACTGGAAGAATACAGTGCTACCCGGGGCAGGCTGATTAAGCGTGAATTTACAGATTATAAAGTAATCCCGGCTGAGGGAAAGGATGTTTTAAAAAAACACGAACAGCTTTTGTATTCATTTATTTTTGAGAAGGTTGGCGCGTTTAAATCTGAAGGAACTACTTTGCAGGCAATCGAACAATTTGGTAAGCGCAGTAAAGAAGAAACCTACAAATTTTATAAAAGCTGGACGGAAAGTATAAAAGAAAGTGCCGATAAACACAAATTCTTCCTTGGCACTTACTGGCCGGGGATAATCGCCGGTATAATTTTGACCGTGATAGGTATTCCTTTTATAATGCTTGATATTTTAATAACCGGGATGATTGCCGTTATCGCCGGCCCGCTCTTCCTGGTTGGCTTTACCATGCTTAAAAGGTTCACTGCACTTGGAGCGGATCATTATGCCAAGTGGGAAGCTTTTAAAAAGTTCTTGCAGCATTTCTCGCGACTTGATCAATCCACAATACCTTCACTGGTTATATGGGAACATTATCTTGTCTATGCCATAGTTCTGAATGTGGCAAAAGAGGTTATGGAGCAGTTGAAGCTGGTTTATCCTGATTTGTCAGATAATAAATATGTAGCCTGGCCCGCTTACGGTTCAATTGCGGCAAACCCGTCACGGTTTAATACCGTCACATCTTCAATGGAACAATCCTTCAAAAACGCTTTCAAATCTGCTTCATCGTCAGGTTCCGGCGGTGGAGGGGGTTTTTCAGGCGGTGGAGGCGGTGGAGGCGGTGGAGGCGGCGGCGGTGCCCGCTAATTAAAGTTATATGAAAAAGGGGATGATTATTTTTTAATCATCCCCTTTTTCATTAGAGTTGTTAACATAAATTAAGATATTTGTGAAATTTATATTTTGTATTTTTTAAGCTGATTAATTTGAAAAATTAAGTTTGACAAAATACTGCATATAATATATATATATATATATACAAAATCTATTTCTTCGTAATTATACTGTCTGGTAATGCGTATCAATACTACAGAAAGGAGGCCAAATTTAAGTTCTTTAAAAATCGGATATCTGAATGAAAATAATCGCATGAAAATAATATTTTAGTGGGGGTATAGTTAATGACTAAAAAAGTATTTTTAGCGCTTTTGGTTGTATGTTTTCTGGTTTTGCCCTTGATGATAACAGGATGCGGCGGAGATGCAGCTCCCGACCAGGATGAAGGCGCAGCACCTATTGATACAGATAAAGAAGTTTTGGTCTTTGGTGGTGTCCGTTCACAATCCGGTGTTTATGCCGTATTTGATGAATCGGCATTCGGACCAATGTACCGCATGTGGGCTGACAAGGTAAATGAGCGGGGCGGCATTTATGTGGAAGAGTATGGAAAACAATTGCCCGTTGAGCTGCTTATTTATGATGACACCTCGGACATGGGAACAATGACCAGGCTCATGGAAAGGCTGATTGTTGAAGATGAGGTTGATTTCCTTCTTCCCCCGGTCAGCACCGCTTTTCTGAAGACAGCGGCTGAATTGACCAGCCAGCACGGCTACATCCTGATGGGTGCCGAAGGTGGAGCAAAAGAACTTGAACCTTTAATGGCCCGCCTGCCTTACTTCTTTTCAATATTAAACCACGCTACTCACCAGGTCCCGGCAATGGTTGATATGCTTGCTGCTAACGGTGTTGAGTCAGCAGCAATAATTTTCATTGCCGATCAGCACGGCATTGAGTATTCCGGCGATGCAGTTCCCTTGCTGGAAGTAAATGGGATTGAAGTTGCCTTCTCCAGAAGCGTCCCGCCTGAAATTGACGACATGTCTTCAATTATAAGCGAAGCAATGGCGTCCGATGTAGACGCGCTGCTTTGTTTTGCCTATCCCGATCAGAACTTCCTGCTTGTCGGGCAGTGTATTGAAATGGGTTATAACCCCGATGTACTTTTACTGGGACCTGGAGCAAACTTCCAGTTCTTCCCCGGTATTTTCGGACCCATGGTTGAAGGAATTATGGGTTGGGGAGCCTGGAATGAAAAGAGCTCTCCCGAGGCAGCGGAATTCTACGATATGTTTGTTGATTACTATGGAGGCGAAGACCTGTTTGATTGGTGGGGTCACCTGCCGTATTATGCTTCCCTGGAGATCCTGGAGCAGGCTATTGAAAAAGCCGGTACCCTTGATCATGATGTAATTAAAGACGTTATCAGTGAGGAACGGTTTGAAACTGTAATGGGCACTGTTTGGTTTGAAAACGGCGCTGTACCTGCCGAATGCTATGAAGGTCAGGTTGGTCAATGGGTCAACGGAAAATTTGAAGTGATTGCCCCGGCAGATAAAGCCACGGCAGATCCGGTGATTCCCAAGCCTGCCTGGTAAAACAGTAATTCGATTATATAAGAAACAGACAGATCATAATCAGTAAAAATCAGGCTGCCTGATGGGTAGTTTACTCCAGCCTCCCGGTTTAAAACCGGAGAGGTAATACCGAGAAGGCAGCCTATCTTGTATAAGAATGTCCGGACAGGAGTTGGAGCAATGACAACTGCGGTTTTAAACATAATTATCACTGGGCTGATCATGGGGGGCATATATGCCCTGATCTCTGTCGGGCTCAGTATGCAGTACGGTGTAGCGCGTATATTGAATATTGCCCACGGAGAATTTATCATGGTTGGCGCTTTTATCACCTGGATGTTGTTTACAAATCACCTGCTTAATCCGCTTTACTCGCTGGCTATAGCAGGTCCTTTTTTATTTTTTGTCGGCTATGTAGTACATCGCTTTTTGTTTAAGACTTTGAAGGATAGATCGCCCTCTTTACCTGCCTTTGAAGGAAATTCTATTTTGCTGGCTTTTGGTATTATGTTTATCATCCAGAGCCTGGCCATGGTAATCTGGGGAACCCAGATACAGGGCTATTCTTTCATGGCTTATTCAGTTTACCTGGGCAGCATACGTTTTTCAGCCAACCGCCTGGTTCTGCTGGCTTTTGCTGTTGCTATATGTCTTTTATTTTACCTATTCCTGACCCATACCCGTATTGGTAAAGCAATCAGGGCATCAGCACAGGATCCTGATGCTGCGGGACTAATGGGTGTTGAAATTAATAAAATGCTGGCTCTTTGTTTTGCTATCGGGGCTTTGATGGCAGGGTTTGCCGGTGTTTTGCTCAGCATGGTCTACCCAATACAAACAACCATGGGTCTACAGTATACAGTTATCGCTATTATTGTTGTTGTGCTTGGTGGCCTGGGCAGTATCTCGGGTAGTTTAATCGGTGGATTCATATTAGGTATGCTAGGCAGTATCGTCAATGCTTTTGAACCGGGATTAACAATGGCTGCTTATTTCTTTGTGTTTATGATCTTGTTGCTGGTTAAACCGGCTGGCATCATGGGGAGGTAGAAAAATGAATCTAGCCTGGTTTGATAAACATAAAAATCATTTGGTAATGGCTCTGGCTGTTGCATTTTTTCTGATTTTAGCTTTTGCACCCTCATATGCCAGGACTTACACTATAATTTTGCTCAGTTCGATCATTATGTATGTAATTCTTTCTTTAAGCTGGAGCATGTTTTCCGGTCCGACCGGATATACTTCCCTGGCTACTGCCGCATTTTTTGGAGTAGGCATTTATAATGCAGCGCTTCTAGGCGACTACCTCCCGATAGGTTTGTTGGTGTTAACCGGCGGCCTGGCAAGCTTTCTTCTTGCCTACGGAGTCGGAACGATTACTTTGCGTCTACGGGGCGTATACTTTGCCATCTTTACTTTTGGCCTGGTTGAATTGATCAAGCACGTTGTATCCTGGATTGAGGTAAATATAATCGGTACGAGGGGCCAGTTTGTAACAAGGGTGGACAATGTTACTGTTTTCTATGTTTTGCTAAGCACTCTGGCTATATTATTGATCACTATGTACTTGATCAAACGTTCAAAATACGGGCTTGCCCTATCAAGCATCGGCAGCAGCGAGGATGCCGCTGTTCATATAGGTATTAATGTAGTAAGGGTTAAAGTTATGACCTTTGCTATCA
Source organism: uncultured Syntrophomonadaceae bacterium (assembly GCA_964390725.1). Taxonomy (GTDB): domain Bacteria; phylum Bacillota; class Dethiobacteria; order DTU022; family DTU022; genus JAABTH01. The sequence goes on along the minus strand of CAYMIW010000008.1, from coordinate 56,124 downwards.
GCGCACTGTTTGCCGGCGTTGCCGGAACGGCAATGGCAACACGGTGGGGTTTTATTGATCCTTATATCGCCTTTGATGCTTTTTACTCATTCCTGCCTACCCTGATGGCTATATTCGGCGGTATGGGAAGCCTTTTGGGTCCGATTTTGGGTGCGTCGATATTCACATACCTGCAGGAAATTCTGGTTACCAGATTTCCCTATTACTACATGCTAATTTTCGGAACGATCATGGTGATTACAATTATCTACCTGCCGAATGGAATCATCGGTTTGTTCCAGAAATTATTTGCCTATATTATTAAGAAGTTAAGGTCGGGAAGTCCAGGAGGGGAAAATGCAGATACTAAAAGTTGAAGGCTTAACAAAATATTTTGGCGGACTGGCTGCGGTAGGCGGCGTTGACTTGCAAGTTGAAAAGGGTGAGCTGCTGGGTTTGATTGGGCCAAACGGGGCCGGCAAAACAACGCTCTTTAATTTGATAGCAGGCACCTATGTCCCAAATTCCGGCAAAATTATTTTTAACAACGAAGATATTGTCGGGTTAAAGCCTAATTATATCTGCCACAAGGGGTTGGTAAGAACCTTCCAGGCTGTAAAGGTTTTCCCGGAAATGAGTGTATATCAAAATGTTCTGCTCGGCTCGCTTTTTGGATCCCCGGATAGTAAACAATCAAAAGAAGAAGCTGTTGCAGTAGCTGAAGAATGCATTGACTTTGTTGGCATTAAAAATATTCAGGATAATATTGCCGGCAGTTTAACTCTTGTAAACCAGAAGCGCGTGGAGGTAGCGCGCGCCCTGGCAACCAAGCCTGAGATGATGCTTCTGGATGAACTGATGGCTGGATTGAACCCTACAGAGGTAACAGAATCTATGGATCTTGTCCAGCGTATACAGAACCGGGGTATTACTATAATTATGATTGAGCATGTAATGAAAGCAATCATGAGTATATGCAAACGGATACTCGTTTTGCATCACGGTAAACTGCTAGCTGAAGGATGTCCGGATGATGTCTGTAATAGCAGTGCCGTTATCGAAGTCTACCTGGGGGAGTGAAGTAGAGCCTATGTTGGAAATTAAGAATATAAACGCTTTCTATGGAAATGTTCAGGTGCTGTGGGATGTGTGTTTAAATATCAAAGAGGGAGAAATTGTTGCTCTTGTCGGAGGAAACGGCGCAGGAAAAACGACTCTGCTGAACACCATAGCAGGATTAATGAAACCAGCTTCGGGAAGCGTAACATTTACGGGTAATGATATAACCGGTTTTACACCAAACAGCGTAGTTGAAATGGGGATTTCTTACCTGCCTGAGGGAGGTAGGCTTTTCCCGGATATGTCAATCCAGGAAAACCTGGAAATGGGAGCATTTCTGAAAGAAAATTGGAAGAAAAAAAACGAAATGCTTGAAAAAGTATATCAAACATTTCCCAAGCTGAAAGAAAGAAGAAAACAGCTGGCAAAAACCCTTAGCGGTGGAGAGAGGCAAATGTTGGCCATGGGTCGCTGTTTAATGTCCGGGCCAAAACTGGGTATGTTTGATGAACTTTCATATGGAATGGCGCCTAAATTGGTTAAAGAATCATTCGAGATGCTTAAGATGCTTCGTGATCAGGGGCTGACAATTTTCCTGGTCGAGCAGAATGTTAAACAAAGCCTCGAAATAGCCGACCGAGCCTATGTTTTGGAAAACGGTAGTATTGTATCCAGCGGGGCTTGTGATTTTCTGCTTGAGGATGACAATATTAAGAAAGCATATCTTGGTTTGTAAATAATTATATCTTATTGTTAGCAAGCCTGTGCATATCTGCACAGGCTTTTTTATGAGTATTTTGCTTATTAGTTTCAGGGTAAAGCAGTTGCTTGTAGAGAGGTTTGTTATTGTTTTTATTGTGTTATAATTAATTACAAACTTATAAATCATACAGGCAATTGGATAACAATATAAGGATTAAGCATACCAGGATAACAGAAATGAGGTGCCCTGATTGCAGCCTAACAAGATTGCTGTTGTTGTTAACCCGGCTTCAGCCAATGGTAAAACGGGAAAGAAATGGCCAGAAGTGGAAGATGCTTTCAAAAAGGCGGGCGCTGCTATTGACTTTTGTTTTACAACAGCACCGCATCACGCTACAGAAATTACCAGGAAATACCTGCATGATGGTTTTAACCTAATAATATCCGTTGGAGGTGATGGAACCGCCAACGAAGTAGTAAATGGGTTTTTTGAGGGTGGAAAGCCGATAAATGAACTGGCAGCCGCCGGTTTTATGTCTACAGGGACAGGTCGTGACTTCGGCAGGACTATAGGCACACCAAAGGTGATCAACGAAGCGGTTCAGCATATACTGAACAGTAAGGTACGGTCAGTTGATTTAGGACAGGTTACTTATATCAATAATGAGAATAAGCAGGAGAAAAGGTTTTTTATTAATATTGCAGGACTGGGACTTGACGGTGAAACTGTAGCAAGGGTTAACCGAACCAGTAAGGCTCTTGGCGGATTCATCTCGTTTTTATGGGGTACCCTGGTCAGCCTGATACTTTATAAAAATAAAACAATGACTATATTGATAGATGGTAAAGAGGTTTTTAACGAAAAAGTAGCTGTAATTGTGGTTGGTAACGGACGCTATTTTGGTGGGGGGATGTGCATTGCGCCCGAAGCAGATATTAGTGACGGGCAGTTTGATATAGTTGTTATTAAAGGTATGGCCAAGACAAAGCTGATCTTTAACCTTCCCAAGGTATACGCAGGTAAGCATCTTTTTCATCCAAACATAACCAGCATGAGGGGGGGAAAAATAGCTGTGCTATCATCTGATAATACTCTGCTCGACCTTGACGGTGAACAGCCAGGTAAGGCTCCCGTTGAAATAGAATTAATTCCCGGAGCATTTCAGTTGAAAGGATAAAAGTCTTCATCAGCTGTCATGATGCCTCAAACGATAATTATGTAGTTATTTAAAGTAAACAGTTAAATATTAAGTAGGAGGCGAGGCAAATGAATATAAAAGTAAAACTTGAAAACGGATTACAGGCGGAGTATCCCGGGGGTACAACCTGTATGGATCTATATCAGGAGAAAGTCGCTGAAGATAAAAGCATAATAGCCGTTCTTGTTGACGGGAAAGAATGTGACTTGAACAGTCCTTTGCCCGGAAATAGCGAAGTGACCTTTGTAGATTTCAATTCTTCCAAGGGGGAAGAAATATACCGTCATACTTCCAGCCACATCCTGGCCCACGCTGTTAAAAGATTATATCCAATGGCAAAACTTGGTATTGGCCCGGCTATCGAAAACGGTTTTTACTACGATATTGAATTTCCAGAACCGATTTCTGCTGATGATCTTCCTGCAATCGAAAAAGAAATGAAAAAGATTGTTAAGGAAAGAAAACCGATCCTGCGCAGGGAAATGAGCAGATCAGAAGCACTGCAGTTGTTTAGGGAAAAAGAAGAAACTTATAAAGTGGAATTAATAAATGATCTCCCTGAAGATGTTGTAATCAGCTGTTATGAACAGGGTGATTTTATTGATCTCTGCGCCGGGCCGCATCTGAGTCATACAGGCTTGGTTAAAGCATTTAAACTGACTGGATTAGCCGGTGCCTACTGGAGGGGGAGCGAGAAAAACCCCATGCTCCAGCGAATTTATGGAACAGCATTTCCCACAAAAGAACAATTGCAGGAGCACTTGCGTTTAATTGAAGAAGCGAAAAAACGCGACCATCGTAAGCTTGGGCGCGAGCTGGACCTTTTCAGCCTGCAGGAAGAAGGGCCCGGATTTCCATTTCTCCATAACAATGGGATGGTCGTCTGGCAGACGTTAACAGATTTCTGGAGGGTGGAGCATCGCAAGGCTGGTTATGAAGAAATAAGAACACCACTAATCCTGAATCGTTCTCTCTGGGAACAGTCCGGACACTGGGATCATTTTCGTGAGAACATGTATTTTACAAAAATTGACGATCAGGATTTTGCCGTGAAACCGATGAACTGTCCGGGTGCTATGCTTGTTTACCGTTCTAAAATGCACAGTTACCGTGATTTTCCGCGGAGGATTGCTGAAATGGGTATAGTCCACCGTCATGAGCTATCGGGAACGTTGCACGGCTTAATGAGAGTGCGCTCATTCACACAGGATGATGCGCATATATTTATGCTTCCCGACCAGGTTGAAGGTGAAGTGGCGGGAGTAATTGACCTGATGGATCATTTCTACACAGTATTTGGCTTTGAATTTAACATTGAACTGAGTACCAGGCCAGATAAGGCGATGGGATCTGAAGAAATGTGGGATAAAGCCACGGCTATATTAGAAAAAGTTCTCAGGGAAAGAAATATTGATTATAAAGTCAATGAAGGGGACGGGGCTTTCTACGGACCTAAAATAGATTTCCACCTCCAGGATTGTCTTGGGCGTAGCTGGCAGTGTGGTACCATACAACTTGATTTCCAGATGCCTGAAAAATTTGATTTAACATACATAGGTGAAGATGGGGCTAAGCACAGGCCTGTAGTTATTCACCGTGTTGTCTATGGATCAATGGAAAGGCTTTTTGCCCTGCTGATTGAACATTATGGAGGAGCATTCCCCTCCTGGCTTGCTCCTGTTCAGGCCCTGGTAATTCCAGTTACTGATCGCAGTCATGCGTATGCTGAAATAGTATATAACAAGTTAAGACAAGAAGGATTACGTGTAGAGGTTGATCAACGCAATGAGAAGGTGGGTTATAAAATACGAGAAGGTCAGGTTAAAAAAGTACCTTACATGTTAATCATAGGCGACAGGGAGGAAGAAAATAAAAAGGTAGCCGTCAGGCACCGCAGGGATGGCGATCTTGGGGAATTCAGCCTGGATGATTTTATATCTAAACTTAATAATGAGATTTCAGAAAAAATAATTTGACCCCTCTGCTTCTATCTGGTATATTAATCAATAGACTTGTAAGATCAAGTAGAAGCCACCGCTTCTCACCCTGGGGCCTTTAATAAGAGCCACCCGGGTTATTCATAAAGGTTTATCATTATGAGCAGGTGGTTTACACCTGCTCATTTGTATTTCTTAGGAGGTGAAATGATATTAGTAAGAATTTGTTCGTCAATGAACAAATAAATGCCAGAGAAGTCCTTGTGATCGATGGAGATGGAACTCAGTTGGGTGTTATGAAAACGGATGAGGCGTTACAGTTAGCCCGTGAAAAGAAACTGGATCTGGTTAATGTTGCACCAAGCGCCCGACCACCGGTTTGCCGCATAATGGATTACGGCAAGTTTAAGTATGAGCAGAGCAAAAAAGACCGTGAGGCTCGTAAAAAGCAGAAAGTAACCACGGTTAAAGAAGTTAAATTGCGGCCAAATATTGATACACACGATTTTGATGTAAAAGTGAAAAGAAGTAAAAAGTTTCTTGAAAACGGTGATAAAGTTAAAGTTACCGTTATGTTCAGGGGCCGCGAGATAACCCACCCTGAAATTGCCCAACGGCTATGCAAACAGCTGGCTGATGAGCTGCAGGATTATGCGGTTGTAGAAAAGCCGGCAAAACAGGAAGGGCGAAACATGATCATGATTCTAACGCCCAAATCATAACAGAGGAAGGTTGTATAAGAAAATGCCTAAGATGAAAACTCACCGTGGTGCGGCCAAGCGTTTTAAAAAGACCGGTAGTGGAAAAATTAAACGCTTTCGCGCTTTTGGCAGCCATATGTTAGAGAAAAAAGGTCAGATCCGGAAAAGAAGGTTGCGTAAATCTACAACTGTTAAAAAAGCGGATGAAAAGCGGATCAAATTGCTAATTCCGTAAAGACAGCATGTGGTTGTATAGAATTATTTAGTTTATATTGTAGGAGGATGATTAACTATGCCTCGCACTAAGAGAGGTTCAGTCGCCAGAAAAAGGCGGAAAAAGATTTTAAAACTGGCAAAAGGTTATTATGGAGCTAAGAGTAAACTTTTTAGAGTTGCCAACCAACAGGTTATGAAATCACTTTCTTATGCTTACCGGGATCGCAAGCAAAAGAAGAGAGATTTTAGAAAGTTGTGGATTGCCCGTATAAATGCTGCAGCCCGTAACGATGGTATGTCGTACAGCCGTTTTATAAATGGTCTGAAAAAAGCCGAAGTGCAAATTAACCGAAAAGTATTAGCTGATCTTGCTGTTAACGATAGGGCTGCATTTTCCAGGCTGGTTGAAGTGGCCAGGGAAAATGCATAATTGATATTATTCTGCCTGTGCAAATATTAGGAGTCACTCTACGGAGATGAAGACAATTGAAAAACAGGCCAAAACCTATAAATCCGGCTCGTGTTATGGCGGCCGGATTTATAGGATTAATTATTATCGGTACAATTCTACTAAGCTTGCCTCTTTCACACGGCTCACAAGAATTCAGCTTCATTGATGCTTTATTTACTGCAACATCAGCTGTTTGTGTTACAGGTCTGGTAGTGGTTGATACAGGCACTTTTTTTACCGTATTTGGACAAACAGTAATAATGTTGCTCATACTCTTCGGCGCCATAGGATTTATGACCATGACTACCATAATCTTTATTTTTTTGGGTCGGCCGATATCTTTGCGAAGGAGCTTGGTTGTAAAAGAAGTTTTAGGACAGGAATCTCTGCAAGGGTTACAGGTAATGGTAATAAATGTTGTACTAATGTCTTTCCTGTTCATAATTATTGGAACAATTTTACTCAGCATTCGTTTCGTTCCCCAACTCGGAGGCAGTCAGGGTTACTTTAACGCACTCTTCCACTCTATATCTGCTTTTGGTAATGCCGGTTTTGATCTAACCGGAAACTATGAAAGTCTGACCGGAACCCCGGTTGATTACCTTGTTAATGGGACAATCATGTTACTATTTATTGCAGGAGGCCTTGGTTTTACTGTAATCCTGGAATTATCCAACAGGTTTCAGTTCAGGCACCGCTTGTCTTTGCATAGCTACATGGTGTTGATTATAACTGCCATTCTGCTAATCGGTGGAACGGTGCTGATTCTTGTCCTTGAATTTAACAACCCGGCTACCCTGGGTACCCTGTCACTCCCGGGAAAATTTTTCACAGCTCTTTTCACTTCGGCTACTCCCAGGACTGCAGGGTTCAGTGTTTTAGATACCGGAGCAATGACTATTTCCACTCAGTTAATTTTGATCTTGTTGATGTTCATCGGAGCTTCTCCGACATCAACAGGAGGAGGGGTAAAAACAACTACTGTTGGAGTAGTGGTGCTAACCATGTTTGGAATGATTCGAGGCCGTCGGGAACCGGTTATTTATAAACGTCGTTTTCCCCTTCATCAGATTATGAAAGCAGTATCAATTATTTGTGCAGCCATGGTTCTTGTGTTCATTACAACCTTAATTATGTCTATTTTTGAGAATTTTAACTTCATGGATCTATTATTTGAAGCTTTTTCTGCTTTCGGTACAGTAGGTCTTTCAACCGGTATTACTCCGGAATTAACAATTCCAAGTAAGATTATGATTATTATTACCATGTTTGGTGGAAGAATTGGCCCGCTATCATTGTTGGTTGCTCTGGCAGGTTTGAATAAGAAGGAACCGTTACTTCGTTACCCTGAAGAAAATCTAATGATTGGTTAAAGGGTATTACAAGAATTGGAGGTGGCACGATGGCAAAACAGTTTTTAGTGATTGGGGCAGGAAGATTTGGAATATCTGTAGCTAAAACCCTATATGGGGCGGGGCATGAAGTAATGATTATCGATATAGATGAGGAGATTATTCAGAGAATCAGCTCTGATGTTACTAATGCTGCGCAGGCTGATATAGCTTCAGAAAAAACCATGAAGTCGCTGAACATTGAAAGCTATGATGCGGTTGTCCTGGCAATAAGCAGCGATATGCACAGCAGTATCATGGCTGCAATTTTACTGGTTGAACTAAAGGCCCGCTATATTATCGCCAAGGCTCAGACAGAGTTGCACGGACGTGTTTTAAAAAAAATAGGAGTAAACAGAATTGTATATCCGGAACAGGATATGGGTAAAAAACTGGCGCACAGTATACTTGCCCCCTCGATTGTTGATCTGTTCGAATTGTCCGATCATTACAGTGTAGTTGAGGTAACCGCCACCGAGGAACTTTCCGGGAAAATGCTTTCTGAATTGGACATGAGAGCTCGTCATGGAGTCAGTATTATCGCTATAAGAAAAAGTGACGGTGATGGAGTTAACATATCACCAAGAGCCAGTGATCGGATTGAAAAAGATGATATACTAATTGCCATAGGCAGCAATAAAGATTTAGGTGTCCTGGGGTGGATTTAATGAGTTATAAAGAGTTAAGCAGCGCAAGTAACCCTAAAATTTTACTATATAAAAAGCTTAATTCCAGTAAACAGTTCAGAGAAAAGCAGGGTAAAATTGCCCTTGAAGGGCCGAACCTGATCAGGGAAGCATTGAAAAAAGGGTTGCAACCTGAATTTATTTTTTTCACCACTGGTTATCCTGAAAGTGCAGGCGGCAGCTGGGTTAAAGAAGTTCCACCCTCAACCCGGCTCTACCAGGTTAACGAACAGTTATTTAACAAAATAGCCTTAACAGAAAAGCCACAACCTGTTGCTGCTGTTTTCTACTATAATCCTTTAGAATCTCCTGATCACGGGGTTATTAAGCAAGAATTGATAATCCTATTAGAAGAGCTTCAGGACCCCGGTAATCTGGGAACTATAATCAGAACAGCTGCAGCAGCAGGAGCGGATACCATATATTATACCGGTGGATGTGCAGATCCTTTCGGTCCAAAGGCTTTAAGAGCCAGCGCAGGTTCAATATTTTCCCTGAAGGTGGAATTTGTTCATCAACCTCTAAGACTCATTTGCAGCCTGAAAGAAAAAGGCTTGACAGCTATTGCTGCTGTCGCTCATGGTGGAATGGCTTATTATGACGCGGATTTCAGACGACCTGTAGTATTATTTATCGGTAATGAGGCTGGGGGGCTTTCTCCTGAACTAGCTGAAGCTGCCAATTATAAAGTAACCATACCTCTGCAGAGTAATGTTGAATCGCTAAATGCTGCCGTAGCCGCTGGAATAATTTTATTTGAAATAGCTAACCGCGACAGCTAAAGTGCTCTTGAACACTCTGCATGCAGGTGCTATAATGCATATAATATCCTATATAGAAATTGCGATGATGGAGACAAGTAAGCCGGTTATGAATCTGTCAAGGAAGGGTCAGTCCTGACTGCGAACTGATCCCGGTGCAGCCGGTCGAATTTCACTCCGGAGTTTCCTGCTGAACGGCATATGCTCAATAGGTGGGAACGGTAAAACCGTTATCATTATCAAGAGAGCATATGCAGGCTAATTTGGGTGGTACCGCGGAAAATATTTCTTTCGTCCCTCTTTCGAGGGTTTTTTTATTTTAGGGAGGTATTAGGGATGAAGCAAAAATTGAAGGATCTAGAAAGAGATGCAATAAAAAAAATAACTGAAACAGCCAACGTTGACCAGTTAAAAGAGGTTAAGGTTCGCATATTGGGTAAGAAGGGAGAACTAACCTCACTATTACGCAGCCTGGGAACGGTACCGCCTGAAGAAAGGCCTTTAATTGGCAAGGAGGCTAACGATCTCAGGATTATTCTGGAAAAAGCAATTACAGAAAGAGAACAGGTCCTTGACGAGCTGCAGAAAGAAAACCGCTGGAACAAGGAAAGAATAGATGTAAGTCTCCCGGGAAGTCCGCCTATGGTTGGTCAGAAACACCCATTGACCCTTGTTACAGAAGAAATCAAGGAAATATTTGTCGGCCTGGGGTACAGGGTCGTCCATGGTCCGGAAGTCGAAACAGATTATTATAATTATGAAGCTCTAAATTTTCCCCCGGACCATCCGGCCCGTGATATGCAGGATAGTTTTTATGTTGCTCCAAAAATAGTTTTACGCACTCATACTTCACCGGTACAAGTCAGGGTAATGGAAAAACAGGCCCCTGAATTGCCGGTAAGAATAATTGCCCCTGGAAAAGTTTTCAGACGTGATGACGATGCCACTCACTCACCCATGTTTCACCAGGTTGAAGGTCTGGCTGTTGATAAGGATATTTCCTTTGCTGATCTAAAAGGGACTTTGCTGCTTTTCGCCAGGGAAATGTTTGGGGCGGATCAAAAGATTCGTCTCCGGCCGAGTTATTTTCCCTTCACAGAGCCCAGTGCAGAGGTTGATATATCCTGCATAATGTGTAGCGGAAAGGGATGTCGAGTCTGTAGTTATACCGGATGGTTGGAAATACTGGGTTCAGGAATGGTTCACCCCCGTGTCCTGGAGGTTTCCGGGTACAACCCCCGTGAAGTAACAGGATTTGCCTTTGGAATGGGAATTGATCGAATTGCCATGCTGAAATATGGAATTGGAGACTTAAGAGCATTGTTTAGTAATGACCTGCGGTTTTTAAAGCAGTTCGCTTAAAGAGTGATTAATGTGATAGGAGAGATAACCAATGCGAGTGCCTTATAACTGGTTGAAAGAATATATTGATATCACCCTTAACCCTGAAGATTTAGCTGATAAATTAACTCTGGCCGGAATTGAAGTTGGGGCTGTCGATCAATTTGGGCCTGAACTACCCGGTGTAGTTGCCGGAAAAATATTAAATATAAAACCGCATCCGGAACGCAATAACCTGACCATTGTAAAAACGGACATAGGGGAATATACTCTGGATATAGTCTGCGGTGCTTCAAATATGTCTGCCGGTCAACTTGTTGCTGTCGCAAAACCCGGTTCGGAACTGCCCGGTTCACGCAAGATAAAGGAAGCTGAAATATATGGAATTAAATCCCAGGGGATGCTCTGTTCTGCCGGTGAGCTGAATCTGGATTTGAGCCACTCAGACGGCATCCTGATTCTTGATCATGATGCACCTGTTGGTAGTCCTCTTGAAAAAATACTCGGTCTGGATGAAAAGATCCTCTCGCTGGACCTTACTCCTAATCGTTCAGATTGTTTAGGAATGATTAATTTTGCCTACGAAGTGGCGGCCCTGACCGGAGGGGAGATCAAACTGCCCCCTGTTAATCCCCGGGAAGAAGAAAAAACTATTGAGGGTAAGGCAGGAGTTAAAGTTATAGATCCAGACCTTTGCTCCCGTTATACAGCCAGGATAATTGAAAATATCAAGGTTGATTCTTCCCCGCTCTGGCTACAAATGAAATTACTAAAAGCCGGTATCAGGCCAATCAGTAACATTGTTGATATTACCAACTATGTAATGCTGGAGTTTGGACAACCATTGCATGCGTTTGACCTAAACCTGGTCAGTGACAAAGAAATTATTGTCAGAAGAGCTGTTGAGGGTGAAGAACTGGTTACCCTGGATGGAATAAAAAGAGTTCTTAATTCTGAAATGCTGGTTATAGCTGACAAAAGCAAGCCGATTGGCTTAGCCGGAGTTATGGGTGGCGAAGATACTGAAATCAGGAGTGAAACAACCGAGGTATTAATCGAGGCAGCCGTTTTTAATCCTACCAGTATCAGGAAAACTGCTCGCCTGTTAACACTTCCTTCGGAGGCATCGCAGCGCTTTGAAAGAGGAATAGATCCTCAGGAAGTTATGTCAGCACAAAACAGGGCTTCGTTATTAATTAGTGAGATATGTGGAGGCGAAGTCTTAAAAGGCATTATTGATGTAAATCATTCTGATATAGCTCCGATTAAAGTCATGGTCAGCGTGGATAGAATCAACAAGATTATGGGTATGGAGATCACAAGAAATGAAGTAGAAAATATTCTGGAAAGGCTTGGTTTTTCTCTGCGGAATACCGATGATCATTCCCTGGAAGTCACAATTCCTCCAAGGCGGCCTGATATTAAGCTCGAAGAAGATATAGTTGAAGAAGTGGCCAGGCTTCACGGTTATGAAAAAATCCCGACAACCCTGCCTGAAGGTAAGTTGATCGAGAACCGCGAATTAGAAAGTGAACGGTTGAAAAGTACTATAAGAAATTTAATTAGCAGTTGTGGCTTTTTCGAGTGCATTAGCTATTCTTTTATGAATCCGCTTAATCTTCAATCGCTAAGGTTGCCTGCGGATGACTATCGTCTGAAAGTAATCCCTGTCCAAAACCCTCTTTCTGAAGAACAGGGAATAATGCGTACGACATTATTGCCTGGCATTTTGAAAGCGGTAAAACACAATCTAAACCACAGGGAGCTGGATCAGTTACTCTTTGAAATTGGCACTGTATATGAACCGGAATCATTGCCCCTGGAAAAACTGCCGTATGAAAAAACAAAAATTTGTCTGGCTGTAACTGGAGAATTACCCGGGGCAAATTGGACTGTTCCTTCAAGAAGAGCTGATTATTATACTGTAAAGGGTGTTCTTGAACTAATTTTCAAGCGCCTGCAGATTAAAAATGTTCAATACAGACCGGTTAACGAACCATTCACTCATCCAACCAGAAGCGCTATAATCATGATAAATGGTGATTGTTTGGGATATCTTGGTCAACTGCACCCGGATACGCAACAGGCATGGGGGTTGCACCAGGAAGTAACCGTATGTGAAATTGATTTTAACCTGCTGGCCGGGGAAGCTAATATAGTGCCGAGGGTTTCTTCAATTCCACGCTATCCGGCGGCAATAAGGGATTTAGCCCTGGTAGTACCTGATGATCTTACAGCTCTTCAGCTGGAGGAAACAATTAAACAGGCTGCTGGAAAAACACTGAAGGCAGCAACCCTTTTTGATTTATATGAAGGAAACCAGATTCCTGCTGGTAAACGGAGTCTGGCTTATTCTCTTACCTTCAGGGATGACCGGGGAACTCTGACTGATGACAGTATTAAAGAAATTATGCAAAGAATAGAAAAAGCACTTTTTAAACTGGGAGCTGTTTTAAGAGGTTGAACAAGCAGGATAATAAGCTATAAGTCGCGAACAACTTACCCAGGCAGTTAAAGCTTTCTATCCAGGAGGAAGTGAGCGAAGCTAATGGAAGATCAGGATAAAAGTAGGGTTACCATAACTATTATGGGTGAAGAATATATCCTCAGAGGCTCCTCATCACCGGAAAAAATGCACCAGGTAGGTCGTTATGTCGACCAGTTAATGAGAACCCTTGCTGAGAATAACATTCAGATGAGCAGGCATAAAATAGCTGTGCTGGCAGCCTTAAATCTTGCTGATGAGCTGTTTAAAATAAAACCGGAAAAAGCTTTGGAAACAGATGAGGTAAGAGAGCGGGAAAAAGATAATGAACTGGTTTGATGTTTTGCTGGTTGTTGTTTTTTTATTTCACCTGGTTAGCGGTTATTCGCGGGGCATGGTTAAACAGCTATTTGATATTATGGGGTTTTTTCTAGTTGTTTTGCTTTCTTTTTGGGGCAGCCGCTTTTTCAGTGAGCAGCTGGCTGTGTTGATTAATCCTGAAGATATTATTCCTCACCATGATTTAATCCAGAGTCTGGGTCTGGAAATCGCCATGGAAAAAGTCCCTCAGCTTGTTGCGGGTGTAATATTGTTCCTTATTTTTCTCTTGGTGTTAAGTGTTGTTTTTCGTTTTTTTTCCAGGGGTTTCAGATGGATTAACAAAATACCAGTAGTAGGCTTTTTAAACCGCCTCGGGGGTGCCTTAATGGGTGCCCTGATCGGAGTTGTATTCGTATATATAATAATTGCTGCAGTTGACCTGGTTCCGTTTCAGTCATTTATGGAAGTTTTGGAAGGATCCGAGGTAGCCTTTTTCACAAAATTTTATTTAACACCTTTGGCTGAGACGGTTAAAGAACTCATAATGAATTATTATATAAATATGAAGCTGTAAATCGTCTGGGTTTCTTAGGGCCCCGTGGTGAAGAAAGGAGAAACTGTGCCTTTTTTTTCCGACCTTTTTAAAGAGATGCATACAGTCGAAGTGGCCAGGGGACTCCTTGGCCATTATCTTTGTCATCAAACACCTGCAGGATTGGTATCTGGTATAATTGTTGAAACAGAAGCTTATCTGAGCAGGGGTGATCCTGCCTGCCATGCCGCATCTGGAAAGACCAGGCGTAATGAAACCATGTTCGGACCGGCTGGAATGGCTTATGTCTATTTTATTTATGGGAACTATTACTGTTTTAATGTTGTCACAAGGCCGATTGGTACCGGCGAGGCAGTATTGATCCGGGCAGTTGAACCGACATCGGGATTGAATATAATGAAACAGAACAGGGGGCCAAAATATGAGCAGCTTAACCTGGCAAATGGTCCTGGTAAACTGTGTATAGCTTTTGGAATTGATAAAAAGTATGACGGTCATGATTTAAACTGCAAGCCACTTTACCTGGACGAAAATAGTCAGCGGGGCGAGTTAGAAATAACGGCTGCAACAAGAATAGGTATTTCAGTTGGAATTGAAAAAATGTATCGTTTCTATATTAGCGGCAGCCAATATGTGTCGAGGAGATGAAAGTTTGACAGAAGTTGTCAGGGATCGTGAAATAAAAGTACTTGAATTCGAGAAAATCAGGAAGGATTTGGTTGCGTTTACTGTCAGCCCGATGGGGGCTTTAATGGCGAACAAACTGTTACCTTCCGCAGATTACAAACAGGTAGTTAAGTTGCAACAGGAAACAGCGGAAGGTAAACTACTGCGCCGTAGAAATGCTTTTTCTCCTACTGCAGTTGAAGATATTGAGACTAATGTAAGCAGGGCCTGCAAAGGAGCCGTTCTTTCGGGCCAGGAAGTTGCAGCAGTGAATCATTTTATAAAAGCTTCTAACCGCTGGTTGAAATTTTTCAATGACAGTGAACAGGCTTCCTTGTATCCGCTGATGGCTGGTCTGGCTGGTTTGATTGCTCCCTGTTATGAAGCCAGTGCAGAAATGAACAGATCAATAGATGAAGAAGGGAGAGTCCTTGATTCAGCTTCCGAGAGGCTGCAGTCATTACGCAGGCAAAGCCAGTCATTGCAAAATAGAATACGTGAAAGGTTGGATGACTATATCCGCGGTTCCAATACCAGGAAATATCTGCAGGAACCGTTAGTAACAATCAGAGGAGAAAGATTTGTTCTGCCTGTAAAACAGGAATACAGGCAGCAGATGAAAGGAATTGTGCATGATCAGTCTTCCAGCGGTGCTACCTTGTTTATAGAACCCTTACCGGTGGTTCAGATGCAGAATGAGCTGGCGGGAGTAAAACGTTATGAAGAACAAGAATTAGAACGCATTCTTTATAAGTTGAGCAGTATAATTGCTGATATAGCCCAGGAGTTGTTTCAAAACAGGTCACTGTATGGGGAGTTGGATTTTATTCTTTCCAGGGGAGGTTACAGTCTTAACAGTGGTTGTAATGAGCCGGAATTAATTCCCGGGGAAGAGACAAAAATATTTTTGAATAAAGCCAGGCATCCTTTTATTGAAGGAGAGAAAGTGCCGCTGACGGCCGAGTGGGGTAACCCTGTCCGAACCCTGGTGATTACCGGGCCTAACACAGGGGGTAAAACGGTGTCTTTAAAAACAATCGGCCTTATGGCAGTGATGGCCCAGAGTGGGCTACAACTTCCTGCTGAACCGGGAACACGAATGTCAGTTTTTAACCTCATTCGGGTTGATATAGGGGACGAACAAAGTATTGCTCAATCGTTGAGCACTTTTTCAGGGCACATGAAAAATATCATTGAAATAATGGCAGAATCCGGACCGCACTCTCTTATATTGCTTGATGAATTGGGTGCAGGAACAGATCCCTCAGAAGGTTCAGCCCTGGCTATGGCAATTCTTGAATTTTTAACCAACTGCGGGGCGATGACTGTTGCAACAACTCACATAAATGAGTTAAAGCTTTTTGCCCAGGTGCGCAGGCAGATGCAGAACGCTGCAATGGAGTTTGACCCCCATACGCTTACCCCCACATACAGGTTGCTCCAGGGAATACCCGGGCAGAGTAATGCTTTTTACATAGCCGATAAATTAGGTTTACCGCCAGAAGTTATGAAAAAAGCAAAAAACTTTGTTCATCGTTCACATGACCAGGTTGAAGCGGTTATCGCCAGCCTGGTAGAAGATCAACAGCGTTATCACCGTGACAGTAACCAGGCGGCTCTGGATAGAAGCAAGGCGGAGCAAATGATGGCTGAACTTGAGAAAGAAAAAGAACTGCTGCGTTCAAGGCGTGATGATATTCTGAAAGAGGCAAGAGAAGAAGCGCGTGAATTAATAAAAAAGACAAAAAATAGGACTGACCAGCTGATACGTGAATTAAAGGCAATTAAAAACAGCAGTGATAATAAACCGGCATCGCGGCTTGAGGAGATCCGTCGTAATCTTAATTCAGTTAAAGAAGAAATTGGTTATGGTGATGAAGAACATTTTGAAGGAGAATCTCCACTGGCTGTTGACCTCAAAGTGGGAGATCCTGTATATGTTTGTTCACTTCGTCAAAGAGGTGAAGTTGTTACAGTTAATAATGAAGAAGCACAGGTTCAGATTGGAATGATGAAAGTGCTCCTGCCCCTGTCCGATTTGCGTGTTGAGCAAAATAAAAATAACGAGAAAAACCAGTTTAAGGATTCAGTTTCAGGCGGGTATAGTGTCACCAAAGATTTAAGCATAAGCAGCTCCATAGACTTGCGTGGCTCAAATCTGGACGAGGCTCAGCCACTTGTAGACAAGTTACTCGACAACGCCCTATGGGCAGGCCTTCACCGGGTTGATATTATTCACGGTAAAGGCACCGGTAAACTAAAAGAAGGGCTTCGAAAATACCTTAAGGAACACCACCTGATCAAGAGTATGCGCAATGGAAACTCTGCTGAAGGTGGAGATGGGGTTACTGTAGTGGAACTTAAAAGTTAAATTGCCGGCCATTGGAGGTAAATATTTTGGATAGGCAAACTTTGGAACAGGCTGTAGTCAGTTTACTTGAACCGGGTATATATAAAACTACAGCACAGGTTGCAGAGGAGTTGAAAATGGAATACCCTCATTTATGGCGCCAGCTTGAAAAAGAGGGGGAGACACTGTTTGGCTACAGCTGTACCACTATTCAGCAGCCATATACCCGCATCTCCCAGACTCTATTTTCCCTGCCCGAAAAATACCGGTATAAAAGGCAAAATAGCAACGAATTACTATGGGGACTCCCCGCTTAATGTTTTTTTAGCCGATTGTTAATCCTGATCAGTTACCGGCTCCTGGACCGGGTTTTGTGCCGGTTCCTGCCTGGTAGTGACTACCAGGTTTACAGTAGTGCCCTTTGGAACAGTGGTTCCACCGGGAGGATATTGTGATATAACAGTTCTCCTGGGCATATCGGGATGATGCTCTTCTTCAATCAGGCCTATTCGTAACCCTAACCGAGATAATTCACCTTCTGCAATGGCCTGAAAGGTGCCGGTAAAATCAGGCAGAACAACAGGAGTTGTATCTTCAGGGCGCAGAACACCACCACTTCCCGGTATGGACATGCTGCTAACCGTTATTGCTGCAGCTTCAGAAATTAGTCCATCAGGGTAAACAGCAGCGATTGAATACGAATAATAACCGGCTGTTTCAGTGTCACTATCATTATACTGCCTGGTGTTGGCATCAAGCTCGGTTGTAAAATTTCCTTCTTCCTGGCCCTGAATATTCCGGGATAGTATAAAACCGGCTACTTCAGGTCCGTTGTATTGCCACTGCAGGGTGATGCCGCCGGAAGTAACGAAAGCGTTAAAAAGGCTAAATTCATTTGTTGTAACACCATGTTGTTCAAACATATCTGTCAATCCGCCGGGAGGCATTTCTTTCGAGTCTTCAGGAACTCTTCCAGGGCCACCCCTTGAGGACCATCTTTCATCGGTAGTAATAAAAGGAGGCCGGTTATAGAAACTTCCAATGTGCATATTACAGCTTTCAACTGGAACATTACCGGCAATAAAGTAATCGCTTGTGACAGTGCCGGCAGCCTGGCATGATTCATTTGGTATCAAGCCGGATCTGCTGCAAACTGTGGCAGACACAATACCTTCCGGTCGTTCAAAATTTTGAATTTCCAGGGTTTCAAAGGCTTCCAGAAAAACCTCGCGCAGAAATGCGGTTGAATATCGCCAGCCCTGCTGGATCCTGCCCATTTTGGGTTCATCATAACCCATCCAGAATGAAGCAACCAGGTTAGGTGTATATGCAACAAGATAAACATCTTTCCAGTTTTCAGTAGTGCCGGTTTTAGCAGCAACCGGGCGGTCAATCTGCAGTGCCCGGCCTAAATATTTAGTAACAAAATCCTGAAGAATGTCGTTAACCAGGAAGGCAGCCTGCGGACTGAGGATCTGTTCAGGCTCAACCCGGTTTTCATAAATAACTTCCCCACTGCGATCTAATATTTTTTCGATAGCATGCAGGTCAATTTTTACTCCTCCATTGGCCAGAACACTGTATGCCTGGGCCATGTCAATTGCACTAACCCCGTAAGTCAGCGCTCCGAGAGTTAAACTAAGGTTGTCAACTTCAGCAGGATCCAGCGTGGAAATGCCCATCCGCTGGGCGTAAGATGCTCCTACCCTGGGAGTAAGTGCTTGAAGAGTCCTGATTGCCGGAATGTTGTAGGACATATACAAAGCTTCCCTGGCTGTAATCATACCCCTGAACTGAAAATCGAAGTTTTCAGGGAACCAGTTTCCGGCAGGGTTGATATAAGGCGAATCGTCGATTGTTGAGCCTGCCCCGGCAAGTATTCCTTCTTCAAAGGCCGGACCATAAGTTACAATCGGTTTGATCGCTGATCCTGGCTGGCGAAGAATATTAAACCGCAATATTTCATCAAAGCGTTTCCGATATTCCCGTCCACCACCAAGGGCTCTAATCTGCCCGGTTGTTGGGTCTGCAACAACTACTGCTGCCTGGGGTTGTGGAACCCCGTTTTCCTCATCGATTAATTCCTCTATCTGGGAGCTGGACAGATCACTGCGGGAGGGCAAATCTGCAACTGCTTCTCTAGTGGCGTCCATATCAACATAAATAGTGGTAGGGTACAGATCGGTTCTGTTCATTACTTCTTCTACATGTTCCTGCAGCGATGGGTCAAGAGTTGTGTGTACTCTCAGACCTCCCATATAAATTGCCCTGTAGGCTTCTTCACGCGAGCCGATAGATGGCATGTCACTCAATATATTAAGCAGTTCGTGATGCACTACATAATCAACATAATGTGGGTAAGGATATTCTTCGCTTGGTGCGCTGGAATAAATTATATTCTGGTTAGCAGCCTGGTTGTATTCTTCAGTGCTGATCATTTCCAGGCGAAGCATATTTGATAGTACCAGCTGCATTCTCTCTTCGGCAGCGACTTTGTTGTCAATAGGGTTGTAATAATTGGGATAGCGAAGAGCGGCTGCAAGCATTGCTCCTTCAGCGGTGGTAAGATCACCAACGCTTTTATTAAAGTATGTTTGAGCTGCAGCTTCAACTCCATAAGCGCCGTTACCGAAATACATCCTGTTTAAATACAGCTCCATTATTTCTTCCTTGGAATAAATTCTTTCCATTTGAATAGCGAGCCATATTTCCTGAACTTTTCGTTCGTAACTTGTTTCGGTAGTTAAAAAAGCACTCTGAGCTAACTGTTGGGTCAACGTACTTGCCCCCTGAACAATAGAACCGGCTTGCAGGTTGGCAAAGGCAGCCCTAATGCTCCCAATTATATCAAAACCGAAATGACTGTAAAAACGTTCATCTTCGATTGCTACAAAAGCATTTCTGACATGGACAGGGATTTCGTCCAGGGATACCACCATCCGGTTTTGTTCTTCATGAAGAGCTGTAATCTCATTACCGTGTACATCATAGAGATACGAAGTTTCTACCGTTGCCAGACGGGATGGGTCCAGTTCAGGAGCGTCGTTGATATAACCTGATGCAATCACTGCAACAGCAGAACCGACAGCTATAACGAGAATAAAGAGCGACCAAAAAATAATTTTCCAAACCGAACGTTTTTTCCTTGCGGTTTTCTCTTTCTTTTTCTTATTGTTATCAGTTATATTTGCCTTTTGCTGATCAAAAGGTGTTTTTTTCTGTGCCAAAGCTACATATGCCTCCTTAAAACTAACTTTAAACAAAAAATCATCTCCCCCGATTATAACATATTGAAGGCCTGTTATAATTCTGGATTGATGATTCAGGGGTCATGCAAATATTGTCCTAATGGACCGAATATATTTTAGCTTCCTCTTTTACATTGCCCCGAGATATTCAAATAATGTAACAAGGGAACCGCTGTCGGGCAGAATTAATACGCTGCCCTGGATGCCTTCACTTTCAATTGCAAGCTCGGTTTTTAAAAGAATAATCTGATCGTCTACAGTTTTTGTTTCAGCAATAACTGTACCCAGGATTGCCCCGGCCATATCAATGCCCAGCCTCGGGGGAGAGGCGTTAAAGGTTAAATTCGTCATGAAAGAAAGGGCGCTCAAATAAGAACCGGTAATTATATTACCCAGCTCCATCAAAACTGAACGTTTCATTTCATCACTATCATCGGCACCTTCAGGGAGCATCTTGTTTATCATATTTTCGGCTGCATCCAGGGGTAAGACAAAAACCAGGACAAGGCCGAGAGCCGGACAATCTGCTTCACAAAAAGATGCGGCTACAGTACTTTCGGGATCACCGAATGAATCGGGCACATCCTGCAGCGGCGTTACTTTAACAACTGGAACAGCCATATCGATAGGCTGATCGCCGAGCATGGATGAAAGGGATGTAACAGCGTTACCCACGCCTATATTAGCCAATTCTTTTAACAGGTCCTGTTGTTCACTACTGATAAGTTCTGAAGAACTCACGGAAGCACCTCCACATAATGATGCAATTATAAGTGTTATTTGTTTTAAACTGAGATATAATTCCTTATGCTATCATAACATATCTCGCCTAAACTCGTAATATAAACGGGTGAAATACGCATGAAAATATACAGGATCATATTGGTGCAATAAAATTTTGTTTTAATTATGTATTAAAGGTTTAATAGGGTGGAATCTTAATAAAATAAACGATTATAAATAATGACTAATGTTTGATTTCATGATGTGTTATAATAAATTTTGGGTGACTATTAAAATGGAAAAATTAAAATTTAAAATTGCAGACTTTATAATTATTGCCTTAATATTTGTCTGGGGTATTTCAGGGTTTTGGTTTAACATTCAGAAAGCCGACGCTGCTGAAAGAAAATATGCCACTATATATGTGGAGAATAAACAGGTAGCGGAGATTTCACTTGCGCCGGGTGAATCATATGACTATACTTTTCAGTTTGGGAATAATAACCAGCATACGGCTCGCCTAGAAATAGAAGATGGTAAAATTAGAATGCTACCCCTGGGAGAAGAACTGTGCCCCAACGCAATATGTTCACACACAGGCTGGATCAATTATGATTATGAAAGTATCGTTTGTCTTCCCAATCGCATTATGATTGTATTTACAGAAGTATCTGGAGTAGTGGATGAAGGAATCGATGGAGTTACCTTCTAAGATTACTCCGGGCTTCATCTCCAACAACAGGTCTCCTTGGCTTTAGGTCCCATGTTGACAAAGAAATTCATGGTCTATATAATTACTTTAGCTTTTTTGGGGTGCAACTGATGCGAATATATATACCGGAAGTAAAAAAAGCTAAAGGCGAAGCTCTAGAATACCAGTTTAATATGGACCTGCGGGATTGTTATGATGATTTTCCACAGGGTGGTAACCTTTCGTTAAAGTTGAGGGCTTCTTACAGCAGTGATCAGATCGTGATCAGGGGCAATCTTGAAGCAGTAAATGGCTGCGAATGCTCGAGGTGCCTGGATTCTTTTCAAAAAAATATTAAAGCCGAATTTTCTGAGACGTTTACTCTATCTCACGAAGTAGACAGTGGTGACGATTTAAATAATTTATCTTTTGAAGCGGCAAACAGTTTAACAATTAAAGGTGATTATTTATACCTTGATGAATATATTCGCCAGCAGATTATTCTGGCTCAGGATTACAGCCCGATCTGCATGCCGGATTGTAAAGGGCTCTGTCCGAAGTGTGGGACAAATTTAAATCGCAGTTCTTGTAGGTGCAATATTGATCATCGAAAAGTAGATCCAAGGCTGCTAAAATTAAAAGAGTTTAGCTCAGGTAGCTGAATATGATTAAGGAGGGGTAATTGTGGCAGTACCCAAGAGAAGAACTTCAAAGTCTAAGCGGAATATGAGAAGGGCTCAAAATAAACTATCTGTACCCAGACTGGTTCCTTGTCCGCAGTGTCATGAACTGAAGCCAACCCACCGGGTATGTTTGAATTGCGGTTATTATAATAATCGGGAAGCTGTAAAAGTGCAATAGTTGTTCAGTACGCCCCTTATAACGTAAGTATAAGGGGCGTACTGTATCTGTCGGAATACCGGCTTTAGGGAAGTGATGAACTTGGTTAAGGTGGCAGTTGATGCAATGGGCGGTGATAACGCGCCCGAAGAAATAGTCAGGGGCGCATTATCGGCGCTTTCTTCGTTAGAAGATCTAAATCTTGTCCTGATCGGTGATCTGAAAAAAATAAATTCAATCCTTGAAAAAGAAGATTATCCTGCAGATCGTATTGATACAGTTCATACCGATGAAGTGATTGAGAATGATGATGATCCCGGACTATCAATACGCAGGAAAAAAAATTCTTCAATGGTTAAAACCATTCAAATGGTTTCCTCCGGGTACGCGGACGCTGCATTAAGCGCCGGGAATACAGGAGCTTTGATGGCAGCTAGCCTGTTATTTTTGGGCAGGGTAGAAGGAATCAGCAGACCGGCTTTACTTACGCCAATGCCGAGTTTTGGCGGACAACCGGTCCTATTCCTTGATGTCGGGGCAAACATGGATGCCAGTTCAGAACAACTCCTGCAGTATGCTTTTATGGGCAGGCTTTATGCTCAGCAGGTTCTAGGAATAAAGGAACCGAGGGTTGGCTTATTAAATATTGGCACGGAGTCGAATAAGGGTAATGCACAGGTAAAAAAAGCATATCCGTTACTGGAAAAACATCTTCCTGGCTTTTGTGGAAATATTGAAGGGACTGATGCATTTTATAATACGGCAGATGTTGTTGTATGCGATGGTTTTGTTGGCAATATATTTCTTAAAACTTCTGAAGGGCTTTCCCGGGCTATCCTAAATTATTTCAGAAGCGGGATAAAGACAAAACTGCGCTATAAACTGGGTGCTTATCTTTTACAACCTGTTTTTTTAGGCCTGCTTCAAAAAGTTGATTCTTCCGGTTACGGAGGGGCACCGCTGCTTGGGGTTAATGGTTTGTGCATAAAATGTCATGGTTCATCAAAAGCAAGATCAATAGAACAGGCATTAATCAGACAGGCGCACCCATTTGTAAAGAAAAAAGTAGCAGATTTACTTCAGCGCTCTCTGTGTGACATTGCAATTACAACAAAGGTTGATACAGGGGAATAAATTATTGTACGGTTACCGGTGTGATTTGTCGGATTAGATAAAGGTATTTTTTAAACAGGTCTGCCCTGTATTGATCATTTGAGGAGAATTGATATACTATTTATTAATGTAGACCGGTGAGGTCAATCATAACAGGTTAGTAGTGAATTAAAGGTAACCTATTGATGATCCATAAATGATAATATGATAAACTGAAACAGTTGAATACAGTAAGGAAAACTATTGCAAGGGAGGTGATTTAGTGAGCGTTGAAAGCAAGGTTAAAAATATTGTCGTAGATCAACTTGAAGTTAGTATTGATAAATTAACCCTTGATACAACTTTTGAAGATATTGATGCTGATTCATTGGATATAGTTGAACTGGTGATGGCTCTTGAAGAAGAGTTTGATCTTGAGATATCCGATCAGGAGATAGAGAATATCAAAACTATTGGCGATGTTGTGAGATATATTGAGTCAAAAGCATAATATCAGCCGGGGTGAGATAGTGAAAAAAGCATCAATCAATACCATCAGTGCGAAAACATCTTCTGACTATACAGAGCTGGGGGAAGGAAAGGCATTTCCGTTTCAACTGAGAATTCGGAAGAGCCTGTCAGTATCTTTCACCTTGGGGTGCAAGGTGTTGATGGTAATGAACATGCCGAAGAAATTATTTTTTAATTGGCAGGTTATATATTACAATACAGGCCTGATTTAATGCAGGCCTGGCTCATGTACTGCTAATAAAAACCAGGCAAATTGAGAGGTTATTACCGTTAGTGATGACTCAGAATACCTGGACTGTAATAATACAGGCAAAGTGTAATTTCAAATTAACTGAATTATGCAGAAGGGAACCCGGATGATTTGGTCTGAAAAAGTGAAGCAATTTTTACTGGAACTGGGATGGAACGGGAATAATTATTTATTATATGAACAAGCATTGACCCATAGTTCTTATGCTCACGAAAAAGGACATCGGAGGGCTAATAATGAAAGGCTTGAGTTCCTGGGCGATGCTGTCCTGGAATTGGTAATCAGTGATTATCTTTATGAACAATACCCACAACTTCCAGAAGGGAAGTTAACCAAACTCAGAGCTGATCTTGTATGTGAAGCTTCCCTGGCCAGGTTAGCATACAGGATTAACCTGGGAAAGTTTATCCGACTGGGACGTGGTGAAATAGTTGGTGGGGGAGCAAGCAGACCTTCACTGTTAAGTGACGCTGTTGAGGCCTTGATCGGGGCTCTTTATCTCGATCTTGGCCTTGAACAGTGCAGGATACATGTCCTCGGATTATTTCAGCCTGTCCTGATCGAACTGCAGGAAGGGGTTCTCAGAAGAGACTATAAGACTCTTTTACAAGAATTTTCCCAGGCCAGGTTTTTAAAAACGCCAGTCTATCGCATTATTAATGAAAGCGGTCCCGATCATAACAAAATATTTGAAGCAGAAGTTATCATCGTTGATGATGTTGTTGGTCGCGGTAAAGGACACAGTAAAAAAGAAGCGGAGCAGGGAGCGGCAAAAGAAGCGTGGGGCAAGTTAACGCCTTAAACATATTAACTGTTATGTTTAATCAGTGAGGAGCATGGCAATTGCATTTAAAAAGTATGGAGCTTTATGGTTTTAAATCTTTTGCTGAGAAATCAGAACTGATCCTTGGCGAAGGCATATCAGCAATTATCGGGCCAAACGGTTGCGGTAAGAGTAATATAGTTGATGCTGTTCGCTGGGCACTTGGAGAACAGAGTGTTAAATCGCTGCGTGGTTCACGCATGGAAGAGATAATTTTTTCCGGCAGCGATAGTCGCAAACCGCTGAATTTTGCTGAAGTGTCGCTCACCTTTGGCGGCGCTGCAGATTACCTGAATCTTGATTATGATGAAGTCACTATTACCAGGCGTCTATTCCGAAACGGGGATAGTGAGTACTACATCAATAAAACTCCATGTCGTTTAAAAGATATAACTGAAATGTTTATGGATACCGGGATTGGCAAAGAGGTATATTCAGTAATTGGCCAGGGGCGGGTAGATGAAATAATTAATAGCCGCCCTGAAGAAAGACGGGAAATATTTGAAGAGGCTGCCGGTATATTAAAGTACAAGATGCGCAAAAAAGAAGCCAGGCGCCGTCTTGATGAAACTCGGGATAACTTAATCAGGGTCCAGGATCTTGTCTATGAACTGGGAACACAAATAGAACCGCTCCAGGAACAGGCTGAGGTAACAAGAGAATACAGACGTTTGCAGCAGCAGGTTGAAGGGGAAGAAAAAAAGCTATTATCATTCCAACTCATACAAACACGCGAACAGCTTGATAAAGTTAACCGACAGCTCCAATCAGTTAACGATGCCCTCTTAAGCTCGGCATCCAAAAGAGGTCAGCAGGAAAAAGCGCTGCAGGATTTGAAGAATAACCTGGCTGACAATAAAACCGTGAAAAAAGAAGAGGAACAAAAATTAAATCAACTGGTTCGTTATTATGAACAACAGGAGAGTGAA
Source organism: uncultured Syntrophomonadaceae bacterium (assembly GCA_964390725.1). Taxonomy (GTDB): domain Bacteria; phylum Bacillota; class Dethiobacteria; order DTU022; family DTU022; genus JAABTH01. The sequence continues at coordinate 30,199 of CAYMIW010000008.1, read as the reverse complement.
CTGAAGCTGCTCAGGGAGCGCGAGCTTCACTACAAAGAGCAGTTGGACCAGAATGCAAACCGAATAAAGCAGCTGGATCAAATCAAGGCGGATATAGTTGAGCGTAGATCCCGCGCTGAAGATGATTTGCTGGTAAAAAATAATGAGTACAGCAGCTTAGAAGAAATTTTAAAACAGCAGCGTGAACGGTTGCATATGCTGGAACAGAGTGAGGCTGCCAACAAAATTGAACGATTGCAGGAAGATATATATAAAGCAGAAGCTCATCGTGCAGCGGCTACAGTAACGGTAACTGAACTAAGCCGGCATCTGGAGCGCTTGCAGGAGCAGTTGAAGAATACGCAGCTTGAAGAAAATAAGCTTAAAGAGAAACAAAAAAGTTACACTGCAAACATAGATACCCTGGAAATGAAGATCAAACAATTGCAGGAATCCCTGGTTGAAGGCGAAGAGGCGATAAAGAGAAATAAAACCGGCCAGGAAGCTCTTAGTGATAAATTGACCGAACAAATAGACTATGAACAAAAAATAAGAGAAAAGCTAAACAGTGTTTCAGGGAGATTGAATCTTTTAAAAGAACAGGATGCTGCCCTAACCGGTTATTACCGCGGAGTTAAAGAAATAGTGCAGGCAGGACCCCGGGCACCGGGTATTGTCGGGCCTGTAGCTGATCTGATCAAAGTTGAAAGCGAACACGTTCAGGCCATAGAATCTGCCCTGGGGTCAAGCATGCAGTACCTGGTAGCTAAAACAGAAAAAGATGTACAGGGTGCTATTAAATACCTGAAGGAACAGAACAAAGGTTGGGCAACATTTTTACCCCTCGATATTCTTCACCATCCTGCCAGTCCCCTGGAGAGATATCCCGGTTGGCGTGACTTAAAAGGTGTAATAGGTAAAGCATCTGAACTGGTTAAGGTAGATCAATCTTACTGCAAGGCGGTAGATTATTTGCTTTCGTCTGTTTTAATCTGCCGCTCTCTCGAAGATGCTTCAAAAGCAGCTCGATTTGTCAGTTATAGCTGCAAAGTAGTAACTCTGGACGGAGAAATGATTAACCCGGGTGGTGTCATGCGGGGTGGAAGTCTGCCAAAGAGGAACGCCGGTATGCCACTGGGCAGGCGCAGGGAAATTGAAGAACTGCAGAAGGATCATGCATTGCTTGAAAAACAATATAAAGAAGTTTCAGGGATTGTTTTAAACATAAAAGACGAATTGGAAAAAATGCAGAATGATTTCAACAGCATAGCGGGTGAAAACAATAAAATTACAGAAAATATATCTTTAGTAAAGCGCGATATGGAGCGCTCTGTTATTGAAAAAGAAACAATAGAAGCTAAAATTACAGAGGAAATCCAAACTCGCTCAGAATTAAGCAGCGAGGTAGATGAAATTAGAGATAGGTTGGACAAATACAGGTCAGAGATTGAAAATAGCAAGAAAAAATCGAGCGATCTTGAAGAAAATCTTGAAGCATTAAAACATGACCATCGTCAGTTTCTTGATGAGAAAAATAAACTGGAACAGTCGATAACAGACACACTGGTGCAAATTAGTTCCTGCAGGGAACAACGGGAATCATTAAAAGCCAGGATCTCTGAGCTTGAAGAAAATCTTATTAAGCCAAACGATGAAAAAGCCGAAAAAGAAAGAGCAACTCTTAAATACAACAAGGATTTGGCAGACAATAAAACACTACAGCAGGAGCTGTCTGACAAACTTGAGGGTTTGAATGACCAGAGAGCCGAGCTTATTATTACTTTGGAAAAAATTGTTGAAGAGGTTGATCAAACAGAAGCAGCTTTGATTGAGATGGAAGAAGATGAACGGCGCAGGCAGACTCAGCTGTCAAGGCGTGAAAAACGGGAACGGCAGCTTTCAGTTGAACAGACAAGATTACAAACCGAGGTTAATTACCAGGAGATCAGGTTCAGGGAACTATTTAAAACTCTAGTAGTTCTTGACCTTGAGGATGAATATAATCCAGAGACAGGTAAAATGGAGATTGAGAACCTGAAAGAGGATTTGGATGCTCTTGGTGAGGTTAATCTTGGAGCAATTGAGGAATTATCCAGGTTGGAAGAGAGAATTAGCTTCCTGGAGGAACAGAAAGAAGATTTATTAAAAGGAGAAGCATCACTAAATAGAGTTCTCGCTGAAATTGATCAGCGAATGGAGTATTTTTTTAACCGGGCTTTCGACCAGATTAACGAAAACTTTAATAATACATTTCAGTCGTTGTTTCAGGGTGGAAAGGTATCGCTAAAATTAACCGATGAAAGTAATATTCTTGAATCCGGGATTGAAATAATTGCCCAGCCCCCAGGTAAAAAACTGCAGAATATTACCTTATTTTCCGGGGGAGAAAAAGTGCTGATTGCGATTGCTCTTGTATTTGCAATATTGCGCTTTAAACCAGCGCCATTTTATTTGCTTGATGAAGTCGAATCGATGCTAGACGATGCCAACCTTACCCGTTTCACAGGGTTTCTGAAAGATAATGCTGAAGATGCCCAGTTTATCCTGATCACTCACCGAAAAAGAACTATGGAAGAGTCAGAAGTTCTTTATGGTGTGACAATGCCCGAACCCGGAGTTTCACGCCTGGTTTCTATTAAACTTGAAGATAATCTGGTCGCAGGGGAGAAATAAACAAAGATGAGCCTGATAGATAAATTTAAAAACGGTCTATCTCGTAGTAAAAATGGTTTTATTAGCCGCCTGGACGCTATTTTAAAAGATGGTGAGCTCGATCAAAAATTTTATGAAGAGCTTGAGGAGATCTTGGTAACAGGCGATGTGGGCATTGAAACCAGTATGAAAATTATTGAACAGCTTAAAGAAAAGGTTGCCTGCAGTAAAATTAAAAACAGGGATGAATTCGGAACCCTCTTTAAAGATAATATCAAGGCATTGCTCTCAGAAACTCAACCTCCGCTCAGATTGAACCAGAAACCCTATGTTATTCTTCTCGTAGGGGTAAACGGATCCGGAAAAACAACAACTGCCGGCAAACTGGCTCACCATTACAGTTCCAGGGGTGAGAAAGTAATGCTTGTTGCCGGTGATACATTTAGGGCAGCAGCTGTTGAACAACTAGAGGTTTGGGCAGAAAGAAGTGGGGCGGATATTATTAAGCAACAAAGTGGCACCGACCCTTCCGCCCTTTATTTTGATGCTGTTAATTCAGCCAGGGCGAGGAATGTGGATGTTCTTATCGGTGACACTGCCGGTCGCTTGCACAATAAATATAACCTGATGGAAGAATTAAATAAAATTTACCGTGTTATAGACCGGACTATGCCCGGTGCACCACATCAGGTTATGCTGGTAGTTGATGCAACAACTGGCCAAAACGCCCTGGCCCAGGCAGAAAATTTTAACAAGTCTCTTCCTTTGAATGGGCTTGTCCTTACAAAGCTGGATGGTACTGCTCGTGGTGGAATAATTATCGGTATCCAGGATAAACTTGGAATTCCGGTTTGTTATATCGGCACCGGTGAAAAGATTGATGATCTCGCTCCTTTTGATCCAGCCCTGTTTGCAGAAGCACTTCTTGAAAAGATATAAAACCCCCCTGGTTAAGGGGGGGTAATTTCAATCAGACACAATTTATGGTTTTATTCGTATAGCAGTATTTATTTTTTGACCACAACTGTTTTTGCCAACTTGTCTCCAAGGCGCTGTTTCCTTGGAGAAGTCCATATAAATATTGCTCCTAGCAGGTAAGGAATGATCCCTGGCAGTGCATCAACAATGCGCAGGATGTTGCGGATTAAGGATGCGCTCAAGGAACAAGAGCTGCCATCTTCCATACGAACCCGCATTCCCAGGGCAAGTTTACCTAAAGTACCGCCTACGTATGTCTCCATCAAAATATAATAAATAAAACCCAGCAAATAGAAGATAAATGCCGGTCCACCGGTTAGCTCAAAGCCTCCGGTTGTTGTACTTCCTGTTACTGCAGCTATTAAATAGCCAATAATTCCAAGAACGATACCATCAATGATAATTCCGACCAGGCGCAATCCAACACCAACTTCCTGGCTACTTACTGCAGCTTCGCTTTCAGTCATCTAAGTACCTCCTTTGATAATAAAGTATTGAGAGAATAGTAATACAGTAATTACCTAATATTACTACTATATGTTAATAAATACAATAAGTACTTAAAATTTCATACAATAGGGACAGCATTCTGTGAGTTGCTAAATCGACTGGGGTCTGGTATAATGCGTCTGTAAAGGATAATTACTTTACAGGAGAAGCTATGCTGGATCAATATAACAGGGTTAACCTGCTCTATGATTTTTATGCTTCACTATTGACTGAAAGGCAGAGGGAAGTGTTGCGTCTTTATTTCAGCGATAACTATTCCCTCGGGGAAATAGCTGAAGACTATCGGATCAGCAGACAGGCAGTTCATGATCTAATCCGGCGTGCAGTTCGATCTCTGGAAAATATTGAGAATAAACTGGGATACTGTGCACTGTTTGTAGAGCAGCAAAAGCTTTTATCTCAAGCAGAAGAGATATTACAACAGGATCATCTTACTCATGCTGATCTGGCCGGGTTGAAAGATGTAATAGAAAAAATAAGAATAACCACTGAAAGATAGAGGCAACTGGAAAATGTTTAATAATCTTGCTGAAAAATTACAGAATACACTTCGGCAGTTGAGAGGCAAGGGCAAGCTGGGTGAAAAAGATGTTGATACAGCTATGCGCGAAATACGCCTGGCTCTACTCGAAGCCGATGTAAACTTTAAAGTGGTAAAAGATTTTATAGCATCAGTACGCAGCAGGGCTATAGGTAGCGAAGTGATGAACAGTTTAACTCCCGGTCAGCAGGTTGTCAAAATAGTCAACGAAGAGATGGCCAGGTTGATGGGAGAAAAGCAGAGTGGCTTAAACCTGTCTGGAAAAAGTCCGGCAAGGATCATGGTGGTTGGTCTTCAGGGATCCGGCAAAACTACAACCGCGGTTAAACTGGCCGCTTATTTACGGCGCAACGGTCGTACACCATTACTGGTTGCTGCTGATATCTACCGTCCGGGCGCAGTAAAGCAGTTGGAACTGTTAAGTAAGTCAGTGGGAGAAGAGGTTTTCAGCCGTGAGGAAATGAATCCGGTTGAAATATGCCGGTTAGGTTTAAAACATGCAGAAAATGAAAGCTTCGATACTGTAATATTTGATACTGCGGGCAGGTTACATATAGATGACGAAATGATGGAAGAAATTAAAGAAATTAAAAGCGTTGTTGAACCCAACGAGACTCTTCTGGTTGTCGATGCAATGACTGGCCAGGATGCAGTTAACGCCGCTAAGGAGTTTAATGAAGCTGTTATATTAAGTGGGGTTATTCTGACGAAACTAGACGGGGACACAAGAGGCGGTGCGGCTTTATCAGTTCGTGCTGTTACGGGATGCCCAATTAAATTTGCCGGTGTAGGCGAAAAAACTGAAAACCTGGAGCTGTTTCATCCTGACAGGATGGCTTCGCGAATTTTAGGTATGGGCGATGTTCTATCACTGATTGAAAAGGCAGAAGCATCATTTGATCAGGAAAAAGCAAAAGAAATGGAACAAAAACTGCGCAAGCAGCAATTTACTCTTGATGATTTTCGTGATCAACTCGGTCAACTGCGGAACATGGGTTCCCTGGAGGATATTTTTAATATGCTTCCGGGTGGTGGAGGAATACCCAAGGAAGTACGTCAGATGTCACTTAATGAAGATAATTTCAAGCGGGTGGAGGCTATCATCGGATCGATGACCCCGGTGGAACGGGTCGAACCATCAATTATTAATAGCAGCCGCCGCCGCAGGATTGCCAGGGGTAGCGGTACCAGTGTCCAGGATGTAAATCGCCTTCTTAATCAATTCAGCCAAATGCAAAAAATGTTTAAACAAATGGGTTCGTTGGAGAAAAAAGGAGCTCTTAAAAAGCTTAAAAAGGGGAAGAAAGGTTTTCCTTTTTAAGAACAACATAGATAAAATTACAAAAACGGAGGTGATTTAATTGGCAGTTAGAATAAGATTAAAGCGTGTAGGAGCTAAAAAGAAGCCATTTTATCGTGTAGTTGTGGCTGATTCACGTTATCCGCGTGATGGGCGTTTCATCGAAGAAATTGGTTATTATAACCCTACTACCAAACCGACTACTTTTGAAGTCAATGCCGAAAAAGTTCAGCAGTGGCTTGCCAAAGGAGCAAAACCATCTGATACCGTTAAGGCGCTTTTTGAAAGAGCCGGTCTGAGTAAGTAGTTCTTCAGGGAGGTTGGTCAAAATGAAGACACTTTTAGAGCAAATTGCCAGAGCCCTGGTTGATCAGCCCGATCAGGTTGACGTACAGCTGGTTGAAAGCGAAAGATTAATTGTTCTCGAGCTGAGAGTGGCACCGGACGATATGGGGAAAGTAATTGGTAAACAGGGACGGATTGCCAAGGCAATCAGGACTGTTGTCAATGCTGCTGCTGTAAAAGAGAACAAGCGGGTTGTTGTTGAAATTGTTCAATGAAGAGGATGAGGTAGCAGTTGGCAGAGTTTTATCGCCTCATGGTGTTACCGGTATGGTTAAAGTATATCCGTATTCGGATCACCCGGAGAGGGTTTCTCTTCTTGATTTGGTAGCTTTGGTCAATGAAGCAGGAAGAGTAACTTATTCAGTCGAGCAAAGCGCACAGTACGGGCGCTTCTGGTTGATAAAGTTCCAGGGGATCGACACCCGCGAAGCTGCGGCATCAATAGGGGGCAGATTGCTTATTATCCCCAAAGAAAAGCGGCTGCCGTTGCCCGAAGGCAGTTTTTATCACGATCAGCTTGTCGGTTTAAATGTTTACAGTGTTGATAATCGATTCATTGGTGTTGTATCAGACGTTATAACAACCGGTGGGCATGATCTTCTGCAGGTCAGACCGGATCAAAAGCAGAAAAAGAATATCCTGGTTCCGGCAGTGAAAAAGATTATCAAAGAAGTTAATCTGGAAAAAAATCTTGTCCTGGTCGAACTCCCGGAAGGATTGCAGGATCTATAAGGGTGATTCAATGTGATGATTATCGATATACTTAGTATATTTCCGGCTATTTTTGAAGGGCCCTTTAGTGAAAGCATGATTAAAAGAGCTATTGAAAAGAAACTGGTTCTGATTAACCTGGTTGATCTACGCAATTACACCGAAGACCGTCATCGTCAGGTTGATGATACACCTTATGGTGGTGGTTGTGGGATGGTCCTGAAACCGGAACCGCTTTTCAAGGCCGTTGAAGATTTATCTTCAAAAAGTCAAATTCAATCTCCGAGGGTTATTTTACTGACTCCCCGGGGTCGACGTTACAATCAGGATACAGCTGTTGAATTATCTGCCGAAGAGCACTTAATAATGATCTGCGGCCGTTATGAGGGAGTAGATGAAAGGGTAAGAGCGAGCCTTGTTGATGATGAAATTTCGATCGGCGATTATGTCCTTACAGGCGGGGAGCTTGCCGCTGCAGTTATAGCCGATTCTGTTGTTCGCCTTCTTCCCGGCCTGCTGACAAATGACTCGTTAAAAGAAGAATCATTTACGGAATCGTTGCTTGAATATCCGCATTATACCAGGCCAGCTGTTTTCAGGAATATGGAAGTTCCGGGAATTTTGCTTTCCGGCAACCACCAGGAGATTTCCCGCTGGCGCAGGCAGCAATCTTTAAAGCGGACTTATCTTAGCCGGCCTGATCTTTTAAAAAAGGCACCCCTCACAACAGAGGATAGTAATTACCTGGAAGAACTAAAAAAGCGTGATTTTGATCAATAAGTGTATGATATAATAATCCAGTATTCTAAGGAGGCTTGAGAAATATGGACTTGATTAAAGAAGTTGAAAAGCGTAATCTCAAAGAGGGATTGCCGCATTTTAACCCGGGTGATACAGTTAAGGTTCACGTTAAAGTTGTTGAAGGCGGGCGTGAACGGAGCCAGGTCTTCGAAGGTGTTGTAATCAGACGTCAGGGTAGCGGCGCGCGGGAAACTTTTACGGTTCGCCGGGTTACATTCGGTATAGGTGTGGAAAGAATTTTTCCCGTTCACTCACCATCAATTAATAAAATTGATGTAGTCAAGAAGGGACGCGTCCGCAGGGCTAAACTTTATTACCTGAGAGAAAGAACTGGAAAAGCAGCAAGGATTAAAGAGCGACGCTAAGCGGGGATGATTAACTTGGACAAGTGGAAAGAGCTCTGGGATTGGGTTAAATCAATCCTAATTGCAATAGTTTTGGCTCTTATTATTCGTTTGTTCCTGTTTGAGGTTTTTGTCGTGGAGGGAAGATCAATGTATCCTACCCTTCATGAGACCGAACGTCTCATGGTGAATAAAATTATCTACCGTTTTGGTCAGCCCCAGATTGGCGATATAATCGTTTTTGAGTATGAACCCGGCCGTGATTTTATAAAGCGCGTTATCGGCTTGGCTGGAGATATTGTGGAAATCAACAACGGTCGGGTTTACCTGAATGGCAACCTACTGGATGAGCCTTATCTGCTGGATGATATGGATATGGCAGACTTTGGCCCGGTGGAAGTGCCGCCCGGATTTATGTTCACCATGGGTGATTACCGCATTAACAGCATGGATAGCCGGGATCCGAGGGTTGGCTTTGTTTCTCTTGACAGGCTCAAGGGCAAAGCCTTTTTTATTTTCTGGCCGCCCTGGGATGCGAGGACAATTGACAGTAAGGCGGAATGAGATATGAAAGAAGGACAGTGGTATCCGGGAAACATGGCCAGGGCTGAAATATGCCTTCGTCAGGATATAAAAATTGTTGATCTGGTTGTAGAGTTGCTCGATGCCCGTATCCCTTCCAGTAGCAGTAATCCCTCCTTTCCAAAATTGATCGGCAGTAAAAAACATCTTATTCTTCTCCACAAAGCTGACCGGGCCGAAGAAGATGTAACCAAGCTGTGGTTGAAATATTTTAAGAATAGCGGCAAGCCGGCTATGGCATTCAGTGTTTATAACAAGGTATACTTAAACAATCTATTGAATTACTTAGGTAAGGAAGAAAATAATATTAAAAAAGGGCGGCTTAACCGCCCTTTAAGAATGATCATAGCCGGAATACCAAACGTTGGCAAATCGACCATGATTAACTACTTTGTAAAAAAATCTGTCACCCGCACCGGAAATCAACCGGGTGTGACAAGGGGGAGGCAGTGGATACGCATTAATCCCCGTTTAGAACTGCTTGATACCCCGGGGATACTCTGGCCCAGGATTGATCGGGACAGTGTCTGGCCCCTGGCAATGGTTGGAGCTATTCCCCACAGCAGGGTAGACATTCAGCAGACAGCCAGGCGGTTGTTGTCATATTATGTCGAACATGGTAAAGAAAGTTTTTTATTAAAACGTTACCAGGGATTGGAAATAGGAGATACAGATACCATGCTTGCCGGAATAGGCAGTATAAATGGCTGCATTCTGCCCGGTGGTAAAATTGACTATGACCGGTCAGCAGCAGTACTATTAAGAGATTTTCAAAGTGGCGGTTTGGGCAGGGCAACTCTTGAGCATCCTTCCATTTAAAGAGGTATTTAAATGTCGTCGTTTAAAGATTTAACCATGGAACAACTTTCATCTTACATCATGAATTTGGAGAAAGTTACCCCTGAACTTGAAGCGGCTCTGCAGCAAGATGGTCGCAAAGGTGCACAGAAACTGATTTCGAAACGTCGCAGAATGGAAAAACGCAAACAGGTGGAACATAATCGCCTGGAAAAAATGCTAGTTGAAGAAAAATTACTCTGGGAAAACGGCTTCAGATACATTGCGGGGATTGATGAGGCAGGACGCGGGCCTCTGGCTGGCCCGGTAGTAGCAGCAGCTGTTATATTACGACCCGGCGCTGGAATTACAGGTTTGAATGATTCAAAAAAACTAACGGCGGAAAAACGCAGAATGCTCTACGAAGAGATAATAGTTAATGCTTTGTCTTATGGTCTGGGAAGTGCTACAAAGTCTGAAATAGACAGCTTAAATATACATAAAGCATCTTTTTTGGCGATGAAACGTGCCCTGGAAAGGTTATCCTGCAAACCAGAGTATATTTTAGTCGATGGTTTTACCATGCCGGAGTCACCTTGCGCCCAGAAAGCGCTTGTCGGTGGAGACGGTCTTTCTTTATCTATAGCTGCTGCATCTGTTCTGGCCAAGGTTGCGAGGGATATGATGATGCAAAAATTAGATGAACAGTACCCCGGGTATGGTTTTTCCCGTAATATGGGTTACGGAACCGAAGAACACCGCAATGCGTTAAACCGGCTTGGGCCTTGCCCTGAACACAGGGTAACTTTCAGGTTAAAATACGATTGATTCAGGGGGAATTGAAATAACTGAAAGACGACTTAAAGTTGGGCATAGCGGTGAAATAATTGCCCGCGAATATCTCAAAAAGCTGGATTATATAATTGTAACCACAAACTACCGCTGTAAAATTGGTGAAGTTGATATAATAGCTCTCGATGGAGAAACCATTGTATTTGTCGAAGTGCGAACAAAAACCAGTTCAAAATATGGTCGGCCTGAAGAATCGATTACTCCCGACAAGGCCCGTCGATTATACCGCCTGGCCCAATACTACCTTCAAACCAACCACTGCAGTGAAGCACCTTCACGCATTGACCTGGTGGCAGTCACCCTGAGCAGCGCTGATTATAATGTAACCAGTCTCAGACACATAAAAAATATACTGGCATGCTGAATTGTTACCGGCTGGTATCTAAAGAACAGGGGAGATAATTTTATTGTTTTTAATGCTGTTATTGGAGCGTCTGATTGTACTGCAGATGAAAGCCGGGCAGAATACGAGGGCAGAGCTTTAATTGCTCAACGTGGAGCTGTTGCCTGATGAGGAGAGCGGGCGGGGATACCAGGACAGAATTTAATTAGCATTATTTTTCCAGGCCGAATAATCTTAACAATTTATTCCAGAATGATAATGTTTCGGGTTCATCTTCTTTAGTTATTTCTTTTTCAGAAAGTTCAACAGCTGATGTTTTTATAACAAACTGAACATGATTTACGTTTGTATTTTTCTCTGAAGCAAAGGACACTGGAGTGAAATCAGTATTCCGGTAATTATCAATTGCCTCTTGAATTTCACGTATGACAGTTCTTGTTGTATCGATATTCAAATCTTCTGTTTTTGATCGCAGTTTGTTTGTTCCATCTGCCAGCCCGTTTGCACCATCCAGCAATGAAACAGAACCGGATAGCAGGGTATTTGCTCCCGATGCTGCTTTTGCTACGCCATCTGTATATATTTCAATTCCTTTTAGAAATGACATTACTCCGTCAAGCTGTTTTTTCAGTGATGTGAAACAATCATCAGCATTAATCATATGTTCATGCACTGCTGCGGTGCAAAATGCCTGTATGATATCATGGTCTGCTGCTGTTGCTGACACTATTGTAGCATTCTGTGTTTTAGATATAGCATCAATTATTTGTTCAGAAGGGTTATTAGCATCCAGGGCCAAGGCTGTGCATGCAGTTGCTGTCGCTGCTGCCGGATCAAGGTTATAAGGAGAGGACACTCAACATTTCAGTCAGGGAGATTATAGTTTCGTTGACAACCGGGTCTGTTGAAGAAGAAAAAATTGCCATAGCTTCCTGCACATAAAAAGCATCAGCTATTATTACTCCTGACATTGCAAGAGCCTCTTCAACTGTATCGGCTTCTTCTATTAACAAAATATTTGCTGCAAGAGATATGATAATGTTTTGTTGAGTTTTGTCCTCAATACCTTTTCCTGCAAGCTGGTCTCTAATGGCACTTTCAGCTGAAGATATCTGCGATTCTGTAGGAATACAATCAGACAGTTTCGATATTACGGCATAGTAATTCTTTTGGGTTAAGATTATTTGTGACGCATCGGACTCACACATACCCGCTTTGATAAGTTCTGTTTGCAGCTGTTTTGTGGCAGAAGAAAAAATCGTGTTTGCTACCAGTTCTGCACTGTTGATCAGAACTGAACTATTCTCGTCTAATGATGCCAACCCCCTACAAAGTTCGTCATTACCATTAACCAGAGAGGATACTCCTTGTCTAAGCTCTGATGCACCGTTATCTAGAGCCCTGGCAGCGCTCTTTAAATCTGAAATTGCACTATCGTAATCAGGCAAATCGAAAACATCTGTGTTTAAATCAATAGCTTCACCAAAATCCATAATTAAACCGTTTATTTCAATTGGCTCTAAAGCAAAATTGATTACATTTGCAATGATGACTATATCTTTTTCGCTTTTTGGCAGAATTATATAAGATAGTTTTTTGTCGCCGCCGGAGTATGCTTCGGTTGCACCATTTGCTTGAATATCGGTGAAACGTTTTGTATCAAGTGTAATAGTTGCTTGAAGTGTATAATTATCGAAAAAAACATTATTACAATTTGGATTATTTCGCACTGATATTTTCATTTCGAGCGCACCGCTCATCCCGGCAACTTGCTCGGGAGGATACTTAATGCCATCTATGTAATAACTGATAGATATAATCCAGGGTAGATCATTGTTTATTAATACACCTTCATAGTAAATTTTGTCAGCCGATGTCGTAATTGTTACCTTATCGCCGTTAAGGGTGATTGGATCGTTGGTGTTTAGCATTTTTACTTCCGAATAATTACCATAATCTGTTATGTTTCCTCCTTCTACTATATTTACAACATAGGAACCGTTAACATTTCCGGATGCATCGGTTATAACGTAAACTACTTCCTCTTTAACTGACAAATCACCGGCTGCGAACACAATCGTTGCTAAAGATATTATCAGGATCGGTGACAATACTAGCATCAGGATTATTTTCGGATCTTTCATAGTGATAGCCCCCTTTTTCTTCCACTTTGTAGTTTGTTTTCAAAGTGGTTCGCGCGATCCAGCCGTCGAAAACATAAAGCAGTCCCGGTAAAACAAACAAGACAACGGCAAGCGAGCAGAGCGTTCCTCTGCCAAGGAAATAACCAAGCTGGGAGAGCACTCCATGACTTGAAATATTACCTAGCAAAAAGCCAACTATGGTTAAAACAGTTGCAGATGTTAATATAGATACAGTTGCAGTGGAAACAGTATTAACAACAGATTGTTTTTTATTTGCTGTTTGCCGAAACTCCTTATATCTTTCTGTGAAAAGAATTGCATAATCTACAGTAGCACCGAGTTGGACTGAACTGATTATCAAAAATGCCGTGTAAAATATTCTTGAACCTGAAAAGTAAGGTATAGCCAAGTTGATTAATATAGCAACTTCTATACTCATTGTCAGAATAAAGGGCGGAGAAAAAGAACGCATTGTCAACAGCAAAACTAAGAATACCGCGCCAATGCCGATTTGTTTAAAGAGATATATTACCTGTTCTTTAATGGGTTACAGGCTAAAAATGAATAATCAGACGCAGTAATAATTTTACAGGATATACCTTATTTGTTATATTTTAAAGCTGCCTGTCCAGCTGCCTGTACTGTACTGCTTCGGCAATGTGATTGGCTTTTATCATTTCTGATTGTTCAAGATCGGCAATAGTTCTGGCTACTTTGATGATTCGATCATGAGCTCGCATCGAAAGATTAAGCCGCTGGAATGATTGGTGAAGAAGCTGGCGAGCCTCGCGATCAAGAGGGCAGTGTTTCTCAAAGTGGCGTGAGCGAAGTTGCGAGTTTGCAGTGATTTTCAGCCTGCTGAACCTTTCCTGCTGCAGTAACCGTGCACCTTCGACCCTTTGGCGGATCACTTCTGAACTTTCACTTTCTCTTTTATCCTGCAGCTGTTCATATTTAATTGAAGGAACTTCAACCTGGATATCAATTCGGTCTAAAAGCGGCCCGGAGAGCTTCGAGCGATACCGAAATATTTGAGTGGGGCTGCAGCGACATTCTCGTTTTGGATCTCCGTAATTACCACAGGGGCATGGATTCATTGATCCGACAAACATAAAATCAGCAGGGTAGGTAACTGTTGCTGCCACCCTGGTAACGGTTACAGTTCTGTCTTCAAGCGGTTGGCGCAGCGCCTCGAGAACCTCACGGTTGTACTCGGGAAGTTCATCGAAGAAGAGAACTCCCCTGTGGGCCAGGCTTACTTCTCCCGGTGCAGGTGTTTTACCGCCGCCGATTATCCCTGCTGTTGAAGCACTGTGGTGAGGACTGCAAAAAGGACGATTCCTGATCAGCGGTTTACCGGGTTTTAGTTTTCCGGCAACACTGTGGATGCGGGTAATCTCCAGGATTTCTTCCAGTGATGGTTTAGGAAGGATGGAAGGTATACGTCTGGCCAGCATGGTCTTTCCACTGCCCGGAGGCCCGTATAGTAAAATATTATGTGCACCGGCAGCAGCAATTTCCAGGGCCCGTTTAGCTGACTCCTGCCCTCTTACCTCGCTGTAATTGTGTTCGTATTCCAGTTGATCATGGTCTTCTTCAGGAGTCGGCAGTGTTGCCGGTAGATCCGCAGATCCCTTAAGATGGTTAACCAGCTCTTTCAGGGAAAAGGCTCCTCTTGCCTGGATATTTTTTACAAGGGATGCTTCCGGGCTGTTCTCGCGGGGCAGGTATAAAAGACAATCGTTGTATTGTTTCATTTCGCTCAGGGAGAGCGCCATGGCCAGTGATCCGTTTATGGGCCGCAGCTTGCCATCCAGTGAAAGTTCCCCAATAAAAACCGCATTTGTCGGAATATCCTTTCCATTCAACTCTCCCGTTGCAGTAAGCAGGCCGATGGCAATAGCAAGGTCAAAAGAAGAGCCTTCCTTTTTAATATCTGCCGGGGCCATGTTAACAGTAATGCGGGAGTAAGGAAAATCGTAGCCACTGTTGCGAACTGCAGATCTAACCCGTTCCCTGGCTTCGCGGACTGAAGCATCAGGCAGGCCGATAATGTCAAAAGAAGGCAGGCCGTCTGATATGTAAACCTCGATTTCAAGCGGTATACCGTTGATTCCTAAAATTGCACAGGAATGAACCTTGGCCAGCATTATTCATTTCCCCTTTCGCTGCTGCATCTGGACTGGATAAGTAGCTCTGTAATTATTATAATGGCCGTAAACCTTTTAATTCTATTCTTCGGGCGAGGTTGTGAATCCTGCCCGATAATAGAACATACAACCTGAAACAGTTATTTCAAAGATTGAAAAATCTGTGTTATAATTCAAAGTGTTGCGTAATATCGGAAGAGTTCTCTTCCGGGCGAAAAAAAAGTCAAGGGAGGAATGATCAGTGGACAAATGGGAATGCCAGGTTTGCGGATATATTTATGATCCGGCAGAAGGAGATAAGGATGGCGGAATCGAACCGGGAACTTCTTTTGAAGATCTACCCGATGACTGGGTTTGCCCTGTATGCGGAGTTGGAAAAGATGAATTTTCCAAGCTCTAAAGCTTGATCAGAGGGTCCATATTAATTTGATAAGAAAGAATAATATAGGGGGCTAACGCCTCCTATTCTTTATCCTGGGCTTCCTCCAGTGCTTTTACCAGGTGCACTACTCCGCATACTTTTTTGAGTTCAATCACAAAGGCAATACCGGTTGCCGGCTTTTCAAGATCACCTGCATCTATTATTGCATCGAGTACACTTTCGCTTTTTTCTTCTTTAACAATTGTCAAAATAACCTCTTTTTCCGGCTCAATTGGAATACCAAGTAATTTCTTGGTTTCGTGGATTCCCGTTCCACGGGCAGGGATGATTGTTGCTCCTTCCGCGCCGGCTTTCCTGGTAGCTTTCACAATTCTTTCGCAGTAACCTTTCTTTACTATGGTTACAATTAAATCGTGCTTAAGAGTTGTTCTCATCGCTATTTACCTCCTCGTTGTCCTCATCGTTCTGGTTATTATACAGCTCATTTTCACTATGTTCGCCTGGATAGTCCTGATCCGGAGTTAAAACATCTGCACTATCATGATTATCCTGTAAATCAATATCATTGTCAGCATTGTTTTTCTTTGCTTCCTGGTTATCGTCGGGGTATAAAAAACCGAGCAGCATGATCATAATGATCGGGGCCAGGGCAACCAGGGCAATCAATCCGAAGCCGTCTGCTACCGAGTCTCGCCCTTCAATCACGTCAGCTGCTCCTATTGCCAGGGCCATAATAAAGGTGACTGTCATTGGGCCGGTAGCCACGCCTCCCGAATCAAAAGCGATTGCTGTAAAGGAAGGCTTGGAAAGAAACATAAGAATTATTGCCAAAATGTATCCGGGAATAATCAGGTAGTAAAACGGAATACCATATACTATTCTGGTCATACCGAGGGCAATAAACAGCCCTACAGCCAGGCATAGGGTATACATGACAATGAAGCCCCTGATATAGCCGCTTGAGCTTTTTTCTACCTGGCGGCAGAGAATCCTTACAGCTGGTTCGGCAAGAGTGGCAACAAATCCAAGAATGAAACCGATTGGGATTAGGATCCAGCGGTTTGCCATAGCACCGATTACTGATCCCATTTCTCCTGCAACTGGTATGAAACCAATATTTACGCCCTGTAGAAATAGAGATAGGCCGGCAAAAGCCAGGATTATTCCTTTTAACAGGTTGAGAAGCATTTCTTTCGGCAGCTTGAAATAGATTATAAAAAAAAGAAACAGTATCATAATCGGCAGCACTGCCATCAGCACCTCAAGCAGGATGTGGTCAAATCCACTAAGGATAAAGTTAAAACTCAACCGTAAATCACCCCCAGCAGCATAACCCCGATTACCGGACCGATAGAAGCTAGTCCGATTAACCCGAAAGTTTCTGAAACCTCGCTCTTACCTCCAAGAACAGAGGTAGCGCCAACTCCGAGAGCTAAGATAAAAGGAACTGCCATCGGTCCGGTGGTTACCCCACCGGCATCAAAGGATATGGCCACAAAAGCATCGGGTGTTGCAAATGACAGCAGTAATACCAGGATATACCCGGTTGCCAGTAAGTATTTAATCGGAATTCCCATTAAAATACGCAGGATGGCCAGGGCTACAAAAAAACCGACCCCGATGGCCACGGCGATAATCAGCAGGTTGGTCCCGATTGTTCCACCTGACGCAAAATCAACCTGGTGGGCCAGCACTCTTACATCAGGTTCGGCAACGGTGATAGCAAAACCAAAAATATAAGCGGCAATTAATAAAAAGAAGAGCGAACCTTTCCCTACCATTGCAGAGCCTACCATTTCACCGATTGGCAGGAGGCTGATCCTGACTCCGGTCAGAAAAAGAAAAAGCCCTGCAGATACAAGAATAGCCCCGGCAATAAATTGCCAGAAAAGCGAAGCCGGAGATTTTGTTACGATTAACTGCAGCAAAACAATTATAATTACCAACGGCCCGATAGCCTGCAGCACTTCAAAAATAATTTCTTTTACATCCTCTGACATTGAGGTTGCTCCCACTGTTTGTAATTTTAATATAATGATATCCGAACCGGTAATTGCTGTCCAGTTCAGAAGCAGACCGGGGGCAGGAGCAGTAGCTGTGGCCTGGCAGTTAAAAGAGATTTATGTTATGATCCGCCCAGTTAATTTCTTCGGGAGTGATTGCAGATGAATGACGGTAAACAAGAATCTGATGATACAAACAGCAAAACTGATCTCTACTGGTTGGAACAGCTTCAGGGGGAATTAAACAGCGAACAGTATGAGTTCGCAACTGCTGATGATCCTGCTTTACTGGGGTTGGCCGGACCCGGGTCCGGAAAAACAAGGGCCCTGGTATACCGCGCTGCGCATTTGATAAAAAGTGGTGCAAGGCCGGAAGAGTTGTTACTGCTTACTTTTACCAACAAAGCAGCAGGTGAGATGAAGGACCGGCTTGAAAAGCTAATCGGATTCCTGCCACACTATTTGTGGGCCGGTACGTTTCACAGTATCGGAGCCCGAATATTGCGCAGCCATGCACATCTTGCCGGCAGGACACCGAATTTTACCATTATGGACGAAGACGACAGCCGGTTATTGCTTAAGCAGATTCTTGCATCGCTTTCCCTTGGCGACGAAGAACGGAAAACTATCATGAAGCGGGGTCTTTTGGGCCGCATCATCAGCCAGGCCCGTAATTCCGGTTTATCAATCAAGAGTGTAATGGAGGAGGATTATCCCTACCGCTTAGAGTATTTGGAGATAGTAACCAGTTGCGCGGAGCAGTATGAGCTGAAAAAACGGGAGAGCAACGCTTTTGATTTCGATGATCTTTTACTTTACTGGTTAGAGTTATTTGAAAAACACCAGGAAGTAAGGGAACAATACCGTTCCCGTTTTTGCCATGTTTTGGTAGACGAATTCCAGGATACCAATGTGATTCAGGCCCGAATCATTGATCTGTTTTCAGGGGCTTCTTCAGTCTGTGTGGTAGGTGATGATGCCCAGTCGATATATGCTTTTCGCTATGCCGATATCGAAAATATATTATCTTTTCCAGAAAAATATAGTAATTGCAGGTTGGTCCGCCTGGAACAGAATTACCGCAGCACCCCGGAAATTGTTGAGTTGGCAAATAACTCGATTATGCATAACCGGGAACAGCTGCCTAAAAAATTATTTTCAAACAATCCTTCGGGAGAAAAACCGCTGGTGGCAAAAGTCTATGATGCCCGTCAGGAGGCTACACTGGTACTGCAAAGTATCTGGGAACTGCAGAATAGGGGAGTATCACTGGATGAGATAGCAGTTTTGTACCGCAGCTCATATTTAACCCCGGAAATAGAATTTGCCCTTTCCCGAAAAGGAATCAATTACAGGACTTATGGAGGAGTTAAATTTTTTCAAAAAGCTCATGTAAAAGATCTGCTGGCTTATCTGAAGGTTGTTTATAATTCCCTCGATGAGCATGCGTGGCGAAGGATATCTACAATGCAGCAGGGGTTGGGACCGGCAACCTTTGACAAATTGTGGGATAAACTGAAGTATCATTCCGATCCGCTTGCAGCGGTACTTGAAGGTAGAGAAATTCCGGCCCGCGGTAAAGAAGGTTGGTATTCACTGGTTAATACGCTTGACACGGTGGTAAAAATGGGCCGCGAAAAAGTGCCTGACTTAATTTCTTCCGTGATGGATAACAATTATGATCACATTTTAAAACAGAATTATCCCGACCAGTATGAAGACAGGCTGCGGGGGATCGAACGGCTGGCAATTTATGCTGAAAGATTCGAAACCCTGGATCTATTTTTAGAGTCACTGGCCCTGGAAGAATCAGTATTTGCCGATACAACCACAGCTGATAATCGCAATGAAGGTCAGTTAACCTTGTCAACTATTCACAGCGCCAAGGGGAAAGAATGGGATGCCGTATTTATAATCGGTATGAACCAGGGTCACTTTCCTGCCGTCCAGGCTGATTACAGGGAGCTAAGCGAAGAAAGGCGCCTCTTTTATGTAGCTGCGACAAGAGCCCGTCGCTATCTCTGCATGACAACTTACCTGGAAGATTACCGCAGTTATGGAGCAACATCGGAAGGCCCGTCAATCTTTCTGCGCGAATTACCTCCAGAATGCTACCGACTGCTCGACCTGGATGACGGCTACAGGTATTAATGCGCTTGTGTATATCTTTTGTTAGCTAATGAATATGGACACAATTTAAATAATTATAGTATAATACCATTTAATTATTTAAGTTACTACATTAATCCTGGATGCAGGATTATTTTATGGCAATAATGTTGGTTCGCAGGAGGCAATCATGAAAAGAGTAGATATTTATGACACCACACTAAGAGACGGTTCGCAGCGCGAGGGAGTTTCATTATCAGTTGCTGATAAAATAAAAATTGCTCAGAAACTTGATGATTTTGGTATTAGCTACATCGAAGGTGGTTGGCCGGGTTCGAATCCTAAAGATATTGAATTTTTCCGAAGGGCAAAAAAATTGACCTTCAAGCATGCTCGTCTTTGTGCGTTTGGCAGTACCCGTCGGCCGGGCATCAAACCTGTCGATGACAGCAATCTCAAAGCCCTTATAGAAGCCGGGACCAGCACTGTGACAATATTTGGTAAGAGCTGGGATTTCCATGTCCGTGATGCCCTTAAGACATCTCTGGAAGAAAACCTGGATATGATACAAGATAGTGTTGAATACCTGAAGAGCAAGGATCTAGAGGTATTTTTTGATGCCGAGCACTTTTTTGACGGTTACAAGGCCAATCCTGAATATGCACTTGCAGCAGTTGAAGCAGCTTCCAGGGGAGAAGCAGATGTAATCATTCTATGTGACACCAACGGTGGTCTAATGCCCTGGGAGTTGTCGCCAATAATAAGTGCCGTAAAGGAAAGAATCAAAACCCCGCTTGGGATTCACACTCATAACGATGCCGGTATGGCTTCGGCAAATTCACTACTGGCAGTTAAAGAAGGCATAATCCAGATTCACGGAACCATAAATGGTTATGGTGAACGCTGCGGAAATGCCAATTTATGCACAATAATACCGAATTTAAACTTGAAAATGGGAATCGAAACAGTTAGACAGGATCAGTTGAAGGGTTTGACTAAACTATCCCGGTTTATTGCTGAACTGGCTAACATTGCTCCTTCCGAACAGCAGCCTTATGTCGGCTACAATGCTTTTACTCACAAGGGTGGTATTCATATCGATGCCGTCAGCAAAATGCCTGCAACATATGAGCATGCCGAGCCGGCCCAGGTTGGCAATAAGCGAAGGATATTAGTTTCAGAACTTGGCGGGCGCAGTACAATTAGTTTGAAAACAAACCAGAATGTCATTAAACTTGATAAAAACAAACCCGAAACAGCTTCACTGCTGCAGCGAATAAAAGAAATGGAGCATTATGGTTACCAGTTTGAAGGTGCTGAAGGCTCTTTTGAACTGTTGATATTAAAAATGATGAAGGCCTATCAGCCGCTTTTTCAACTGGAAGGCTTCAGGATGATTATTGAAAAAAGAGAAGATGGACACATGTATTCAGAAGCGACAATTAAAGTTCGCGTCGGTGATGTTCAGGTTCATACGGCTGCTGAGGGAAATGGTCCGGTTAATGCTCTTGATAATGCCCTGAGGAAAGCATTGGAAGATATTTACCCGGCCCTGAAGAAGATGAAGCTGACCGATTTCAAGGTGCGCGTCATAGACGGTGTTGACGGGACAGGGGCCCAGGTTCGCGTATTTATCGAAACCCGCGATGAAGAAAAAACCTGGGGTACAGTGGGTGTATCACCAAACATTATCGAAGCAAGCTGGATTGCCCTTGTAGACAGCCTTGAGTATGGACTCTTATGCCGGAAATTACCGGAATTTGCCGAAGCACGCAAAGTTTTAAAGCAGTTAAAGGGAGACAATGTATACTAATCTTATAGTTTAGCAAAAAGGAGCCTGTAGCCCTGTGAAAGACCAGATGCTGATCGATATTGTGATGGACCTGACTTCCATATCAGGAATTTCCGGTCATGAATCTGCAGCAGTGGAAAAGGCTGCGGTTTATTTCAACAGGTATTGCGACGAGATAAAACTGGATCGATTTGGCAATTTGGTAGCCTTAAAAAAAGCCGATCGCGATGCTGAAAAAAAGTTTACCCTGGCCCTGGTTGCCCACATTGATGAAATTGGAGCAGTGGTGACTAAAATAGAACCAGGTGGGTTTTTACGTTTTGCGCCTGTAGGTGGTATTGATCCCCGGGTGTTGCCGGGACAGGCTGTAGTTGTTCATGGAAAAAGTAATTATGATGGGGTTATCGGCGCTACTGCACCTCACCTTCTGACAGAAAAGGAACGCAATAAAACTGTTCCAATCGATAGACTTTTTATAGATACCGGGCACAGTTATAACTATGTTTTTGACCATATCAAGGTTGGGGATCCGATTTCTCTGAGTCGGAAAACCTGTTATATGAAAGAGGGGAAGATGTTAACCGGAAAAGCCCTTGATAACCGGGCCGGGATGTCTTCCCTTATATTATGTGCCGCGGAATTGACCGGATTACACCACCAGGTAGATATTTGTTTTATCGCTTCTCTCCAGGAGGAAGTAGGCTTGAGGGGCGCAATAACGGCAGCTTATGGGTTAAATCCTGACCTGGCAGTTGCGGTAGATGTTACTCATGGTGATCTCTCCGGGGTTGATGAACAGCACACATTTAGATTGGGACAGGGTCCCGTAATAGCTGTTGGTCCAAATTTTCATCCTGTGCTGAGTGAACATCTGCAGGATATTGCCAAAGAATATAATATCTCCAGGCAGGTCGAAGCAATTCCCGGCAACAGTCATACCGATGCCTGGGCTATCCAGGTTTCCCGTGAAGGAATACCCACGGGATTGGTGTCAATCCCCTTACGTTACATGCATTCTACAGTTGAAATGGTAGCAGTTGCTGATCTGGTCTCGGCTGGTCGACTGCTGGCCTGGTTGGCATCCGGTATGAAAAGTGCTTTTATCGGGAGGCTGAAAGGGTGCTAAAACAATTGTCCAACCTGGATGGTATATCGGGCAGGGAAGACTTAGTCCGTTCGCATTTGCTTGAGTGTCTGAAAGATACTCCACATGAAATCACTGTGGATTCTATGGGGAATCTGCTGGTTAAAAAGGGCAAAACGATCAGTGAACAACTGATGCTCTCAGCCCATATGGATGAAGTAGGCCTGACGATAACCGCTATCGACAAAAAAGGGATGCTTAAATTTTGTCCGGTAGGTGGTATAGACACCAGAATTCTGCCTGGCTTAAGGGTACGTTTTGGAGCCGATCGTATGCCTGGTGTGATCGGGGTTAAGCCGATTCATTTGCAGAAAAAAAATGAACAGCAGAAGCCTTTCGATCCTGAAACCCTCTATATAGATGCCGGGTTCAGCAGTGAAGAAGAAGCCTGCCGCTGGGCCAACGTTGGAGATTATGTAGCTTTTGATGTTGACTGTATCTCTATTGGGACTGACTGTTATCGGGGTAAGGCTTTTGATAACAGGGCAGGTTGTATGATTCTCCTCAAATTACTCCTGGAAGATAACAAACTTAATTTCTGCGCAGCGTTTACTGTTCAGGAAGAAGTGGGAACCCGCGGTGCTTTGATAGCAGCATATAATTTAAAACCCCACTTTGCTTTGGTTGTTGAAACAACAGCAGCCGCTGATACCCCGGATAACGAAAAAAAAGTAGCAGGAACTGTTTTGGGAGCCGGTCCGGCAATCAGTATCATGGACCGAAGTATAATGGTCAGCCCACAGGCGAGGGGAAACCTTGTTGCTCTGGCAGAGAAGCAATCACTGCCATTCCAGTTCCGTCGTTTTACTGGTGCCGGTACCGAGGGAGGAGCGATTGCCCATTCGGGGGAAGGAGTGGAAACTGCGGTTGTTTCAGTTCCCTGCCGTTATATTCATTCACCAAACAGCATAATCAGCATGTGGGATATAAATAATACACTTAACCTGGCCAGAGCATGGCTGGAAAAGCATCAATAGGGGGGAAGGTGTGAAAAAGATGGCCATTGATGATACTCTGAAAAAGCTGACAGAAGCTTACGGCCCTTCCGGAGAAGAGGAGGAGGTTCGCCTTTTGATTAAAGAGATGATAGGTTCATCAGCTGATAACTTATATGAAGACAGGACAGGAAACCTCTATGCTATTAAAAATGGAGGGTCCGGCCGGGTTATGGTATCGGCTCACATGGATGAAATCGGAATTATCATAATTGATGTTGATAAACAGGGATTCTTACGGCTGGCCCCCTTGGGAGGGATATCACCCCACCTGCTGGTAGGGCAGAGGCTTCGTTTTAAAGATGGTTCTACGGGAACGGTTTATCATGAAAAGCTGAATAGTTGGAAAGAACTGGATTGGCCTAAACTTTACCTGGATATTGGTCTGAAAGGGTGCGCTCCCGATGATTGTCCTGTAAAGATTGGTGACCTGGCTTGTCTGGATCAGCCTTTAGTTAAGCAGCATAACGGAAGGTTAATGGCCAAAGCTATGGATGATCGCGCCGGTTGTGCTGTTTTAATAGAAGTTATAAAAAGACTTTCCGGAGACCTGCCTCATGAAGTATGTTTTCTTTTTTCTGTCCAGGAAGAACTGGGCCTGAGGGGGGCAAAAACTGCGGCATACCGTTATGATCCTGATTATGGTCTGGCAGTTGATGTTACACTAGTCGGGGATACCCCGGAATCCCCGACCATGGCTGTTAGTCTTGGGAAAGGGCCCGCGGTAAAAGTAAGGGACAGCTCTCTGTTTTGTCATCCCCAGGTCAGAAAATTAATAATCGATCTGGCTGATGAAAATTCTATTCCCTACCAACTGGAAGTATTAACCCGCGGTGGAACCGATGCCGGGGCCATTCATGTAACCCGTGAGGGTGTTCCGTCAGGTGCAATTTCTATTCCCTGTCGCTATGTTCACAGTCCTTCTGAAATAATCGACGGGAAAGATCTTGAAATGACTGTTCTGCTCGTTGAAAAACTAGTGCAGAGTTGCTGGCCGCAGATTGGAGGGAGTAGCCTGCAATGAATGTTAATAATGAAAAAGAGCTCATTTATCTAAACGCTCTCAATACTGTATCTGTTTTAGGGGCAAGAAGAATTGACACCCTGGTTAACTATTACGGTAGTGCGCAGTCAGCCTGGAATACGCCTGCTGCCGATTACATAAAAGTTGCCGGACTGGAAGGGCAGCTTGAACAAATCGAGACGGAAAAAAAGAAGATTGATCCGAAAACTGGATGGGAAAAATTGCTTAATAAAAAGATAAAATGCACGTCTCCGCATTGTTCTGACTACCCGGATCTGCTCCGGGAAATGACATTTCCCCCCCCTGTTATCTATTATCGGGGCAGTCTAGAAAAATTAAAAAAACCGGCAGTAGCAATAGTCGGCAGCCGCCGCTGCACTTTTTATGGTAAAGAAGTTGCCGGCAAGCTGGCTTCTGAGCTTGCAGCAGCCGGTGTCAGCGTCATCAGCGGTATGGCTCTTGGAGTAGATACTGCTGCTCATAAAGGGGCACTTGATAATGGAGGTTATACTGCCGCAGTCCTGGGCTGTGGCCTGGATCATTGTTACCCACCGCGTAACCGGGATTTAATGGAACAGTTAAGTAACGAAGGAGCAGTGATTAGTGAATTTGCAGTGGGAATGGAGCCCATGGCAAAGAATTTTCCCCAGCGGAATAGAATTATCAGCGGTTTATCGCTCGGCACCGTGGTTGTTGAAGCAACAGCAAAGAGTGGCGCCCTGATTACTGCAGGTTTTGCACTGGAACAAAACAGGGAAGTATTCGCCGTGCCGGGCAATGTGGGAAGCCCTTACAGCCGCGGTTGTCACCGCCTGCTGAAAGAAGGGGCTCGCCTGGTTGAATCGGCGCAGGATATACTGGATGAATTATACCTGGAACAGGGGATACAGTTAACTATTGAAACAGCGCCGGTTGAACTAAACGATTCAGAGAAAAAGGTCCTGGACCTTATTCCTTATCAACCTATGCATATAGATAATATTGTACGGTTGAGCGAAATGAAAACTGCTGAAGTGGGAGCGATTCTTCTTGCCCTGGAAATTAAAAACTGTCTAATACAGACTCCCGGCAAATTTTTTTGCCGTACTTGACAGGTATGATAGAATACCATCCGAAGGCTTTACTCTCACCGAGGAGGAACTAATTAATGGACCTGGTAATTGTTGAATCACCAACTAAGGCTCGTACAATAAGCAAATTTCTGAGTAAAAAATATAAGATTCTGGCTTCACAGGGCCACTTGATTGATCTCCCCCGCAGTAAGCTTGGCGTTGATGTTGACGCTGATTTTGAACCACAATATATAACCATACGCGGTAAAGGAAAAATTCTGAAAGAGTTAAAGGAAGCCGGTAAAAAGGCAGATAAAATTTACCTGGCAGCTGACCCGGATCGAGAAGGTGAGGCAATTTGCTGGCACATTGGCAGAGCGCTTAATCTAGATCTCGATAAACCTTGTCGGGTTGAATTTAACGAAATTACCAGGGATGCCGTCAAGGAAGCTTTTAAGAACCCTCGCACTATCGATTCGAACCGGGTTGATGCCCAGCAGGCCCGAAGAGTTCTTGACCGGCTGGTTGGCTATAAAATAAGCCCCCTGTTATGGCGTAAAATTCGCGGTGGGCTTAGTGCAGGAAGGGTTCAATCTGTTGCTGTGCGCCTGATCTGTGAACGTGAAGATGAGATAAATAACTTCAAGTCTGAAGAATATTGGACAATGGATGCCCTGCTGGAAGAAGAAAAGAGTAATCTGGAGTTTAAAGCTTCTCTGGATAAATATAAAAATAAAAAAATTGAATTGAAGTCCAAAGCTGATGCCGACCGTGTGGCCCGGGAGCTTAATAATGAGCATTATTTTGTTGAGAGTCTAAAAAGGAGCCAGAGAAAAAGAAAACCACTGGCGCCATTTACTACCAGCAGTCTGCAGCAGGATGCCTCATCCAAGCTCGGGTTTACCAGCCGTAAAACTATGAGTATAGCTCAACAGTTGTATGAAGGTATTAATATCGGTGGTGGTGAAACTGTCGGTCTAATCACTTATATAAGGACCGATTCTACCCGCATTTCTACCCAGGCCCAGGAAGAAGCGCGGAAAATAATAGCTGAACGCTTTGGGGCTGACTTTATCCCTTCCCGTCCCCCTGCATACAAATCCCGCAAGGGAGCCCAGGAAGCGCATGAGGCTATCCGACCAACTGTAGTTGCCAAAGATCCTGCATCAGTAAAAGAACATCTTTCCAGGGACCAAAATCGTCTCTATAAATTGATCTGGGATCGCTTTCTTGCCAGCCAGATGACCCCGGCCGTTTACGATCAAATTAAGGTTGCTGTAAAAGCGGGCGATTATACCTTCAAGGCCAACGGGTCGACCCTTTTATTTGCTGGTTTTCTTGTGATCTACAAAAATGACGAGCAGGAAAAAGATGTAATACTGCCTGCCCTGGAAGAAAAGCAGGAACTGAAATTAAATGAGCTCCTGCCCGAACAGCATTTTACCCAGCCACCACCCCGTTATAACGAAGCTTCCTTAATCAAAATGCTTGAAGAAAAGGGAATTGGCAGACCAAGTACTTACAGTCCGATCATAGAAACCATTCAGAGCCGCGGTTACGTGTTAAAGGAAAAAAAAGCTTTTGTTCCGTCAGAGCTTGGTTTTGTCGTAGTCGATATGATGAAAAACTATTTCCCTGAAGTTATCAATATCGATTTTACTGCCAGGTTAGAGCAGCAGCTTGATGACATTGAAGCTGGCGAGCTGGAATGGCTGAGAGTGATAAATGATTTTTATTATGGTTATTTTAAAGAACGGCTCGAAACTGCCGATCAAAAAATCGAAAAGGTAGAAATGGCCCCCGAGGTTACTGACGAAGTATGCCCCAACTGCGGCAAACAGCTGGTGATTAAGCATGGGCGGTTCGGCCGCTTCATGGCGTGCCCTTCCTACCCGGAGTGTAAATTTACCAAAAAAATAGTCAAGGATACAGGAGTCAAGTGTCCACTGGAAGGTTGTGACGGTAAAGTAATTGAACGTCGCAGTAAAAAGGGACGGATTTTTTACGGCTGCAGTAATTATCCTCAATGTACATTTTCTGTCTGGAATAAACCGGTGCCACAACCCTGTCCGAAATGTGGATCGGTGATGACAGAGAAGTGGAAAGGTCAAAATAAAAGTGTTTTATGCACTAATAAAGATTGTGATTATGTGAAACATTTTAAGGAAAACAAAGCTGGATCAGTTAGTTAAACAATATAACTCGAACAGGGATATTCAAACTGCATAATGATTGCTATATTTTTGAGTTTGAATAGGTGGAATATTTTTAAATTGTTTAATATTTGCTTGCAAGCATGGTTTACTTATGTTAGGATATTAAAGGTGTTGCGTTATGCTTGATCTTGAGTACCTGGAGCGTTTTATAGGCTATCTTTATGTCGAGAAGAACGCATCCCCACTGACTCTTCAGGCTTACAGAAATGATATCATGCAATTTCTGGAACTTGAGCGTCGTGAACCAGGACGTTTAACAGAAGTCAATCATCTCACGCTGCGTCGCTTTTTGGCCTGGCTCAAAGATGGTGATTATTCACGTCGTTCTATTGCGCGTAAGTTGTCCGCGACGCGTTCTTTTTTATTTTATTTACAAAAAGAAGGTTTAATCAAGAGCGGTAAATGGGCATCAGTCGCTCGGCCAAAGCAGGAGAAAAACCTGCCGGGCTTTCTTTATTATCACGAGGTTATAGCCTTGTTGGAAGCCCCGGATTGTAACAAGCCGCTTGGCTTTAGGGATCGCTCCATACTGGAATTAATTTATTCTTCAGGCCTTAGGGTAAGCGAAGTAGTTGGTCTAAAGCTTGATTCTTTCCAACCACAGGAAAGAATGATCAGGGTATTCGGCAAGGGCAGCAAGGAGCGTATAGTCCCGGTCGGGAGGGTTGCTGCAGCGATTCTCATTGATTATATTGATAATACAAGGCCTATACTGGCTGAATTTAATCAAGATGGTGGTAATTTCAGGGAGCTATTTCTCAACAGATGGGGTAAACCGCTTGGTGACAGGGGCATAAGGTATATATTCAAGAAATATATCAGCCAGGTCTCGTATAAAACAGGAATAACCCCTCATTCACTCCGTCATTCTTTTGCAACGCATTTGCTTGAAGGTGGAGCGGATTTACGGGTTGTTCAGGAACTACTGGGCCATGTGAATATATCAACTACCCAGATTTATACCCATATTACCAGGGAGAGGCTTAGCGAAGTTTACCGTTCTGCTTTTCCCCGTAAATAACCGAAAAAGGCTGGATGCGAAATGTTTCAGGCTACCACAATTATAGCTGTAAAAAAGGGAAACCAGGTTGCTGTTGCCGGAGATGGCCAGGTAACATTTGGAAGCAATACAATTATTAAGCATGGGGCAAAAAAGGTTCGTCGATTATATAATGGATCAGTTATTACCGGTTTTGCCGGCTCAGCTGCTGATTCATTAACACTATGTGAAAAGTTTGAAGAAAAGCTGGAAAAATACCAGGGTAACCTGATGAGAGCAGCAGTTGAATTAGCTAAAGAATGGCGAATGGATCGGGTGCTAAGGCGTCTGGAAGCTCTGTTAATTGCTGCGGGCAGTGATGGTTTGCTGATGATATCTGGAACTGGCGAGGTAATTGAACCTGATGATGGTGTGGCAGCTGTTGGTTCCGGGTCTCCTTATGCCCTGGCAGCAGCCAGGGCTTTACTGCGTAACACTGAGCTCTCACCAGGTGAAATTGTCTCGCGTTCACTTAAAATCTCTTCTGAAATATGTGTTTATACAAATGATCATATCCTGGTAGAAGAATTATAGAGAGAAAGGTTGTTTAATTGATGCCAAGCGAAGAACTGACTCCAAGGGAGATTGTATCCGAACTGGATCGTTATATAATCGGGCAGGATGAAGCCAAGCGCTGTGTAGCTGTTGCCCTGAGAAACCGTTACAGGCGTAAGCAGCTCCCCGAAGATCTGCAAGACGAGATTATTCCCAAAAATATTATTATGATTGGTGCTACAGGCGTTGGTAAAACAGAAATTGCCAGGAGACTTGCCCGCCTGGTAAATGCACCTTTTGTTAAGGTTGAAGCAACCAAATTTACCGAAGTTGGTTATGTAGGTCGCGATGTAGAATCGATGGTCCGTGATCTGATAGAGACCTCAATTAGAATAGTAAAGAATGAGAAAATGGGAGAGGTTAGCGATAAAGCCCTTATAAATGCCAACGAGAGAATTGTAGAAATAATTGCTCCATTGCCCAGGAGTAAAAAACGTTCGACAAATCCACTCGGTTTTTTATTTCAGACGTCGCCGGTCCAGGAAGAAACCCATGTAGAAGATACAAGTTTTTCCGACAGAATGCAGCAGGCCCGCGAAGAGCAGGGCAGGGTCAGGGAGCGTTTGCATAAAGGCGAATTGGAAAACATGAATATTGAAGTAGAGGTAGAAGAGAGAAAACCACAGATGTTGGAATTGTTTGGCGGCCAGGGTATGGAAGAAATGGGTATGAACATTCAGGATATGCTGGGTAATTTTATGCCTTCAAGGAAAAAAAAGCGTAGAATGGCTGTTAGTGAAGCCCGGAAGATCCTTGAAAGTGAAGAAGCACAGCGATTAATTGACATGGATGCCGTAACTGGTGAAGCTTTGAGAAGAGCCGAGCAGTTGGGAATAATTTTTCTAGACGAAATTGACAAAATTGCGGGTAAAGATTATC
>CAYMIW010000007.1:0-91542 GCA_964390725.1 uncultured Syntrophomonadaceae bacterium | reverse complement strand
GCCGCTGAGTGCTGAGCCACGGATGGCGAATCACGAAGAAAGTCCAGGCGAAGGGCTGAAACTGAACCGCGGCAATGACGCGCAGAGCGACCCGTGAGCCAGAGGTTACTGCAGAAACTTAAGCAACCCTGCGGATCAAAATATTATAGCAAACCAACAGGGCTCCAGGTGCTGCCTGTAACCTTGGGCGAACATAAAGCGAGCGCAGGCAGGTGCCGGTGAAGTGAAGCCGTGAGCAGACCGGCCGACACGGAGGTCGGCCGCTGAGTGCTGAGCCACGGATGGCGAATCACGAAGAGAGTCAAAGCGAGGGGTTGAAACTGAGCCGTTGCAATGACGCGCAGAGCGACCCGTGAGCATAGGTTACTGCAGCAACCCAGGCAACCCTGCGGATCAAAATATTATAGCAAACCAACAGGGCTCCAGGTGCTGCCTGTAACCTGAAAAGAAGATAGAGTGAAGATGAATAATCATGAATCATTGTTTTCTTCATTTATTTCATTATCCGGAACATTTTCTTCACCAAGATCCGGTTCAGGGTCAGGGTCTGGAAGCGGTTCCGGTTCAAGCCCGTTTTCGGGTTCGATTTCTCCTTCGGGTTCGTGAATAGGCTCTTCAACAGGATCCGGTTCAGGAAGTGTTTCAGGCTCAGGCTCAACTTCAATTTCCGGAACAAATTCAGGTTCTTCAACAATCGGGCCGGGCAGTTCGGGAATAGACTGCCTTCCAACGGTTATGCCAAAAACTTCCTCAATTATTTTAATCCTGTTTTCCTGGTCAACGACCAGGTAATATATGTTCTGTCCGCTGGTTGATGACAACTTACCTTCTCCCCCAAATACTCTTGAAATAATCTCCTGCCGGTCAATCCTGAGGCCAAGTATCCCCAGGGCAGAAAGGCGAGGCATTGTTAAATCTGTTTTTATATTAGCCTTTACTGCATTGATAAGATGAGGCATTTTAGGTAGCCCTTCGATGCTTGCCATCTTTTTAAAGAGAGCAATTAATACTTCCTGCTGCCTGAAAGTCCTGCCTCTTTCACCGCCAAGATAATCAGCGCGATTACGTGAATACTGAAGTATTTGTTTCCCGTTAAGCAGCTGGTACCCTTTGGTTATCTGAACGGAACCACGACCGTAATTCGAACGAATGTCTTCCGGCACATCCAGGTAAACGCCACCAACTGCATCAATAATTTCAGCCGCGCCATCCATGTCAACAGCAAGATAACCGTGAAGGGGTACCCCACCCAAAAAATCCTGGACTGTCAGCAAGGTAGTCTTGATCCCGGACAGGTCGGGATCTTCATTTTCAGCAGCACCATAATAACCGTACATGTAGGAATGGTTAATTTTATCGTAAGTATCTCGCCCATGAATTTTAACATAACTGTCCCGGGGAATACTAACCATTGATACCTGGGCCCGCCGCATATCGATTGAGGCAACCAGGATAACATCAGGCCTGAACAAAGTATTACCTTTGTCCCGAGCTTCATTACGATCAAAACCAAGCAAAACCAGGTTAACCCTGTCCATATCGCCTAAAGCCTCGGTTGAATAACCGGTTACTACAGGAAAAATAAGATTGGAAAAATAAACTGATGAAAACATGAACAGGATAAAAACAAGCAAAACTATAACAATAATTTTTACCAGAAATTTAAAAACAGAAGATTTTTTATTTCTACTCATGACAGATGATACACCGGCTTTCTTTAAGACACCACGGGATAGTTCCCTAATAGGTGGTAATCAGGTTTAGTGGAAATAACCTTATCACGACACGCCCCTGAACATTGCTCAGGGGAACAGGTCCGATATGCCTGCTGTCCTTGCTGCGATTTCGGTTATCGCCCATCACATATATATGACCTTCGGGAACATGAACAGGTTCAATGCTTTCTGCCATTTCTTCCATGATGTAGGGCTCTTCCAATTTTTCTCCATTGCGATACATGTAACCGCCCTGTGACTCCAGGGTGTCTCCCGGCAGACCGATAACCCGCTTTACCAACATGTACTCTTTTTTTTCTCCCGCGAACAGATTTGGCAGGGGGCTTTCTACAATGCGGTCAAGCAGATTCCTGGTGCGATCTGTCCTGCTGTCAATAATGACGATATCGCCATAACCAGGCAGTATTTGAAAGAGGTAAGGAGTTAAAAATACCAGGACCCTGTTACCCTGCCTGTCAAAAGTTGGTTCCATTGAAACATCCTCAATATCGTAAGTTTGAATGATCAGAATACTAATAACCAGGGTTACCAGAATAATTAGGGCAATTTGCCCTGCCCAAGACAAGGCTACCCGTGCTGCTTTGTTTTTTTCAGCCATTAATTCGCTTCCTTTCATGAATCAGTAACTCTGTTGTTTTAAACCTCATCAACATGTTTCTTTTTCATCATCCTTACTTATAGCGTATAGCCCCCAGCCAGCCCGGCTACAGGTGATCAAATAGCTTATTTTGAAAAGCATAAATAGCCAGCTGGGTCCTGTCACGCAGTTCCAATTTTTCAAGGAGGTGTGTAACGTGGGTTTTTACCGTACGCTCGCTGATAAATAACTTTTCACCAATTTCCCTGTTGCCAAGACCGGATGTAATAAGCTCCAATACATCCATTTCACGGGGGCTGATCAATTTATGAAGCGCAGCTTCTTCCTGGTTTCCGCTTATTTGCTGCATCATCCTGGAAGCAGCTATTGGATGCAAAGTAGATTTTCCGGTCGCTGAACTGCGTATGGTGCGCACGAGATCATCTGCAGAAACATCCTTTAACAGGTAAGACAGGGCACCGGCCTTGATTGCCGGCAAAACCAGGTCATCTTCAGCTTTACTGGTGAGGATTATAACCTTTGAGCTTGGGCTGGCGGCCAGGCATTTTCTTGTCCCCTCTACACCGTTAACACCGGGCATGATCAGATCAATCAATATAATATCGGGCTTGAATTGTGCCGCTTTTTCAGCTGCTTCAGCACCATCAGCAGCCTCGGCCACCACCTTGAGATCATCCTCGGTTTCCAGGTAATATTTAAGCCCCTCCCTGACCATCCCGTGGTCATCAACAAGCATAATTGTAATCATTGTGCATCTTCCTTCACACTTTTTTGAACGGCTTCAACCCTTATTGTAGTTCCCTGCCCCGGTTCACTGATTATTTCCGCAGAAGCGCCGATTGCTGTTGCTCTCTCTTTAATACCGGGAAGGCCCACACCACCATGTCTAACCGCCTCCGTTAGGTTAAAACCAGCTCCATTATCAATGATAACCATGATAACTTTCGGCCCTTCCCTGTAAAGATCTATGCTAACCTCACTAGCACCGGCATGCTTGCTAATGTTGTTTAAAGCTTCCTGGGCTATGCGGAAAAAACATTCTCCCACTTCTTTATCAGGATTTATGCTAACATCTATTTTTCCCGATATTAACCATCCCTCACGATCGCCCGTGTTAACCAGGTAATCCCTGAGAGCAGCGCCCAGACCTTCCTGATCGAGTGCTATCGGCCGGAGCTGCAGAATTAGCTCACGAATCTGACCATGTGCCTGCCTGGAAAGCAGCTCCAGCTGATCAATTTCGGGGAGAAGTTCACTGTGATCAGGCATCGGTTTTTCCATTTTACGCCTGAGACCTGCTGCGCGCATGGATAAGACAAAAAGCTGCTGGTTAACAGTATCATGCAGGTCGCGAGCCAGCCGCATCCTCTCTTCCAGGGCTGCACCCCTCCCAGCTTCCTCTGCCAGGATCTTATTCTGCTCTGCCAGTTCACGAAGGGAGGTTACCGCTTTCTCCAGCTGCGCTGCCATCTGATTCAGCTGTTTCTCCAACCAGCCAACATCATCGGCCGGCCCCTCATTCAAACGGGCCTGATAATCTCCCCGCGCTATACTTCCAGCCATCCTGCCTGCTTCCCAGAGACGCAGTTTAAAAGATCTGGTTAAAAAAGATGTGATGATAGCTGCACAGCAGCCCAACAGCACTCCACCGAGGAGACCCAGTATTAAAGCGACGCTTCTATCCAGGCCGTTGAAAAGAGCAATATAGTATACAGCCAGGGCAACCGACGCACCGGCTGCCCCCGCTATCAGGCTGATCAGGGCTAAACGCCACTGCAGGCCAAAACTTCTTTCTTCACTCATTTAATCACTCCCGGATTGGTGGGAAGGTATATTGCAGTCAGCTCGCCGATGCCCAGTCTAGCTCCAATTTTTACATTTGCTTCGCCATTCGGGTGTTCTATTTCACGATGCAGACTCAACCCCCCGATTCCGGAACGCTCTTCTCCAAAAAGATCCAACTCACCGACCCCAACCGATGCATCTATTTCAACATTAATCCCATCCGGGATTCTTATCGTGAGCTCGCCAATACCAGCCTTAATATAGATAAGGTAGTTGCCGGGACGAATATCGGCTGTGGTTAAATCAATAACCACATCGCCAATACCGTGATAAAATTCATGGTTTTTTTCCAGGACCCAAGGGTTACGCCCATGGTAGAGATCTCCGATATGGCGCATCCGCGCGCAGGATTCCCAGCTTCCCTCCTGACCAATCCAGTGCCCCCGGAAATGACGGTGCTTACTACCTGTATGCCATGACCGATCACCAAATAATATACTTAAACCAACCGTTACCAGAATAATCGGCCAACCGTAGCGAGCTATATCGCCACCGGCAATTTGCGTAACACCGGAATTGGCAAGGATATTAAAAAGACCGATGCCACCAACCCACAAACCAAGCCCGAGCAGAAACCATGAAATAAACCTGTTGCTGATACTCTCCCAAATAATCGTTAATCCGACAAGTAATAAAACAACCGGCCAGAAAGCCAGGCCAAAATTCACTACATCCAGTACCTGCAGTAGAACCAGCACACCCAACACCAGTAAAGTAATTCCCCAGATAATTCTTTTCATCGCACTATATCCTTTCGCTATTCAAGTTGCGAATAAAATACTTCGCTGTTGAATATAGCTTAACAGCCGGAGCAGCCAACTGTAAGGATCGCCGGTTTGATTTATCACTCATACTTTGGGATGATTATTAAAAGCTGTTGTCAAAACCAAATATCAGCTCATCTTCCAGGGCTGCCTGGACCAAGGTGGGATCTAACTGACTGCCGGACACCCTCTTCAGTTCATACTGAACATCGGATAGTGATTTGGATGAAGCGTAAGGACGATCCCAGAGCATTGCATCAATAGAATCGGCAACAGCAATAATCCTGGCTCCCATGGGGATATCTTCCTCCGCCAAACCTTTAGGGTATCCTGAGCCGTCGTATCGTTCGTGATGGTGAAGGATAAGAGGCACTGCTTCCTTTAAGAACTTAACCGGTGATATAATCTCTGCGCCTATTATGGGGTGTTTTTTTATCAAGTCGTATTCAGCGCTACTCAGCTCGCCATTCTTTCTCAGGATATATTCGGGCACACCAATTTTACCTATATCATGCAGCATGGCCGCCTGCTGGAGGGTTGTAATTTCATCAGCCTTTAAATTGACATGCTCACCGATAGTAACTACCAGGCGGGCTACTCTTTCCTGATGACCCTTGGTATAGGAATCTTTAGCATCAACTGCAGCAACCAGTGAGGTTATCGTTTCTTCATAATAACTGTTAATGCTGTCATAAGTGCTGGCTATTTCACTTTCCAGGGTTTTATTTACCTGCTGAAGGTCATTGATTCTTTTTTCCACCAGGCGGGCATTATTACGCTTGGTTATACCTTTATTGACAATTTCCCTGACAGAAGCCAGATCAAAAGGCTTGATCAGGTAATCCAGCGCCCCGGCTCTCAAAGCCTTGGTTGCTGTATCAATCGAAGCATAGGCTGTAATCATAACCACTTCTGTTTCGGGTGCTTTCTCTTTGACAACTCTCAAGAGATCAATTCCACTTATATCCGGCATGCGAATATCCAGGATAGCCAGGTCAAAATCAATTTCATTCAGGTAATGAATTGCCTCCTGGCCGTTTGTTGCAACAGTCGTTTCATAATTATCCCGAAGGATCATCCTCAACGATTCCCTCGGTCCCAATTCATCGTCTACAATAAGTATTTTTGTTTTTTCTGTCATTTTACTCTCCCTTGATGTTTGAGCTTTCCGGAAAAAGCGGCAGCGCCACGCCAAACTTCAAGTAACCGCCTTTCTTCTGGGCAGCACGAAGCAAGCCTTCATGATCTTCGATGATTTTCTTGCTGACCGGTAAGCCAAGTGAAATAATGCTATCAGGCCTGATAGCCAGGGGATCAAATAATTGATCCAGTTGTTGTGTACCAATGCTGGTTGTGGAATCGGTAATCAGGATGTTTACCATTCCTGTTGCATTCCCTTCAGCCAGGCAGGCAGTTTTAATATAGATTTCATAATTATCTGCTGCATTATCCGAAAAGAACTTTAATAAATAGGCAATAGCCCTGGCCAGGTTGGTCTTATCGGCTTTAATTTTTATTTTATCACCACAATATTGTTTTTTAATGGTTATTTCCGAACCCCGACCATCGTAATTCAGATAGTCTGCCGCTGTATTAAGCACTTCATGGACATCAATTATTTCATATTGATAGCGAAGCGGGGACGAAAAGGCAATCAACTGTTCTACCAGCTCATTCAAACGATGGATTTCGCGGTTAACCATTTCAGAAAAGGTATTGCGAAAATCACTATCATCGTATTTTTCCGGCAACAGCTCTGCATAAGTCTGGATCGCTACCATGGGATTCTTAATTTCATGAGTTAGCTGGCCGACAAAACTGTTAAGCATTTCAATTTGTTCGGAATGCAGTTTCTCAGCTTCCATTTTTTTTCTTGTCCTGATATCATCAAAAATCATGACAGAACCAAGGACCGACCCGCTATCGTTTGTCATGCGGTAAGTACTTACTTCCAGTGGTATTTTTTCGCTGCCAATTGTAATCTCCTGTTTATGGTAACTGGTCCCTTCTAAAAGCGATTCATAAAGCATATCTCCCAGGGGACTGGGCAGCTTTCTTAAGTCGCAACCGACCATATGATCTGCTTCGGTTGAAATAATAGCAGCGGCACGTTGGTTAAAGATTGTTATTTTATCCCGTCCATCTATAGCCACTACACCGCTGTTCATTAACTGCAGGATACTTTCAATATATACTTTTTGGGTTATTACCCGCTCATGCAGATCCAGGTCGCTTAAAACATAAGCAATATTTCCACAAACTGAGTAAAGCAGTTCGAGTTCGTTTTTACAAAATGCATCCCCTGTTATTTTTTTACCAAGGGACAGCACTCCTACAAGGTTGTTATGAACAAACAGGGGAAGGCATATTTCTGCATTTAGTAATTTCATCTCCTGGATTAAATCACCGTCACTGCCAGTTTCCTGCAACCTGAAAGCTTCTTCCTTAAAAAGAATAGCACCCTGCTCGGCCAACCAGGAGAGCATTCCGCTTTCAGTTGTAAAATAGAGCTGTTTTAACAGTGCAGGGTCAAGCCCTTTATGCACCGAAACGCTATAGCGATCACAACCTGGTGTTTTCAGCAGAATTGCAATCTTACCTACAGGAACTAGCTCTTTAACCGCATCAAGAAATAATTCAAGAAATCTCTCTTTATTGAACTGGTTGCTCATGGCTCTTGAAAAATCAGATAGAATTCTGGCCCAGGGCCGATCTGAATCAACCAGCCCCTCCCTACCGGCATAACCGGGAATTAAAGCTTGCTGATTACTATTTTTTTTCGGCACCGGTTCAGTTTTCTCCCAGGCCCTTTCAAGCAGTTTAGCCAATTGCCATTCCTCGGATGGTATTTCGAGGTGATCATACAGGTAATTATTGAACAGTAAGAATTTATCTTTCTTTTTGCCCACTCCAATGCAGACCAAATCAGGGCTTATCGCTTTAATTTTCATCAACCAGCGCTCAGCATAGGGAGAATCTGTATCAACCATGACAATACCCCGGGTAACATCCTTAAGCAATGCCTTGCCAGAAAAGTCACCATTGCAAACAACAAGGTGAAAGTTGCCGGGGAAAATCCCGGTTATTTCTCCCTGGATTACACTGTCACCGGA
Source organism: uncultured Syntrophomonadaceae bacterium (assembly GCA_964390725.1). Classification (GTDB taxonomy): domain Bacteria; phylum Bacillota; class Dethiobacteria; order DTU022; family DTU022; genus JAABTH01. Next base: position 83,486 of record CAYMIW010000007.1, on the reverse strand, counting down.
AAATAGCACAACCAGCCTCAAGGTTACCCCCACTCTCCATAAATCCTGTGCGTATTTTTGGCTTAATTACACAAGGTTATCATATACCGGCAATTTAACTTCAAAAATTGTTCCCCCGCCTTCGGCCTGGCTAAACGTAATTTTTCCCCGGTGGGCAAGAACTATTTTCTGGCTCACGCTTAGCCCGAGTCCAATGCCATCAGCTTTACTAGTTACAAAGGGGTCAAAAATACTTTCACTGATAGTCTTGTCTATGCCGATCCCCGTGTCCTCAATAATAAAACAAATTTCCTCACACTTCTCTTCAGCATACCTGGGTTCATTTTCGTTAATTTCTTTAATTTTACTTTTATTAACCAAATATTTCAAACCAATTTTTAAAGTTCCGCCCCCGGCCATTGCCTGAATGGCATTTACACAGATATTGATTAAAGCCTGTTTAAGAAGGCTGTAATCAGCATCAAGCAAAAACTCTTCTTCTGCATAATGCTTTTCTACTAGAACATTGCCTGCCTCCAACTGGGGAGATAGCAACAGTAAAACATCGTCCAAAAGCTTAACGGGCTTAAACTTCTCTATAACTGGATCATTTCGTTTGACATAGTTGAGCATCTCTGTTACCAAATCATTTATTCTGCTTAATTCCTTGCTAACGATCATGGAATAGTTATACCTGAAATGTTCGTCATCATATTTTTCAGGTAACAGATCTGCAAATGTCTTGATTGAAACTAGTGGATTCTTTATTTCATGTGCTATTCCGGCTACCATTTCACCCAATGAAGCCAGTCTTTGTGCCTGGCTTTTTTCATGTTCAAGTTCCTTAATCCGGGTTATATTACCTAGAACAATTATTACCTCGCTACTACCGGTCTCCTTAAATTCAATCAAAGATGTATTACAGGAAAGATAACGTTTTTCCAGGCCTACTTGCAGGGTTATTTCAACCCCGTGTCTGCCCCGGCCCGCTTCAAGTGTTTCAATGTAAAGTTTATAGATCTGTTCATTTAAAAGAACTTCGGCGCTAGCCCCCAGGGCCTGCTCTGAATTTAAACCGGTCATGGAAGCCGCTTCGCTGTTAAATACTGTTATTTTACCATTATCATCAACAGCAATCAAACCATTGCCCATATTAGCTATTATCCGTTCCAGGTAACGCTTGGTATCAAGCAGATCCTGGTATAACCTGGCATTCTTTAAGGCTGCAGTAACCTGGGATGATAAAAAAGATAGCAGCTGAATATCTTCTTTGAAAAATGGTTCACCAGACATCTTTTGCCCCAGCATAATTACCCCTTCAAGTTCACTGCCGGTAAGCATTGGCACAACTATATCAATTTTTAGTTCGCTCATTTCTTTTTCAAGCTGTTTTGTGAGTGAGCCAACCTTTTGCTTATTAAGATCTGACTGAAGAACAATGTCCTTATTCTCTTCAAGATGCTTAAGAAGATTATCACCAACTGCAGCAAACTCGCTGCACTGCTTATCATCTTTTGCAATTTCGTCTATACCAGCACCATAATAAAGCACTTTACGGTTGACCAGGCAGTAATAGTAACCACATTCCAAATCCATATCCCTGACTATTTCGGTAACCAGCGATTCAATCAATTGATTAAGATTTAGCAGGGTTGTCAGCTTATGTATTTTATCCAACAGGGAAGTCCGATAGTCGTAAGTTTTGCGAAAAAGGTAGCGATCGAGTACTTTTTGAACCAGGTTTCTAAAAGGCGAAAAGCTAAAAAGCACCAACAATACGGTTAAGATAATTAAGAAATCAACGCCCATACTATAAAGGTCAATCGCTGTACTTCTAACAAAACGAATAAACAGCCATAGTAATACTACCATTATTAGGATAGCCACTACGGTAGACATATTTTTTCTGATCGCCAAACGCATATCCATAAACCTGTACCTGATGATTGCATAAGTTACAGAACCAACCATTACCGTGGAAAATACCGGGCCCAGGGGCCTGATATCAAAGCCTGCTATTTCACTGAAATTTAATAGAGGCAGGAAAACATTGGCCAGGGATGAAAGTGCGAGCGAAATAATGATGCCGCCAAAAAGATATTTCAACTGCATTTTCTGCAAACCGCGGGCAGCTCCGGCTCTTTTGTATAAACGAACCAGTGCATAAAGCGCCAACCCAACATAAGTGAGAACATAGGGAAGAAATAAAAAACTAAAGGTCGGCACTTTCGACAGGTGAGGTTCGGCCAATCCACTGATTAGATATGGACTAAAAGATGATAAAAAGAGGGTAATACATATAAGCAAAACCATAATATTGTATTTTGTTGCCAGTGGTTTCCCCGCGGGAAATGATAAAGAAAGGGTATAGACATGCCAGATAATCATAATTCCGGCAGCGTGACTGGCCCGAACCCAAAAAAGAATTTGTTCATAATTATTCGTAAGGGTAACCATTAAAACTGCAAATGCCCAGGCAGCAGCATTCAAAGATAAGCTGAATATTATCCGAGTCAACAGGATGCCCGGTTTTTTATTCAACACCAGGATGCCAAGCAATAGATGCGCTATAATAGTAGCTGTGAGCAACCCGAGGATAAGATCAGTCAACTTTAAACCCCTTCCTTTGTATTAACTGCCGGGGTCGATCGGCATAATAATCTGGATTTACCAGACTACAAATCAGGTGGCGCTGGATAGAACCAGGCTGCTTATGCCCCCGCCAAATCCACGGACATTGACCAGGGCCCTGTTAACCCTGGCAGTTCTTCCTGTGCCCGGAACATAATCGAGGTCACACGACTTTCCCGGTTTTTCAAGATTTATAGTGGGAGGAACAAAATTGTTCCGAATCGACATTGCTGCCGTTATAGCCTGGAGAGGACCGGCAGCTGCTCCCGGATTTCCGATCATTGATTTAATTGAACTAATAGGGACGCTATATGCCCGTCTTTTAAACAGATCCTTAATTGCCGTAGTTTCCACACGGTCAATTACCGGATCCCCCGGTGCACAGGCACATATATAGTCTATTTCAGCAGGAGTAAGTGCAGAATTTTCAAGTGCATGCTCCATGGCATCATATATGGTTGTTTTCATTTTTTTTAGCGAGTAAATAGTTGAAAGCCCCCCACCGGAAAAATTTGCATATATTTTCCCATTTCGGCGCAGTGCATTCTTCTTTCGTTCCAGGATTACCACACCGGCCCCTTCCGATAAAACTCCACCCTCACGGTCGATATCGAATGGCCTGCAAGCTTTTTCCGGTTGATCATTATATGATGTCGGCACCATTTTTGCCGAGCAAAAACCGGACAACACCAAGGGGGAAAGCGGAGTATCAACCCCACCTGCAATTACCAGGTCAGCATCTCCACGGGCAATGGACTCTGCTCCAAAAATAATGCTGTTTAACCCGGAAGTGCAGGCAGTAGATATTGTAATTACCTTATCATACGATTTTAAAACCTGAGAGACTATTACAGCCGGGGTATGCGGAAAAGCCGAAATAAGGGAGTCGGGTGCTGCCATTCCCTTATCTTCGAAAAGATGAAATTCCCGTTGCACCACTTCCATATCTGTCGTGCTTACTCCCATATAAACAGCTGTCCGGTAATCGGCCAGATCTTCCGGGGATAGGCCGGCATCTTCAAGGGCCAGCATCGTAGCAATTACAGAGAGTTTACAGGCTTTTGAATCAGGAAGATTACCGTTGTAGTACCCGTTGCAATTGGTCAAATCAGCAGATTTTATTTCACCCGCTATCCGGCACGGTAATCCGGAAGGATTAAAACTGACAATTCGTTTTATCCCGGAACGACCCGAAGTTATGGCATCCCAGTAGGCATTAATTCCAATTCCGTTAGGAGCAACCGGCCCCAGTCCGGTTATAACTACTTCGTCCATACTATTGCCCCCGCTCATAATGCTGTTCCCCTGCTATCACAAACAGCACGAATCAACCAGTTTTGCTTCCCGTAAACCAGCAAAACGGTTTCCGGTTTTAAACCGGCAGATAACAATAATGCTTTTATTTCATCTTCGCTATAGAAGGTAAATTCTTTTTTCCTTTTTATAAAAATATTAATTAATATAAAAACAGACATGGGAAACAGCACCTTAAGCACCTGGCCGACAAAAACGAACAACCAGGATTTTGGATATGTTTCTTTTAACAAACTGAGATGTTCCCTGACAATGGGGGTTATTTTCGGCTCTTTTAAAGGAGTGGACAATACCAGCCGACCGCCCGGCTCTAAAATTCTACCAAATTCATTCACCAGATGCTCTGCTTCACTAATTGCATAAATTACATTCAGGCAGACAATTCCGTCAAATAAATGGTTAGCAAAGGGAAGTTCTTTGTTAAGGTCCGTCTCCAGCAAAGTGACTTTTGTTTTGTTCTGCCCGAGCTTTTCTTTCGCCCTGTTCAGCATTGCCGGAGAAAAATCCACTCCATGAAGCTGGTAATCGTCTGTAGAAGCGCTGAGTAACCGTAAAAAGTTACCTGTTCCACACCCTGCATCCAGGTAAAATAATCCTTTCCGGGGCTCCAGCAGGAGAAACGCTTTCTCAAGCATTACCTGGTACGGGGACAGCCTCAATAAAATCATGTCATAAACTCTTTCATAAAACTGCCAGAACTTATTATCCATTATTTCCCTCTATCTGTTAATATTTTCATCATATTTCTTTATATTAGTAATCACTACTAATAAATTGATTATATTCCAATCGTATAAGTTATATATAGAAGTTGAGAAATCCTCTTTTTTTATTAATAAAACTTAATTAGCCAGGGAAACACCAGTAAATAATATTTCTAATCTATGGTAAAATAAATATCACCAAGTGAACCGGCTGATCCTGAGTTGGTATAGAGGAGGAAGAAAGTATGGATAAGATTTTTTACCCTGAGTCTATTGTTATTATCGGGCTTTCCTCAAAACCAACCAACATCCCCCGTCTGACCCTTGAAAACCTGCTGCGCTGGGGCTACAGGGGCAGAATATTTGGAGTTAATGAACGCAGTGATGATGTTCACGTAGATGGTGTAAGAATGTTTAAAACCATTGAAGACCTTCCGGAAATCCCCGATCTGGCCTACTGTATGATCCCCGCTCAGTTGATTCCCGGCATGATGAAACGCTGCGGCAAGTTCGGTATTAATAGAATGGCCATCCCTTCAGGTGGTTTTTCTGAATACAGCAGCGAAGGGGCTGAACTGGCCAAAGAGCTGCTGGCAATAGCCCACGAGCATGGTATTCGTTTTGTCGGGCCGAACAGCGTCACAGTTGCTAATACGGAGAATGGCCTCTGCCTGCCTTTTGTTGCCCTTCACAAGGCCCCAAAAGGAGAAATGTCAATAATTTCCCAGAGTGGCGGTGTTTCGCTGACAATGTTAAACTACCTGTTTGATGAGAAAATCGGGTTGGCTAAGTTTGCCAGCATTGGCAACAAGCTTGACCTGGATGAAGTAGACTTCCTGGAGTATTTCGGGGAGGATCCGCAAACAAAAGTAATCTGCCTCTACCTCGAAAGCATCAGCCGCGGCCGCAAACTGATAGAGACAGCCAAATATATTGACAAACCAATCATAGTTTATAAATCAAATACCACAGAAGCAGGTAAAACTGCAGCGATGAGCCATACAGCAGCCCTGGGAAGCGACGAGGATATTATTGACTCTGCCTTTGAAGAAGCAGGAATGATCAGAATAGATAATTTTCTTGACTTCGTTGAAGTAACCAAGGCTTTTCATCTTCCTCCTATGAAAGGTAACCGGATCATGGTGATGAGCCCGGCCGGGGGATTTTCAGTGATCGGAGCAGATCTCTGCGAAAAAGCAGGCTTTAAGTTTGCCGATATGGATGAGCAATTTTATAAAAGCCTGAAAAAGTTCAGCAATGCCGGGGTTATTAATTTTTCCAACCCTCTTGATATGGGTGACATATATGACCCCAAGCTGACCGCTCATGTTTTTTACTCGGTTATGCATTCCGACCAGGTTGACGGATCGGTTTATATTAGTCAGAGACCACAGATGCCCGCAGGAGAAAATATTTTTCATAAAATGTTTTTAACAGACTTATCCAAGGAAGCTTGGGGGGCAATGCTATCATCGGGGAAACCTCTTGCCATCTGCCTTTTTGGCCCGACCAGGATGATCCAGCAAACAAAACGCTATGTTGAATTCCCAATTTTCAATAGTCCCGAAGAAATGATCAGGGCACTTGCCATGCAAATGAATTATTATCGTAAGCGCAATGAAATACTGGCGCAGGAAAAACCATTGCCGCCGCAGGGTATTGATCACAATGCAGCACAGGTATGGATAAAAATTAGAGAAGGTGATTATGGGGAAGAATCCCTGGAACTGTTAAGCACTTATGGAATTAAAACCATACCCTCAAATACTGCGGCAACTCCCGATGAAGCAGTGGAGATTGCCGGTAACCTTGGTTATCCTGTCGTCATGAAGGTGGTCTCTCCACAGGCTTTGCACAAAACAGACGCAGGTGGAGTACTGCTGGATATAAAGACCGCGGAAGAAATTACTGCCGGGTTTGACCAAATCCGCAGCAATTTAAAACATTATAACGAACAGGCTGTTTTTAGCGGAGTAAGGATTCAAAAGATGGCTCCAGGGGGATATGATATGTTCGTCGGGGGAAAATACGATCCTTCTTTTGGTCCGGTAATTTACTTCGGTATGGGCGGCATATATATAGAAGTAATAGAGGATATAACCAACATACTGTGCCCTGCCAGCTACGATAGTACCAAAAAACGCTTGAAACAGCTTAAGGCCTGGCAGATTTTAAGCGGTTTACGCGGTAACAGCCCCGGGGATGTTGATGCTTTTATTGACCTGATCATCCGTACTTCATACCTGCTGACAGATTTCCCCGGCATCAAGGAAATTGATATCAACCCGGTCAGGGTTTTTGCTGAAAGCAAAGGGGCATTAGCCCTTGATGCCAGGATCCGCCTTTTAGTTTAGGAACGCTTATGCCTGATTATGCCCGAGCAGGGGATTATATCAATACCTTTTTCCTCGATTCCATCCAGCAACAAATTCATACCCAGTGAATCACTTGATATATGCCCGGCTATAACCACGTTTAAGTGATGCTTTTCCGCTTCCTTGCGATGTTTGTCACTCATATGCATTCCAACGATAGTTCCGACTCCGGCCTGTGATAGCTTTTCATAGGAGTTTTCTGATCCGCTGGTTCCACCTGTCATATCAACCAAGACTTTACCGGCTCTTCTTTCTTTGCTGCCAAGTATAATCTCGGGACCGGCGCAGTTCTTTACAGCTTCAGCATATTCGGGAATCTCCTTGAGCAGTTTAATGAGCTCTCCAACAGTTTTCGGCTTTTCCCGATCGAATAAATCCTGCAGGTAGGAAGTAACCTGGTTATCTGCAACAGTATGAGCACACATCATCGAAAGGCCTAAAATTTTAGCTGCATCAATCGCCCGATTATGATTCACAGGCATCAGCCCTCTTTTTACCTCGCTGATGCGTGAAGCCATCAAAGATTCCGCCACATTGATCGGCACACCGAACCGGGCCATAATATCTTCCTGCAAATGCATCACATCATGCAGGGCAGCAAGCGCTTTTCCTTCGGGATGGTGAGCCATAATTAAATCTACAGGCTTACCCTTTTCTCCAAGCTTTTCAGCTAGTAAAACTTCACCCACCTCGATATCAACACCAACTAAAATTCTTTTTACTTCGGTACCGGGATCACCACAGAGTATCCTGGTATCGCTGTAGGGGTTGGTTAATTTTTCTAGGTCGTAATCCTTTTTCTCGTCTTCCTTCATTTCATCATACTTTTTTTTCTCACTTTTCAGGGCTTCCCTGACATCTTCGCTTCCCCGGGGATCCTGTTCAATACCTTTTTCAATTACATAGTTGTATATTTCCTTGATATTCATTTATTACAACTCCTTTTGCTTATTAAAAAGTAATTTTTAACCCAGTTTGGAGCTTATGGAATCTTTTTTTCAACTTCTCCGACAGGGCACATGATGCTTTAAAACCGGTACAGTGCCCGGTATAAACCTCTGCTCCTTCCATTGCTGAAAAGGCATCCAGGGTTTCGTTAATCCTCTGGTCATCGGCGGAAATAAGGTGGAACCCGCCAATAACCGCTGCTACCTGTTCAATCCCGGTCTGGTTTTTCGCTTTCTCTACAATACTGATAATCCCGGGGTGTGAGCATCCAGACAATATAACCAACCCAGCGGGCAGTTTAAAGATTAGGGAAAGATCGTCTGAGAGACGATCCTGGATAACTTTACCCTCTGACAGGGTATATGCCTTTAGGGTCAGACTTTGTTCAAACTCAACAATATCCATAATCTCACCACTGGTTACAACCCCGGGGAATAACGGTAAAGGCTCACTGGTTAGCAGTAAATCACCGCCTGCTTTTTCAATTGAGTCCCTGCTTGCATCCGGAAACAAGCCATGAGTTCTCAATAGAGGATTGATGGTAAAATTAGGCCGGAAAACAGTTGGATGGGCTATTACGGGCAATCGCTGCGAACCTGCAGCCTTCAGAAAACCCATTAAACCGCCACTGTGATCGTAATGGCAGTGAGAGAGCACAACCATATCCATCCCCTTAGGGTCTATGCCCAGCAGCTGCATGTTATGCAACAAGGGTTCCGCATCCTGTCCGGTATCAAACAACAGGCGCATTCTTTTTTCCCTGTAACGCGCTTCAACGAAAAATGATACTCCATGCTGAGCCAGCAAACCGCTATCAAAACCGGCGCTATCCTCAATAATTACGGTAATCTGCAGTTCATCCAGTTCGCATAATTCTTTATCCATCATATCATCTCCTGTTATACTTTTTAATCGGCAGGATACCGGTAGGAAACCTTACAGTCAGACCACAAGGTGATTATATCACAGCATCCATTATTATGGCTGTCTTAAAACCTAATAGCAGGAATCAACTATACTATGGCGAATAGCTGTGTAAGTAATTATTATTCTTTAAAATAAGCAAAAAAGACAAAGGGTGGATGAACCTGATAAAAAATGCTGTTGAAGTAATTAAGAATGCACTGCTGATTGACCGTCTACCCGGGCACCAGTTTGACCACGCTAACCTCCAGCGTATTATTCTGATGTTTTACATCTTGCTACCACTTCATCTAATTTTGATTGCCCTTTTCACAGTGGCCTTAAAAGATACCCCGCCAGGGACAGACCAGATAACCTATCACTGGCGTATATATATTATCTATGCGCACAGCATCATGCTTATCTTGTTAACCGTCGGCGGATTAATTGCTTTACAATCCAGAAAAGGTAAATTCGCCGACCGCATGATCGGGTTAACGCTGTCGCACCTTTTTGCCTTTCTATACCTGCTGCTGGGTGTTATCACCTGTGTAATCGACCAGTTTGTAACCAGCAGCATTAACCCGTTCTTAATCGCCAACGTAGCCGTAGCCCTGTTTGTTATTATGCGCCCCCTTTTTTCAACTTTGATATATACTTTATCTTACCTGATCTTCTTTTTCATGATTCCCCTAACACAGCACAACATCGAATTAATTTCCACTGTTCGTGTTAACGGTTTAAGCGCTTCTGCTGTTGGCCTGGGGTTGGCCCTGGTAATGTGGCGGACAAATGCTTTAAGTACTTTGCAGCAACAGTTGATCCAAACACAGAATAAGGAACTGGAGAAGAAAAATCGGCAGCTCAGGCATATGGCCAGCACCGATATGATGACCGGGTTATATAATAGAACGCGTTTTACTGAATTTGTAGAAATGGAAGCTGAAAGGCTAAAAAGAAGCGAGGGAACTTCAAGCCTGATTATTCTTGATCTTGACGACTTCAAGAATGTAAACGATTCTTACGGTCACCCAAATGGAGACACTGTTCTTAAACTGATAGCGGGAGTTATTAAGGGTCAGATTCGTTCCACTGATATCCTGTGCCGGTTCGGTGGTGAGGAATTTGCCGTGCTATTACCCGGAACAACACCTGATGGAGCCTTTAATGTTGCCGAAAAAATCCGCCGGGCTATTGAAGGCTGTACCTTTACCGGAAAACTGGAAAACTTAAAAATTACTGCCAGCCTCGGCGTAACTGCCCTGGGAAACAACGGGGCAACCTCCTTTAACACTGCTTATCAAAAAGCAGATAACGCTCTTTATAAGGCCAAGAAAAAGGGAAGAAACAGAAGCGAAATAGCTATCTAAAAAGCAATCTGATGCAGTTCTACTGCCCTATCTTTCCATTCCTCATAAAGAGCATTATCCCAATATCCGGGATATTCATTATAATGTTTATATATTTTTACTGCAGTGTTAACTACTTTATTAAGCTTTAAAAGCAGTGACAGACGACCTATTCCGCTTAAGGCTTTGATTGTCTTTAGCAGTCCCGGGGGTTCAAATCTGCCGTTAATGGCGTTCTGCAAAGTCCCGGTGTCCAACAAATTTTTGATAAAGAGATAATCCAGTTCATCGTGGCTGAAAGTTTGCAGCATCGTCCTTAAAGCGGAAAGTGCGGCAAAAGATTTACCCCTGTTGCTATCACAATAAAACTTTTTATTAATACCCCACAGTATGCCAATATCATTCCTTTGCTCTTTTGCTGCCTGGCAGATGACTTCCGCTGCCCACAGTGCATTCAGCACCGCTGACCCCACCCCGCAACCAGTGGTTGGAACAGAAGTGGAAGCAGCATCACCAATAACAAGAAAACCGTTCGTTACAAAACTGGTCAACGGACGCCCGACAATACATAAGCTGCGGCCACCCCTGATTTTTTCATCTTTGATGGCCCTGTTCCTGAGAATAAACTCCTCGATTATATCTAAAGGGTCGGGGTTGCCCGGTGCGTTCTTTACACCGGCTCCCACATCTACCTGGTTCTCATTGTGAATATGGCTCCACTGGTACCCTGTGCAAAACCCGTAGCGGTATTGATCGGGGACTTCTGAAAAACCTCCTTCTTTCGGTCCATACAAGCGCACTTCCCGGTGGACAAGGGCATAATCGCTATCATGAAATGGATCTGCCAAACCTGTGTATTCAGGAAGCGCAGTCCTTAAGATCGATTTGTAGCCTGATGACTCTACAACCAGATCGGCATATACTTCTTTCTCCTCACCGGAAATAAGGTCCTTAAATCTTATTCCGTGAACATCTACTCCTCCCAGACCTTTTCGCCCGTTCTCATGGAAAAGCAGTCCATTAACTTCGTGGTCATAAATAATTTCTGCCCCTGCATCAAGCGCCTCTTTAATCAGCTGTTGACCCAGCCTGCGACGATCTGTTGTAATCATTCTGAACTCCACTACTTTACAGTCGGCATATCCGGGGGAATTGACCCGGAGATGAGTCACAGCATGTTTTTCAAATAGACCTTCATGATCTCCTGTTTCCTTAACCAACTTACCTTTCCAGCAACCATTAACCAGTTCAGGCATATCAAAACCAGCTTTTGCCAGGGCAACCAGTTCAACTGCATCAGACCAATCATGACCAAGATCGTCAAAACTGCCCTTTTCGTAGATCGTTACGTCAATATTATGCCGGGCCAATTCCCGGGCCAGAACTGCCCCTCCCGGACCGGCTCCCGCTATTATCACTTTATAAGCCATTTAATCACCATTTGTCCTTATCAATTGGTTCCCAGGCAAATACTACTCCCTGTGCTTGGACATACCTTTCTAAATATTTTTATGACAGTGTTGTAATTATTCGACTTTTGTAAACATTTTTCCTGCCCCAGGGTTTGACCTCTTTTTGTATATAACCTAAATTCTTCACTAAAGGTAAATATTTTAACGGGGGCGCCGGAGGAAATAAAAATCGGTCAATCCAAAAGCAACAGGAATTCTAAAAACAGCAAGGGATTAACTGTATTTTAGATGGGTCGCAGAAAAGAAAAATAGGGAATATTCCGCATTACCCAGAAAATCAGGATCAGGGCAAATACAGACCAAATGAAAAATGGGGCAATCTTTAAGTCATCAATTGAATAGTTTTTATCAAATAGAATCCTGAGAATTAACCATAGGGCATATGCAACCAGGGGCAGGATAAAAACAGCGAGGGCGTTACTCTTTAAAGATAGCATAATGTTTCCACTAAATAGATGGAGCATCGCCCTGGTAGCACCACAGGCCGGGCAAAGCAGCCCGGTTAACTGGTAGAACAGGCAGTGATAAGGCCGGACTGCATCGCGCAAATCCTGGTCTGCCACATAGAGTATTACAGCACTGACAACTATCAGTAAAAATATAAACACACCCCGCTCAAACCAGTGATGAGCGGGGTTATTTCTTTTACTGCTCATTTTTTACCACCTATACATCTCACTCTCAATCATGTTGAACAATCCGGGGAAAATTATATGGCCGATAATTGCAAAAATGATTCCAAGAGCAATTCCTGCTGCTCCCAGAATAATACCGGCCATGGCGTATTGCTGCTGCCTCTGCTGGGCAAGAATGCCGCAGACCAGGGCACCGATACCGAGAATTATTGCCAGGTAGCCACAACAAAAGATAAAGATAACGGCAAGGATACCACAGACAAGAGAAACAATGCCCAGGGTATTGTTTGGTTTTTCAACAACTACAGGTATATTGTTGTCATCCATTTTTTAACCCTCCTGATGTTTTAGTTATTAGTTTCAAACCGCCTTCTCCACTCATCGCCAAGAACATCTTCCCACCAATCGATCAGTTCGTCCATATTACCTCCCTGCCCGTTACCTTCACCATTACCGGGAGGAGGTTCTTCGGGAGGAGGTTCCTCGGCAGGAGGAGGTTCTTCAGACGGAGGTTCCTCCACGGGAGGAGGTTCTTCAGATGGAGGCTCTTCCCCGGGTATTTCCGTTTCGTCTTCTTCGGCAGGATCGGGAATAATTTCAGTATGCATATTACAAATTGTCCTGGGTGCATATTTTTCAATAAAATAATCACTGCGAATTGTTCCTGCTGCCCGACAAATAGCGCTGGGGCGAAGACCGGAAAGTGAGCATACCTCCATCCTGATTATTCCATCCGGGCGGTTAAAATCCCTTTTTTCAAGATCCTGAAAAACTTTAAGAAATACTTCCCGTAAAAATGCTGTCGAATAACGCCATCCCTGCTGAATACCTCCCATCTTCGGCTCATCATAACCCATCCAGAATGACGCCACCAAGTTAGGTGTATAAGCAACCAGGTAAACATCTTTCCAGTTTTCAGTCGTTCCTGTTTTAGCAGCCACAGGACGATCGATTTGCAGAGCGCGACCGAGATAAACCCTTACAAAATCCTGCAAAATATCATTAACTATAAAAGTAGCCTGCGGGCTTAACACCTGGCGGGGATTAACCTTTTGCTCGTATAAAATCACACCGTGTCGATCTACTATTTTTTCGACTGTATGCAGTTCCACCCTGATTCCTTCATTGGCTAAAACGCCATAAGCCTGTGCCATATCAATTGCTGTCACCCCGTAAGTGAAACCACCCAAAGTCAAAGCCAGGTTATCTACTTCACCCGGTGAAATAGTTGAAATACCCATCCGCTGCGCATAGCCAACTCCCACCCTGGTTCCGAGAGCTTGAAAAGCCCGGACGGCAGGAACGTTATAAGAATAGTAAAGCGCTTCCCTCACCGAGATCATACCCCTGAAGCGATTGTCAAAATTTTTCGGTTTCCATCCCTGCGGACCGGTAAATGGTGAATCATCAAGAGTTGAGCCCGCTCCGGCCAGGACCCCTTCTTCCAGGGCAGGAGCATAAGTAATAATTGGTTTTATTGCCGAACCGGGCTGGCGCAGGGTGGTGAATCTTAAAATTTCATCATATCTTTTACGATACTCTCGTCCCCCACCCAGGGCTTTAATTCTCCCGGTGACAGGATCGGCAACAACTATTGCCGCCTGGGGTTGGGCGATACCCTCTTCTTCGTCAATAAATTCCTGAATCTGGGCTCTGGATAAATCACGGCCCGGAGGAAGTTGAGTTATTGCTTCTTTTATACCCCCCATATCAACCATTATTGTGGAAGGGTATAGATCGGTACGTCCGAGAACTTCTTCCACGTGGACCTGAAGCTCCGGCTCAAGTGTAGTATAAACCCGCAAACCTCCGGTATATATTGCCTGATAAGCATCTTCACGCGAACCAATTGTTGGAACATCGCTCAAGATACGGATCAACTCATGATGAACAACATAGTCAACAAAATAAGGATATGAGTAATCAGGGTTGCGCGGTTCTGCGTAATCAATAACCTGCATTAATGCCAGGCGCTGCTGGTTAGCTGTTATATAGCCAAGACGAGTCATGCTGCCAAGAACAATCCGCATCCTGGCTTCAGAATCGGTTATATTATTCATCGGGTTATAAAAATTTGGTGACCTGACAGCCCCGGCCAGCATAGCCCCTTCAGCGATGGTTAAATTTGTTACATTCTTGTTGAAATATGTCTGGGCTGCGGCTTCCACTCCATATGCACCATTACCAAAATAGATTCGGTTAAGGTACATCTCCAGTATTTCTTCTTTTCCGTAATTTCTTTCCAGTTGTAGCGCCAGCCATATTTCCTGTACTTTTCTTTTATAGGTAGTTTCTGAAGTAAGAAAAGCATTTTGGGCAAGCTGCTGGGTAATTGTACTGGCTCCCTGGACAATTTCACCAGCTTTAAAGTTTGCATAGGCAGCCCTGATACTACCAACAACATCAAACCCGAAATGGTTATAAAAACGCTCGTCTTCCACTGCTATAAAAGCACTTTGAACATGTTCCGGGATATCTTCCAAACTGACTAATATTCGGTTTTGTTCTTCATGAAGGGCAGCAATCTCATCACCACTGCTGTCATAAATATATGAAGTTTCAACCGTGGCCAGTCGGGAAGGGTCGAGTGGAGGTGCTTCGTTAACGTAATTGACTACCACAGCTGCAGCGGCACCACCGGCTATTAAGAAAAGAACAAGCAGGACAAGAAAGAAACTTTTCAAAAACCCACTTCCCCTGCGTTGTTTTTTATTTTTCCGGACAGTCCGTCTTTCCGCTCTGACTCCTTTTGCTTCAAGAGTCTTTTGATCAAGCGGTTTTTTCTTTTCAGCCATATCTGTTAACTCTCCCTGTTTAACAATCAGGTTTATAATCTATCCCAAATTGATCAGGCTTTTGCGTGATGTTGCCTATTGATGTCCAAAAAACATTCAGTGCTATTATACCACAGCATCGTGTTTTTTAAGCAAACCATCACGTCGGCAGCACTTCAATTCTCAATTTTAAACCTCCCCCCGGAATATGTCTCAAATGTGATAAATATATAGGTTCGTTTTATTAAAAGCTCAGAAAAAATGATAGGTGGAAATAATATTTTTTTCCGTGCTCATTAAAGTTCGGCTCACTTGAACAGTGAACAGGATCAGATCAGTCCGGGAAGAGGTAATTGGCATTGTTATTGCTTGATCATAGTTTAATAACAGTTTATAGAAAGGGGAGCTCTAAAATGGATCGGGAAGCTGTTCTAAACGAAAGCAAACGTATTATTAACCTTATACTTAAAGATGAATTAAGCAAAGAGGAAAAAGACAGAGTTGTTTCAGACTCGGTCGAAAACTATGCCGAATATGTAAATCCAGCCATCCTCACAGTAAGAAAATCTGTATCATCGGATTATTCATTTGTTGAATGGGAAGATGAGGGGGCTGTATTCCGGGATACTCACGGAGTCGAATTTATTGACTGCCTTGGTGGTTTCGGCATTTATATGCTGGGTCACCGCAACCCAAGGGTAATAGAAGTAGTAAAAGCCCAGCTTGGCCGTTATGCCCTGCACAGCCAGGAACTGGTCGAACCGCTGCGGGGATATCTTTCAAAACTTGTTGCCATGATTACACCTGGCGATCTGCAATATTCCTTTATATGTAATGGTGGGGCAGAAGCAGTTGAGATGGCCCTTAAGTTAGCCAGGCTGGCTTCGGGGAAAACCTGGTTTATTTCTACTGTTAATGCTTTTCACGGCAAATCAATGGGTGCTGTATCTGCTACAGGTAAAGGGGTTTACCGGGCCCCTTACCTGCCTTTGATTCCCGGGTTTCAGCATGTTGAATATGCCGACGCGGAGGCTGTAGAAAAAGCAATCCGTAACCTAACCGCTGTTGGTGAATCAGTGGCCGGAGTAATCGTTGAGCCAATTCAGGGGGAAGCAGGTATTATTGTGCCACCGCCTGATTATCTTCCTGCCCTGCGCGATATTTGCAATCGCTACGGAGTATTCCTGATAACAGATGAAATCCAGACCGGCATGGGGCGGACAGGAACTCTCTGGGCAGTTGAGCAGGTAAACGTGGTTCCTGATATTTTGATCATGGGCAAAGCATTCGGTGGGGGAGTAATGCCGATTACAGGCATAGCCGCCCGCCCGGAACTCTGGAATAATATGCAGGACAATCCGTGGATTTTAGGTTCACCAACCTTTGGTGGAAACCCCCTCAGCTGTTCAGCAGCAATCGCTGCCATTAATTACACCCTGGAATGGGAAATACCAAAAATGGCTGAAGAAAAGGGTAAATATATTCTCGATAGACTGCGCGTATTGAAAGATAAATACCCCGGGGTGTTGAAAGATGTTCGCGGTAAAGGACTCTTGATTGGAATGGAGTTCCCAACTGATGAAATTGGTTTTAAACTGGCCAAGGATCTTTTTGATCAACGGGTCCTGGTAGGTGGAACCCTAAATAACGCCCGGGTTATCCGCATTGAGCCACCGGCAGTAATCAGCAGCGAACAGATAGATAACGTAATGGAAGCCCTTGAAAAAACCCTGGCCAAACTAGCCTGAGTAATAACTTAATAACAGACAACCATAAAAAGTTCCCGACAACAACGGGAACTTTTTTATTTTGGATCTTTAAAAAGGGCAATAAAGATATCAACGAGTTCCGGGTCGAACTGAGTCCCGGAACAGCTGAGGATTTCATCAAGAGCATCTTCGATTTTTCTTGCTTTGCAGTACGGGCGATCATTGGTCATGGCGTCGAAAGCATCAACAATAGCCAGGATACGGCATTCAATCGGGATTTCATCTCCAGAAAGACCGAGAGGATAACCCTGGCCATCCCAACGTTCATGATGCTTCAGAATCAGGTCGGCTACCGGAGAAAGATCAGGAGAAGTAATGGCAATACGGTATCCTTTTTCAGGATGTAACCGCATCACCTGCCATTCTTCACTGCTTAGCTTGCCTTTTTTAAACAATATACTGTCCGGTATACCAACTTTGCCCAGGTCATGAACATTAGCAAGAAGAGCCAGGTCGGATAACTGCCTTGAAGACAAGCCCACTCTTTCTCCTACCTGGCGGCAAAAATCTGCTAAACGGAGGGCATGCCCGTTAGTGAGATAATCACGCTCGGCAAGAGCAGTCATTAAGGCTTTCACCGTCCTGTTCCTGACCCGGTTGCTGCGATAAAGCTTGTCATGATACATATGATCATCAGCCTGCTTAAAAACTTCATGCAATCTTTTATCATTTCCATTAGCAGTGGCTACACCGATCGAAAGACCAAGCGGCAGATCGGGGTGTTCCCTGTTATATTTTTCAATGTTTGTCCTTATTCTTGCTGCAACCTGTTCTCCTGTTTCTGCATCAGTAGCAGGCAAAATAGCCGTAAATTCATCGCCACCGACCCTGGCCAGAATATCACCTTTTCGAATAGATATTTTCAAAATTTCGGAAGCTGCCCTGAGCAGGTCATCACCGGCAAAGTGACCAAGCGAATCATTAACAAGCTTGAGGTCGTCCAGGTCAACAGAGATCATCGTAACCGGAAAATCACGGCCTTTTTCAAGGCGATTCATCTCTTCTTCAAAATAAGCCCTGTTGTGAAGCCCTGTAAGCTGATCATGCATACCGAGATATTTAAGCTTCTCTTCCAGCTTAACTCTTTCAGTAATATCACGGGCCAGGCCGCGAAAACCACAGACCTTACCATGCCTGTCCCGGACCAGTGATGCTGATATTTCTGAAAATATAAGCGAACCATCCTTGCAAATTAGTTCCAGGGTTATACTGCGAAGCGGATTGCCTGAATAGTAGAGCTTACGGAAGGTTTGAAAAACCGTTTCAGGATCTTTATAGATCTTCCTGAAGCTCATACCTTGTAGTTCCTCAGCACTGTAACCAAGCATTTTAACGGTAGCATTGTTAAAGAAAGTCAGATTGCCTTCAAGATCAACTTCGTAATAAGCTTCCTGGATATTGTTAATAATCTCGCGGTATTTTTCTTCCGATTGACGAAGTGCATTTTCAAAATGCTTCCTTTCGGTTATATCGCGAACAAAGGTAATCACCTTTCGATCACCGATTACTTTAATTCTCGACTCAAGGTAGAGCGGACCTTCTTTGGCAGGGAAAGTGAACTCAAGCGTTTGCATGATACCAGTTTCCAGCGCTTTTTTAATTGACTGCAGGATAACCGAAACAATTTCCCCGGGCAATATGTCTTCCATCTTTTTACCAATCATTTCCTCCCGGGGCAGGTAAAGCAGCTCATCTCTCCCGCTCAGTATATCGAGATAATACCCCTGGTCATCGTGCAAAATGATCAGATCGGGAGTTGCTTCAATAATTGTACTTTTTACCGCTTCACTTTCCTGAAGCATACTTAACATCTTTTTACTTTCAGTAATATCTTCGCCTATACTTAAAAATTCTTTTATTTCGTTTCGATCATCAAAAAGAGCCCTGTTGATCCAGCGAATCCATCTTTCCTCACCGTCTTTATTAATATTATTATGTTCATGGCTGGAAATAGGGTTTTCATAAGTTAACGATTTAAAATGGCTAATCACTTTACGGTATGCTTCTGTGGTCAGTAGCTTAGACAAACCAAGGCCTTTTAGGGTCTCCATGGTTTCGCCATAAAATTTGCAGTAAGCATCATTGCCGTTGATGATTTTATAATCGGGGGACAGGCGGCATACCATGGCTGGAATATCTTCTGCTATAGTCCTGTACCACTCCTTGCCGGCTTCAGCTTCTTTTTCTTTCTCTTTCAATTCGACGGTATTCGCTATAACTGCAGCAAAAGGTTTCAGTAAATGTTCATCCTGAATCATTACTTCTGCTTCTCCGGCCAGTAACAGTGTGCCAACTAAACGTCTATTCAGGACCAACGCCAGGATAATATAACTGTCTATTCCAAGGATCTTTTCAGCAACCCTGCTGATCTGGATAGGAATCTTGCCAAAAGTAGCCTCGTTCAAACTTTTAAACCTGGCCACCCGCCTGGTTACCATCTCATCGTAAGACTTGCTGCAAACTGGAGAACGAAAACCAATTATCTGTGAACCGATGATCCCGGTTAACCTTGAATTATCCTTTTCCGAAACTGTAATACTACGACAAATAAGTTCGCCGGCCTGGCTGTCGAAGGTGTTAATCAGGGACACTTTTGCCTTGATAATGGATTTCATTTGATTGAGGATATAACTAAACATTTGATCAGGAGTAATCCTGGTTAAACCATTGGCGAATTGGCTGAAAGCATCAAAAAGTTCAACCGCAGACCAACCGGAGATTCTGCCATCATCTGTAGTGCTTACTTTATGTTGACTTTGGTTAATAAAATCACTTTTAGAGTTCATCTGTTATAACCCATTTCAGCTGCCTTTTTTGAAAAAATAGATTAGCCCCGAAAAAATCGGATGTTTTCCGAAATATGTATTACTAATCATGATCAAGAAATACTACCATCTTAACTTTTATAACCATAATACTTCTTTTCCTCTGAAGCAATGCTGCTATAAGTTAAACCAGCATCACGGGCGCTTACAGTATTATTATGGTGGGCGCTGAACTTTATGATGGGCTGCCTGACCAGGGGAAGGCCTTTGCTATCCAGACTGGTGAGCTCGGTTAATTCATGTACATACGGCACAGAATTATTATAATAAAAAGATAAAAGGATAGAGAAGACATATCTCCGGATAATCAACCGGAACTCACCTGACAAACTGTTTCTATCTATTTTTTATAGTCTGGATCATGATATGGATTTTTCATTTCAGTTCCACAGTAGCAACACTCAATAATATTCCTGCTTCGATCTGGACAGGAACTGTAAAACTTTTTTCCACAGTGCGGACATACCCACTCATACAATAAAATCATTCCCTCGTATTTATTGATTAGTGTGCATGTTCATGGCGGTCTTTAGATTCATTATATACTTTGTAAGGAATTCAGACAAACAATTTAACGGCCTTTCCAGTTCGGGTTTCTTTTTTCCATAAACGCATTAATACCCTCGCGGAAATCTTCTGTCTGTAGAAGAAATTTCAGTGCTTCCTGTTCAATTTTTAAAGCTTCAGGCAAATCTTTCCCAATACCAGTATCAATTGTTTCTTTAATTTTGGCAAGGCCCAGGGGTGGTCCGGAAGCAATTTTAAGAGCCAGGCCGGTGACAAACTGATCGAGCTCTTCTCTCTTAACTAACCAATCAACAAGACCTATTGCAGCCGCTTCTGCTCCATTTACAGTATCGCCGGTAAAAATCATCCACTTAGCCCTTGCTGCTCCAATTCGTCTTGGCAGTCTCTGGGTTCCACCCCACCCAGGCATTAACCCGCGTTTTATTTCCGGCATACCTATTTCAGCATTGTCTGAGGCTATAATAAAATCACAGGCGAGAGCAATTTCATAACCTCCTCCGAAGGCATATCCATTGATCATAGCAATAACAGGTTTTCCAAACTCTGCAATCATTTCTGTAATCGGTTCAACTGCCGCCGCCTCGGAAAGATCGCAACCAACTGAAAAACAGTGTCTGATTTCCTGACGTCCATCTTTTTCCCTGATTCTTGGATTCCCGGTCACAACCACAGTTCTGATCCGGTCATCAGAAGCCAGTTCAGAGAAAGCTCTTTTTATCTCAATACTCATAGTGCTGCTGATTGCATTCAGCTTTTCCGGACGATTAAAAATAATCCGGGCCAGGGAATCATATTTTTCAAGAACTATGCTCTCGTAAGTGATTTTAAACACCTCCTGGATTAAAAAAATTCTTCCTGGGCGCCTGCTGTTTCAAGAGGATCAAAAGAGCGGAAAGCAAGCGGTTCACCCTGGAGGAATTTTAACGATGATCCGAAAGTTTCCCGGGCCTTTTTATAGAAAACTCCGAGAGGTATTTTATCACCCCACTGCCTGGAAAGTTTCATTGCTTCCGACCAGTTTTCTGGATCTTCTATGGTGGGGAAATAAATCCTTTCACCATACCAGCGATATGTATTGATCTTATTAAAAGAAACACATGGCTGTAAGATATCGATCAAGGCATAACCGGGGAACAAGATGGCTTCTTTCATTGTCTCTTTGAGATGCTCTTTTTCTCCGCTATAACAGCGGGCTACAAAACCGGCTCCCAGGACCAGGGCAAGGGAGAGAGGATTTAAAGCAGGGATAGCCACACCGCTTGTCTGCACCCCTGTAACCATACCAGGATCACTGGTTGGGCTGGCCTGTCCCTTGGTTAAACCATAAATCTGGTTGTTGTGGATAAAATGAACCAGATCAGGGTTCCTGCGTATGTTGTGGATAAAGTGGTTTCCACCCTCACCATAGGAATCTCCATCACCACTATCTACTATCACTTTCAAATTTTTGTTGGCAAGACAAGCTCCCAGAGCCGGAGGTAAAGCACGCCCATGGAGGCCGTTGAAACCGTTTGCTTCTATGTAGTGCGGCATCTTGGCTGCCTGACCTATACCCGAACAGATTAAAACCTGATCGGGTGGCAGCTCAAGCTCGGCAATTGATTTTGCCAGAGACTCGCGGATATTAAAGTTGCCACAACCAGGGCACCAGGCGGTTTCTTTTGACATGTAATCTTCGGCTTTAAGCACGTTTTTCCACCTCCCTGACTATCTCATGAGATAAAAACGGCCGTCCGTCGTATTTCAGGATTTTCTGATCTACAACCAGGCCAGTTTCCCGGTGAATTATTTCTGCCAGTTGTCCGCTAACATTGTTCTCTATACAAAAAGAATAATCAACCTGTGCCATTATATTCTTCAGCCGCTTCTGGGGTAGCGGCCATAAATCGCTAAACTGCAGCATTGCAGCCTTTTTCCCCAGGGCTGATAAGGCATCTACTGCTTCACGGATAACGCCATAAGTTGAGCCCCAACCGATCAGCAATATTTCAGGCTGGGGATCACCATAGAGATCCGGTTCATCCATCTCTGCTGAAAGGGCAACAATTTTTTTCATTCTCTTCTCTACCATTTTTTTCCGGGTTGGACCGTCTTCGATTATATGACCATCCTGGTCATGCTCATCACTGTCAACCAGGACTGTTTCCCCACTGTACTGCCCGGGCAGGATTCGCGGTGATATACCGCTCTCGCTAAAAGCATATCGCCTGTATGGCTTTTTATAATCCTGTTCTGTCGCCAAATGCCGATTATATACCAGCCGGTTATAGTCAAAGGGTTCTATTGAGCGGTGGGTATCGGCAAAGTTTTGATCAGAAAGATATATAACCGGTATCTGAAAGCGGTCGGCTAGATCAAAGGCTTTATTTAACCTGTAAAAAGCATCTTCATGAGATGTGGCGCATAGAACTGCCCGGGGAAACTCACCGTGCCCGGCATGAATGATGAAATCAAGATCACCCTGTTCAGTTCTTGTCGGTAGGCCAGTTGCCGGGCCGGGACGCATTGCTAATATAATAACCAGTGGAACTTCAATCATTCCTGCCAGAGATAAACCTTCAACCATTAAAGAAAATCCTCCACCAGAAGTACAGGTCAGAGACCTGACCCCGGCATAGGACGCCCCAAGAGCCATGTTTATTGCCGCCAGTTCATCTTCTGCCTGTTCGACAACAACCGGGAAGCTGCCACTTTTAGCTGCCAAATAGTTCATAATCCCGGTAGAAGGAGTCATGGGATAGGCTGATAAAAAACGGCACCCGCTGGCAAGGGCAGCCATTCCTAAAACCTGGTTTCCATCAATAAACAGTCTCTTTGAAGTGTCAGAACGCCGGGTTAACGGGAAACAAGCCCTGCAGTGACGAGCTGCCGACTTGTAACCTGCCTTTAAGGCAATGATATTCTCTTCTGCCACTCCTGCTTTATCTGAAAACATTTCAAGCAAAAACTTTTCGGATATTTCCGTCTCCAGATCAAGCATAGCCAGAAGTGCCCCAACAGCAACAGTATTGGACATTATTTTACCACCGGCATTAACTGCCAGTTCTTCCAGCTCAATCGGTACACCTCTATCCTCTTCATCCGGCAGATTAAATAAACCGGGATCGTAAATAATACGTCCGGAAGGTGCCAGGTTGATACGATGAATTTCATATGTTTCTTTATTAAGAGCTACAAGTAGATCTATGGTTTCATTGGTGGTCCAGGGAGTCTGGGAACTTATTCTTAATCTTGAGAAATTGTGCCCCCCCCGAACCCGGGACATATAATCCTTGGTATAAATGATATTGAATCGATCTCTGACCAGGGTTTTCCCGAGTAAATTCATTACCGTATCCATACCCTGACCGGCAGCTCCGCCAACCAGAATATTAACATCCATGAGCAGGTATCATCTCCTTTCTTCAATAAGAATTCAACAGATTATACCTGGTTCCTGTTTAGAAAGAGCAAAGAGTCTGATCATTAGACTCCGGCTACCTGGTATAACAGATATAATCCAATGGCAATAAGGATTAAACCGCTGAAATAACCTAGATAACGAGTATAACGATTAATAGCAGGAAGGTTGCGGGCCATTCCGGTAAAGGTACCGGCAACCAGTAATGGCAGCCCATGACCGATACCGTAAATAAAAAGCAATCCACTGCCATAAAGCGGTTCAGCCTGGGCAGCGGCATAAGCAATTATTACCGCGAGAACAGGGGTGGCGCATGGTGAAGCAACAAGGCCAAAGAGCATTCCCATGGCCAGGGTGCCGCCCATACCGGCTTTCTTAAATTGGACCTGCTTAAACCCGGGCATTTTAAAACTTAATACACCCAGGAGGTTCAACCCCATTACCAGGGCAACCAGGGCAATAATATAGTACCAGGCAGTTCCAATCTCACCGAAGACACGCCCAAAAGAAGCTGCTACGAATCCCATAACCGAAAAGGTAAAAGCCATACCTGTGACAAATATTGCAGAAAGATAAAAACCCCTGACTTTGTTTCCCCTGCCGTAGCCAACCAGGTAGCCAATTAATAGAGGTATCATGGTCAGAATACAGGGGCTGATGCTGGTTACAATTCCACCGGCCAGCACGATTAGATATACCAGTAATGATTTTTCCCCCATTGCTGCGGGCAAGGTTTCAGAAAAAAAGATTTCCAGCTTACCTTTTGCTCTTTCCTCGCTTCCGGAATTGCCTATTATCAACTCAACCCTGCTCTGCATCTCTTCAAAAGAGAAAACTCCCGCTTCTTCAAGCAACACTTCTCCTTCGGAATCGATGAAATAAAAAGCAGGTATGTAATATATTTCAAATTCTTCGAAAAAAAGCGCTGTCTGCGGGTTATCAAGATCTGCAACGATAAATACAACAGCATCGCCATAGTATTCCTGTAGAGCCGTGACCACGGACTCCATTACTGTGCAGGCACTTCACCACCTGGCATAAAACTCGAGGACCAATGGCTTCCCAGCCTGCCTGGCCTCTAAATAATACCTGTAAGGATTATCATGATCAGAATAATCGCCTACTTCAACCGAGCTGCCTCCATCGGGCTCATCCCCAGGTTTTATTCCCGGAAAAACAATAACTGCTGCTGCTGCAACCACTATCAATAAAATTAACAATTTATACTTAAGTGACAAAAAATCATTACCTCCATCTATTTAAAGCTATTTATCTACTGGTAAAGACATTTCATAATATCGCGGCGCGACAATATTCCAACAAGATTATCTTTTTGATCTAACACTGGAAGCCTGCTGATATTCTTATCTACCATCAGGGTTGCCGCTTTTTCAACACTATCCTCGGGTCCAACCGCGATAACATTCTTACTCATTAACTGACCTGCTTCGAGAGACATGGCACGCTGCAGTTCTTCAACAAATTTTTTCGGGCTGCCCAGGTATATTAACCCACCGAGAATTTCCAGGTACCCGGGTGCCTTAATTCTTGACGCTCTCCGGATCAGATCACCTTCTGTGATAATGCCGGTCACCCTGCCTGCATCATTTAAAACAGGCAACCCGCTGATATTATTTTCCTGCATCAATTTAGCACATAATTCAACGGGATCCCCGGTTGACACTGTTACCACTTCATTCGTCATAATATCTTTTACTTTTACCACTTATACCACCCCTGTTTCTGAAATAAAATTTTTAACCGCTTTCATATATTTATGCTCAGCAACAAAAAAGATGTTATTGTGATCAGCATTCTCAATTTTTATCATTTTTTTTGAACTGGAGCCAAGAGCATCATAGAGTTCCCGGCCCTGTTCATAAGGCACAAGGCGATCCTGCTCACCATGAATAACCAGGCCAGGCAGGGTAATGCGAGCTGCAAGGTTTCTGCAATATTCCTCTACAGATGCCAGATTGCCGGGATCAGGCAGGCCCAGGTGCCTGATTAAGCGATCGATACTTAAAAACCCACTTTCAATAATAAGTCCTTTAAGCTGGCCGGTATATTTAGCAGCCAGTTCCAGGGCTGGCACGCTGCCGAGTGAACGCCCCATTACCAACCAGTTCAGATCCTGGCCGGTATCAGCTGGAGGGGAATTCTTATGAACATATTCAAATATTTTACCGGCATCCTCAACCATATTTTTCAAGGTTGGGGAACCATCGCTTGCACCGTAACCACGGTAATCGGCAACCAGTAGATTGATTCCGGCAGAAGTATACGCAGGTGCTATAGTATCGTAGTCGCTAACTACCTCCCCATTGCCGTGGAAATACAGCAACCAGGAGTTCCCGGATTCTGCCTGAAATCCCCTGCATAGTATATTAATATCATCACCAACAGGGACAGCCAGATCAAAAGCGCCGTCACGGGCTTTTTGATGCTGACGGCGCGGATAAAATAAAAGCTTTACTAAAGGTGGCTGATCTAAAACCCTGTATATGTCTGTCATAAACAGCTTCCTCCACGGCCAAGTCCCCAGGTTGTAAACTATTTATAATAATTATAACAAGCAATCGGAAATCAGGCCAGTTTTTATCTGCCAGGATAGATCCTTGCGGGGAAAAGTATTTCTTTTAGCAGGGTTTTTATAAATGCCTGCAGCTCACAAGAAATATCGTCATGCTAAAATTCTGATGCTGCTATATATTTACTACTGCCCCGGTTTATCCAAAACCTGTTCCCTGTAAACTAGGGTAGATACAAGTGAAATAACTGCAAAAATCAGGGCGACCATGAAACCAAAACGGTAAGCTTCCGGAGGGTATATACGAACCCCGTCAAGAACCATTCCTGTCCAGCCTTTATCCAGGAGAAGCCCAAAGAGAGGTTGTAAAACAGCCATTCCCAGGAATACTCCCAGGTTGACTGCTGCCGTAATTATTCCGGTATAACCGGGAATGCTAACCGCACGGGCCATGGGGAAACTTAACACTGTGGAAGCACCACCAAAACCGATCAGCAGGGATATAAAGTAGAACATCCAGAGAGGGATCCGGCCACCGGGCCAGATTATAAGCAGTAACCAAAACAATACTGCCGATGCAACCATTGCCAGGGTGGGAATTTTTAGCGAATTTAACCGGGCTGAAAGCATGCCTGCGGAAGGGGCGGCAATCATGTACCCCATATAGGCAAAAGTCATATAAGTCGACGCCTGCTCCACATTTATACCATAGACATGAACAAGATAAGAAACGCCCCAGGTTCCGGCAAAAACTATAAACCCTCCATATGTACCAAAGTTGATTAAAAAAGGAATCAGAATACGGCGATTTGAAAGCACAGCGGATAAAACCTTTATATTAAACGGTGCCGCTTTAACATCGGAAGAATCAATACCTGAAAGATTAATTGAAGGCCCATAAATATCAGCCGGACTGTTACGCACAAGTAATGCAGAAACCAGGGCAATCAAAACGGTTACAACCCCAAAAACAATAAACGAAAGTCGCCAACCGTATGCAGAAACAGCAGCTGCAAGGGGAGTCGCCGCCAACAGGGAACCTCCGGTACTAATCAATAAAGCAAAACCGGACATTGTAGCAAATTCGATGCGGCGAAACCACGAAGCCTGAAACTTGAAAATGTTGATCAGAACTATGGAGCCACCAAACCCAATCAACATCCGTCCCAGGAAAATATAAGATGCTGCAGGAGCCAGACCTATTAAAATTGAGCCTGCTGCCATGGACATCCCGGTAAGAAAAGCTATGCGGCGGGGCCCAAGACGGTCTACAAAAATACCCCCGGGTATTTGCATTAATACGTACATATAAGTATAGGCGGCAGCCAGGTTGCCCAGCCCGACACCGCTTAAACCAAATTGTGCAGTCAGGGGATCGGCAAGTACATTGAAAGAAACTCTGTGAAAAGAAGTTACAAGGTGCAGCATAATAAGCAGCATCCAGAGCAGTAGCCGCAATCTGCGGAAGCGGTTTTCAAGCATAAAGTCTTTATTAATCAATTCGGTCACCAGCCGGCCCTCTCCTTATAAGCCAGTCTGTTACAACGGAGGAATTCCTCTTCTGGCTGCAGCGGCACGATGAGCACGTATTTTAGCCGCTAACACGGGGCGCAACTCGGTGATTAGAATTCCTGCCAGGATTAGAAAAGCCCCACCTATTTTTTGCGTGGTAAATATTTCGTTCCAGAAGAAAAAAGAAAACATACCAGCAAAAACTGCTTCAGTAGAAAGAATCAATACCGCATGGGTAGGAGGAGTATAGCGCTGCGCAATAGTCTGGGTAACAAAAGCCCCGATTGTACAGAATATAACTGCGTATAAAATGGCACCCCATATAGCTGGAGGATGGCTAAACATACCCGCTGTCGGTTCAAAAATAAGAGCTATTACCATACAGGCAATACCAGTAAAAGCAATCTGGGTAACGGAAAGAACTATTGGATCACGCTCTTTTACATACATGGCAATCGAAATCAGGTGCCCGGCAAAAAGAAAAGCGCCAATAAGGGTTAGCCCATCGCCGAAGCCAAACCCTGTTGCCTCATCAACTGATAATAAGTAAAGCCCGGCTGCAGCCAGGGCGCCCCCCAGAAAAGCCCACCATCCAGGCGAACGCCTGGTGATAATAAAATATAAAAAGGGAACAATCACTACCGCTGTGCCGGTGATAAAACCCGATTTTGCCGGAGTAGTATATAAAAGACCGATAGTCTGAAATAGATAACCGGCAAGCAGGAAAAAACCGATTACCGCACCTGCGCGAAAATCAGCTATCGATGCTATCGCCAGCCTTTTCCAAAAGATGATTGCCAACAGCAGGGCCGCCATGCAAAACCTTATCCCCAGGTAGGTAAAGGGCTCAATCACTTCAAAAGCATGTTTCATGATCACAAAATTGGAACCCCAGAAAAGGGCGACAAAGACCAGGGATATATCAGCCATCACCATTTTTTTTCTATCTGCCAGTTCGCTCATTTTCAGCCTCACAAAAATATTGCCCGGCCTGCCATGAAATTAGCAAGCGGCCGGACAACAACATTTTATCACATTCCCCTGCCTAATAAAACAGGGAATATAAATCTGCATTCTGAATCTTTATGAAAGCAGATCCATAACTGTGTAAAGCATTATCCTCGCTGTATCAACCATTGTATCGATTTCTACATATTCATCTGCAGCATGGAAATTGGCCCCGTCAGGACCGAACAATACGGTTGGAATTTTCAGCCGCGGTGCAATGTGATTGGCATCCGATTCCGAGCGGAAGTATGTCGTTACCATATCCTTGCTGAGGATCTCTTTACTACCCTGTTTCAACGAATTAACCAGGAGAGTATCTTCTTCTATAGTCCAGGGCAGGAAATATGCATCGGGGTGAGGAAGATCCCGAAGCCTGATGTCGACCTCGCTCTTCAGATCCAGTGAATCTACAATATCCTTAACCTCTTTCAAGGCCTGATCGGCATCGCCTTCCACGGTATGGCGGTAGATGGTAAAACTTGCCTCTTCCGGCACGAGCAAATATTTTTCCCCGCCTTTCAGGTTGGTAATGCACATGGTTCCTTTGCCAAGCAGGGGATGATCGCCAAGATCAAGATTATCGCTTACAGCATTAATAATCCGGGCAGCATCCTCTACAGCATTAATTCCTTTTTCAGGGGTAGCGCCATGAGCTGACTTCCCTTTGACAGTAACGTAATAAACTGCTGTACCCCTGCTGCCGAGGGCGACACAGGGAAATTTTTCATTTCCAGGAGCAAAAGGTCCCGATGGTTCAGGAATGATACAAAAATCAGCACCATCTGTAATTCCATCGGTAATGGTAAAGTGGGTGCCCAACCCATAAGGCCCTTCTTCATCACTTACTGCTGTAAAAAGCAGGTCGCCTTTAAGTTCAACACCTGCTTCAACCAGCGCTTCCAAAACAAAAACCGAGGCAACCACTCCTGATTTCATATCGAGTGAACCAAGGCCATAAAGGCGCCCGTCTTTTTCGATACCGGCATAGGGATCAACAGTCCAGCCATCACATAGTGGAACGGTGTCAACGTGACCGTTTATCAGCAACTTGGGGCCTCCACCTTTACCAGGCAGATTTACTATAAGGTTCTCGCCCTTGAATCCGGTGATTTTAGGTTCTTCGTAATGATGTATTTTAGTTTGCAGGCGGTTATAATAAGATAAACGCCCTCTCAGGTAATCAACCACTTCTGCTTCTTCAAAGAAAGGACTTTTTATGTTAACCAACTCTCTGAGGAGTTTGACCATATCTTCTTTTTTAATCAGGCTCGAGGCTTTTTCATAAAGTTTCATATCAACAGCCATTAAATAACGCCTCCTAAAAACTGCTTTTATTCTTCCCATCGGTCTCAGGTAACAATTTTACTTTAAAGAAAAGGGGGAGGCGAGCCTCCCCCTCCTCGCATAAACAAACTGTAAAACTTAACCTACTTCTTCATCATCCTTAAATTTGCTGACACTCTTGATATCGCCTTCTTTAAACATGGCAAAACCGACCCAGGAATATATAACCGCTATGATCGGCACCAGGAAGGAAAGGAAAGTGTAGGGGATGTATTCTATCGTCGGAACGCCAAGGCAACCATAGAAAAATACTCCGCAGAGTCCCCAGGGAACCAGCGGGGAAGTTACCGTTCCTGCATCCTCGGAAGTACGGGAAAGAACCTGCGGCAAAAGGCCCAGTTTCTTGTATGCCGGGCGGTACATGCGGCCGGGGATGATGATAGCCATGTACTGACTGGCCGAAAACAGGTTAACCAGGATAGCTGATATAACGTGGGTTGTAACCAGCCCGCCAACACTCTTGACTAACGAACCCATTTTTTCCAGTAATACACTCAGCATTTGCGTTTTCTCGATTATCCCCCCAAAGGAAAGGGCAACAAAACCGAGGGAGATGGTCCACATCATGCTCTGCAAACCACCACGGCTGAGCAGACTATCAATTGATTCCACACCTGTTTCGGAAACAAAGCCATAATTCATGAAATTCAGCATGTCAGCCAGACCGTAGCCCTGGAATATCATGGCAAATGCAGCACCTACGATAGAGGCAATAATCATAACTGCCAGGCCGGGAACCCTTTTAACGGCCAGGATTACAACCAGGATCGGCGGAATGAAGTGAATCATGCTAATGTGGAAGCTTCCTTTGAGACCATCGAGAACTATTGAGATTTGTGCTGCATCAATAGTCCCTCCGGCGAAACGGGCTCCCATGATTGAATAGAGAATTAAAGCAATTACAAGCGCAGGGATGGTTGTATACATCATGCTCTTGATGTGATCAAAAAGATCTGCTTCTCCGACAGCAGCACCAAGGTTGGTCGAGTCGGAAAGAGGTGACATTTTATCACCGAAAATCGCCCCGGAAATGACTGCGCCGGCAGTCATGGCCGCGGGGATTCCAAGGCCCATACCGATACCCATAAAGGCAACACCAAAAGTAGCGCCAGTTGTCCAGGAACTACCTGTAGTGACCGAGGCAATAGCGCAAACCAGGCAAACTGTTGCCAGAAAGATAGTTGGTGTTAGGATTAACATACCATAGTAAATCAATGATGGTATAGTTCCGGCAGGAATCCATGAGCCGATTAAAACACCGATCATCATCAGGATTAACATGGGCAGCATGGCAAGCTGACAACCATAGAGAATTGCATCCTGGCATTCTTTATAAGTATAACCTGATCGGATAGCAACAATAATTGCAACCACACTTGCCATAATCAAAGTAATATGAGTCACCCATGCTTCGTCAAGGACAAAAACCTGGACAAAGAGAGCCACACAAAGGAACAGAATCACAAATAAGGCACCGGCAAAACTTGGCTTTTTGTCCTGAACCGGTTTTGTTTCAGCTGACATTTTTCTACCTCCTGTAAGAAAAGTATAATATAAAACAGTAAAACCAAAATCCTGTTATCCTGCTTATCACCTCCCGGACGCACGGGGGCAGTCCAATAGGTCCAGCCCCGTTCAGTTTTCTTTACTATCTTTTACCTGCTTCACCAATTCAGTTGCAATATAAGAAGCAACATGGTTTGGCAGAGTTCCCGGTCCGAATCCAGCATCAAAACCAAGCTCAATGGCCAGTTCATGCGAAATACGCGGTCCGCCGCAAATCATCATTACACGATCACGCAGCCCTTCTGCTTCAGCCAGTTCAACTAGTTCAGTTAAGTTCTCAAGATGAATATTTTTCTGGGTTACCACCTGTGAAACCAGGACAGCATCGGCATTAAGTTCAACAGCACGGGCCAACAGCTCGGCATTCGGCACCTGGCTGCCAAGATTGTAAGCATCTATCTCCGGATAACGCTCCAGACCATATTCACCCTTGTAACCCTTCATGTTAATAATGGCGTCTATCCCCACGGTATGAGCATCACTCCCGGTACAGGCGGCAACAACAAACACTTTTCTCTTTAGTTCATTCTTAATTAAACTGTTAATCTCTTTAAAATTAAGTATATGCTGCTGCTGCTTGGGAATTTTAATCGCCGAATAATCTACAGCATGGCTGCAGCGGCCGTAAAGGACAAAAAAGGTAAAACCTGCTCCAAGGTCGGCCATCTCAGTTACAGACGGGCCTTCCAGACCCATTTTCAGGGCTATCTGCCGGGCAGCCTCCCTGGCTTCATCTCCCGCCGGAACAGGGAGGGTAAAGCTGACCTGCATTGCCCCGTCATTAAGGGTGTCGCCATAAGCTTTTACTTTTGTTAAATCGTGTTCCATTATCAGGACTGCCTCCCTTCAAGCGGCTCTGCATGATTGAGGAACAGTTCAAAAAACGGGTTGTAATATTCTTTGTGTTTTTCAATCACTCCATTGCCACCTTTCCCGCCTTCACGAGTACGTTTTATATCGGCAAACAAACCCTGTTCCATCGCTGCCTCAAGTGATATTTTTTCTATCTCCTGCAGCATTTCACAGGCTTGATCAAGAAGGTAAGTTGCCCGCTTCTGTATTTTCCCATTTTCAACAAATGTTATCTCTTCGCCAAGATGGCGGGCATTGTTGAAAATATAACTGCTGTTAGCAATACTCAGGTAACGGTCGCTGATAAATGGGGTGTGGATAGCTTCTGTAAGCATACCCAGCAATTGTATTTCCTGGCCGGTCATTACCGAAACCAGGTTATACATTCCATTAATCAGGTAAGTCTTAAAAACATCACCAGTAACATGCTTGGTAGGCGGCATATATTTCAAAGGCGACTTCGGAAATAGTTCGCGGCAGAGCTGAGCCTGGGCTATCTCCATTAAGAGGCCGTCTTCCATATCCGGATCTATCTCAAAAGCATGGCCCAAACCCATCTGTTCTTCTTTAAGCCCGGACCTTAAAGCAAGCTGTTCATTAATAAACTGTGAAGCCAGAACTGTGTAACCCTTTTCGTATGCGTCAGCCGTGGTCAGGTAGTTATCTTCACCTGTATTGATAATAACGCCGGCAAAGGCATTGATCATCCTGGAAAAATGCTGGTCTATAAATGTCCGGCGCATATTGATATCACGGAATAATATCCCGTACATGGCATCATTAAGCATCATGTCCAGACGCTCAATTGCCCCCATTGCTGATATTTCAGGCATACACAGACCTGAAGCATAATTGACCAGGTTTATATAACGACCAGTCTCTTCTCCCGCTTCATCGAGCGCCCTGCGCACAATCCTGAAGTTTTCCTGGGTGGCATATGTGCCACCAAAGCCTTCGGTAGTTGGCCCATAGGGCACATAATCAAGCAAACTCTGGCCGGTATGACGGATGACCGCTACTATATCAGCCCCCTGGAGGGCTGCCGCTTTTGCCTGAACGGCATCTTCATAAACGTTACCGGTTGCAACTATCACGTAAAGCATGGGTTTCCCAGAAGGAGCCGCTTTCTTTTTCATTTCCTCCCGTTTCTTTTTAACCGTTTTTATCTTAGCCGCCGCTTCAACTGCCATCTTATCAGCAATATCACGCCATTTTTCTTCCGGGCAATCAGCAACAGCTGTAACAGACAATTTTCCGGAAGCAAGATTTTCGGCAATCTGCTGGGCGTTTTCCTGCCTCTCGGCCATGGCACGGGCAAGCCAGGGAACAAGACCACGGTTTAATATTCCAGCCTCTTCAAGTTTGTCAACCATAACATTAGCCAAAGGCACATCCCCCTGGTCAACCCCGTCTATGCCCAACAGCCTTGCTGCAGCCCTTTCAGTAGTTGTAGTAGTGTAGTCGCCAATCCATTCATGCAGACGATCCGCTATCTTTCCGGCAGTTTCTCTGGCCAGAACAACTTTGTTTTGATCAAGATCCAACTTATTCTCCACCGGATTCACATTCCTCTCTCTTCAATAAATTAATGAACAAACCCTTCCTGGTATAAAAGATCATAAACCGGACAGGGCTTTAGAGCCTCTCCCATCTTTTCCAGAAACAGCTGGGGATTATAATCGCGACCGCTTGGATCAGTCGGATTAAGGGATACAGCCAGCAGTTTCATTTCATTTAAGACGTAGATATCCCCACCTCTGCTGATGAAACGGTTATAAATTTCCGGGGAAATAAAAAACCTGGTTGCATCATTAACTACAACCAGGGGTAGTTCTTTAAAAAATTCCATGATATCCTGCAGGGTGTCATCAACAAGCGCTCCGCCAAAAACCAGGGCAGCAGTTTCCTCACTGCACTTGCCCAGTAACTGTGCCCCGGCCAGCAAGGGTATGGTGCCCCTGACCGGCTCAACCCTGTAATCGCTACCATCCCGGTGCAGCAGCGCAGCATGGCCTTTTTCAATACCTTCCCGGGCTGCCCTTGCCATAGTTTCCTCTACCAAAACAGTTTTTGTAAAAAGATCCCTGCGAAACAATGTCTTTCTTATAACATCATCCATCGTCGGCCCAAGGGAAGCTCCCGAAGCCAGAATGGTAGCGTCGGTAACCATAGGCGATGCAGAGGCAAGCCTGTTTATAGCTCCATCAACAAGCACATGTTCGGCTCCAAAAGACAACAAACCGTTTATAAGCTGCTTTAAGCTGCTCACGCTGCCCGGTCCGGCCAGTTCAACCAGACCTTCCATTTTTACCTCTGCGAGACAAACAGGGCCAAGGGGTGTGGAAAAAGTAGAAGTTTCAATTAATTCAAGGACTGCATCAGCTGCTTCAAAACAAGCTTCTGCCGTTGCAACAATTGAACCTCGCGGAGCATATATGCGAGGTTTTTCCTTCAGGGTAAGCCTGTCAAAACGCTCTCCATCATAACCGGCGGAAACCAGACCAACTGCCACCCCTTTTTTTTCATATTCTCTGACCAGGTGGTTCAGTGTCACTGTTTTACCCACATTCTTAGTCATGCCAACTATGGCAGTAGCCCTGCCGTGGTGATTGCTGACCAGATTAAAAAGATCCGACATTCCCGGTTACCCCATTGTAGTATTCTGAAATGGATAAAAAAAGATCCTACTGCGGCTGAAATATTTTTTCCGTTCATTACTTAAGTGTTCGGGTGTTTACGCTGTTTCATATATTAAGGCTTAAGAAACCGCAGTAATTTTATCAGCAGTAGAATCTGGTTTAAGTTTACTAAATATCGCCCGCCCATACATTATCTGTTCAGGCTAAAAATAGTTTCTTTTCTTTATACACAATGTATAAAATAGCAGGAAAATTACCAATTTGGTTGAATATATACTTATAATCAGGGTCATCTTTTTTGCGAAAAGGGGTTAAGCTGTTGCCGGTTACTGTTGCCGAAGCTCTGGAAATGGAAGTCTTTCAAAAATGTCGTCTGTTGACAGGTGAATCAGGTCTGCAGAATATCATTTTGTGGGTCAACATTCTGGAGATTCTGGACGACTTGAGCCATATTGAGCCGGGAGAACTGCTCATTACAACCGCCCATGACTTTAACAATCAGAGTCCGGGTAACCAGGAAGGTATGATTGAACTTTTCGCGGCAAAAAAATTAGCTGCCGTAGCGATACAAACCGGCCATTACGTCCAAAAATTGCCGGATTCATTTATTGCGCTTGCTGAAAACCATTCAATCCCCATAATTGAAATTCCCTCTGATATCAGCTTTAAGAGCATCACTAAGGCACTGATGAACAAACTTGTTCAGGATGCCTATTCTGAAGCAACAGGAACAGAAGAAAAGAGCCCCGGGGATAAGCTTGAACGGCAGGCTAAGACGATGAAAAACCTATGGCTACAGCTTCTCAACACTAACAACCCGCAGGATTATCACCTTGAACTGGCTCGTTTCAACCTGGAAGCGAAAGAACCAATTGTTGTTGCAATTATCTCTTTCAGTAATATAAAAAACAAAACCCCGGCAGGTTCCGTTGAAGACCATTTAAAAATAATCAGACAGGCAGACATAATTTTGATCAGGCTGCTGCAAGAACTGCATGTTCCCTTTCTGTTAGGGCCTTCTGAACGGTCATCAACCATATTACTTCAATCCAGTCAGCTTGCGGGTGATTCCATGGCCCTGAACCTGGAAGTAATACAAGGAGTAATAGATAATTTTAAAACAGCGTTTCCTGATTATTCGATCCAGGCAGGGTTAAGCTGTTTACACAACGATATCACCGGGATCAAACCGGCTCTCGGTGAAGCAAAGAAAGCACTGCATGCTGCAGAGCTTAAACTAGTGGAAGCAGAGGAAGTGCTACCCTATAAAAACCTGGGATTGTATCGCCTGATCATGGATATAAAAAATTTTGAAACATTAATGTGCTATTTTAATGAAACTACCGCACCCCTGCTTGAATACGATCAAAATAGCGAAGGGGCGCTCTTAAAAACCCTGCGCCAGTATATGAAGTCATGCAGCATAAAAAAAGCATCAGAAAAACTTTATGTACACAGGCACACCATGAAATACCGCCTGGAGCAGGTCCACAAACTAACCGGACTCGACCCCCTGCAACCCGATGACGCCCTGCAGCTTAACATAGGGCTTTTTATTTATCGTTATCTGCAGGCCCTGAAAATGATCTCCTGATTAATCAGTTAATTGCCCCGGGTTGTAAAAAATACGTGGAGGGTGCCGATGGCACCCTCCTTAAACATATAATCTACAAATTTTTCATACACCAATCAATCCCGGAGCTGGTTCAGGAATTGCTCAAACCGATCCAGACCAATTTTAATCTTCTCCATTGATGTAGCATAAGAAAGCCTCACATACTCTGGTGCCCCGAAACCATCGCCCGGGACTACAGCAACAAGTCCATGTTCCAAAAGTTGATCGGCAAAACCATTCCCATCAGTGATAAGGCGGCCATTTAATTTTTGTTTAAAAGTAGCCGCAATGTTAACAAACAGGTAGAAGGCTCCGTCCGGTTTCAGGTAGGATACAGATTTCATTTTATCAAAACGCTCAGTCATGTAGTTTCTTCTCTGCTCAAAAGCATTCCACATCTCTTGAATACAATCCTGGGGCTCATTTAATGCCGCCACAAATGCGTGCTGGGCGATCGAGTTGGGGTTTGATGCCGTGTGGCTTTGAATGTTAGCCATAATACCTGCCAGTTCACTGTTTGAAGCTGTATAGCCAATTCGCCAGCCGGTCATTGCGTAGGTTTTTGAAGCGCCATTTATTACTATCGTCAGATCTTTTATCTGTTCTCCAAATGAAGCTATTGAAACATGTTCCCCACTGTAAATAAATTTTTCGTACACTTCGTCAGAAAGAATATAAATGCCTTTATTTACTGCTATTTCTGCGATAGCTTCCAGTTCAGCCCTGCTATAAACAAGACCGGTCGGGTTGCAGGGGCTGTTTAAAACCAGGGCTTTTGTTTTAGCAGTTATTTTTTCTGCCAGGGCTGTAGGATCGATCTTGTGATTAGTTCGTTCGCCGGTTTCCAATACAACGGGTACACCGCCAAAAAGCTTGGCCTGCTCCGGATAGCTAACCCAGTAAGGTGCGGGTATTATTACTTCATCTCCCTCGTTCAGTATCGAAGCAAATATGTTAGCGAGCGAATGCTTGGCGCCGTTGCTTACGATAATCTGGCCCGGATCGTATTGCAAACCATTATCTCTTAAAAGTTTGGCACAAATTGCTTCTCTAAGCTCGGGTATACCCGAAGAGGGAGTATAGCGTGTATGTCCATCATTAAGCGCTTTCACCGCTGCTGTCCGAATATGTACCGGGGTATCAAAATCAGGTTCTCCTGCACCATAGTTTATTACATCTTTACCTTCAGCAACCATTTTCTTTGCCTTGGAATCGATGGCCAACGTTGGTGATGAAGAAAGACTGACTGCTCTTGTTGATAACATGTTACTATTCCTCCAAATTCGTTTTAGAGTATTTTATCACAATTCCCGGCCAACAATGGCCGGGAATGAATATTTTATTTCGTCTGACAAAGATCCGCATTTGTATAATTAATATTTCGGCAGCTTATTGGCCAGGGGTAATATCTATAAAAGAATATTTACCTGAACGGCTAATCCGGGCGATTTTGTATGAAAACGGTTTTTTAAATAACGGTCCATCTACAACCAGGGTGTGCGCTTCTCCTTTTTCACCGCAGGGTGAAATATTATTAGCCAGGCAGTATTGGATATATTCATCATCCATGGTCTTTCCCAGCCATTTTTCGTCAACAAGGTCATTCCGAATCGCAACCAGAAGCGCTTTTCCACCACGTTTCAAAAGCTCTTCCGAAACAGACTTTTCTTTCATCTGCCAAAGGGGAAGATTATAATCAAAACCACAACGGTCGGCCATTTTTTTAACCCAATCATGGTGTTCAATAAGGTTGATGTCACCAAATACTCCACCACTGATACCATATTTTTCTTGTATTGCGCTGACGGCTTTTTCAAAACCCTGTTCGTACCCTTCCCAGGTAACCGCTTCTGTATATAGGTCAATTCCCAGGGATTTGGATTGCTCTTGTAATAATTCAATTTTTAAACCATGTGATCGACTTCTGCCTTCCATACCGACAAAACTTAGCAGACAAACTGGCTTAAGACCCATTTCTGAAGCAATCACCAGTGAAAGATATGCGTCTTTACCTCCGCTCCAGGAGACAAATACTTTATCGTCGGGTTTACTGTTAATAATTAGGGTTACCTCCTTAGTGGCACTCTGATTGAAGATGTTCAGTTCGATTGTAATATATGACCCTGGACTCCCCGTCTTCAAAACGAACCAGGCTGATCGATGCATTATCGATTTTGATATCCCAGAAACTTTTTCTACTCAAACCCATAATGCTGTGGAGTAAAGCGCGGATAGAGCCGCCGTGACTTACTGCTGCCACCCGTTGGCCGTCAGGGTACTGTTTAATGAGTCTTCTAAAAAATATTTGCATCCTCTCCCCAACCTCTTTTACCGTTTCTCCACCAGGCGCAGATTTATGAAAGGGATTATCCAGCCAGCAGGATACCTGGCTACCCCAGGATGCTTCAATTTCTTTATAAGTTAAACCTTCCCATTGTCCAAAATTAATTTCACGTAAAAGCGGGGTTGTTTCCGGCTTCAAACAATAGTGCCTTCCAATGATTTGCGCCGTATGACTGGCTCTGCTGAGATCACTACAGTAAATGGCATTAATTTGCTTGTCAGCCAGAATATGGCCTGCTTTTTCTGCCTGGCAAAGCCCTTTTTCCGACAGGGGCGACTCTGTCCAACCCAGATAACGTTTTTCTATGTTTGACTCGGTTTCACCATGACGGATAAGATATAACTCCAACAGCTATTTTCCTCCCTGCTCTTTTACTGCTTTATCTTCTTTGTTACTGACATTAGCATCTTCAAAGGTAGACATTTCCAGGGTGACCCTGGCAGCAGCTTCAATCAGGTTCATCGCCAGGACAGCCCCGGTGCCTTCTCCAAGGCGCATACCCATATTAATATACGGTTTCAAATTTAAAAAATCCATTAATAAGGCATGACCCGATTCAGCAGAAAGATGAGAAGGAACTAGATAATCCCTGACTCCGGGATGCATTTTTACAGCAACAAGGGCAGCAGTGCTTGAAATAAAGCCATCGATAACAACTGGGATTCTGTAGGCGGCAGCACCAATGATCAAACCTGTTAATGCAGCGATTTCAAGACCACCAACAGCACTTAGAACGGAAACCGGATCGGACGAGTCGGGTTTATGAAGTTCAAGCGCCCCGGAAACAATTTCTTGTTTGTGAATTAGCTTATCATCATCGAGGCCCGTACCACGACCGACAACAAGGGAGACCTCGTAACCGGTTAAAGCCGCCATAACTGCACTGCTGGCTGTGGTATTGCCAATCCCCATCTCCCCGGTTGCCAGAACCTTGATTTTCTGGTCGGACGCTTCAGCAGCACACCGCACTCCGGCCATGATCGCCTGCAAGGCCTCAACACGACTCATTGCCGGTTTGCAATAAAAATTATCGGTCCCGGCCTTAACTCTCATTTTTTTAACCCCTGGAAGCCCGGATTCGACCTTTACCCCGACATCAACCACTTCAACTTCCACATTGTTATGACGCCCTAAAACATTTATTGCCGCGCCACCGTTAACAAAATTAGCTACCATCTGCACAGTCACTTCTGAAGGATAAGCGCTGATTCCTTCCTCAGTCACTCCATGATCTGCTGCCATTACATAAACACGCTTTCCTGAGTCAACAGGGAAAAAATCTCCGCTAATTCCTGCCAGTTGAACCGCCAGGTTTTCCATGCGGCCCAAGCTTCCCTGCGGCTTGGTCAGGTTATCCATTCGAACCAGCGCCTTTTGCATGGCTGATTGATCAAGTGGTTTAATCAACTTGATTATTTCTTGTAGCTTTTTTTCCATTTGCTTTTCTTCAGACATTTTTTACCTCCAAATTTAAATAATTTATTTAGCCTACCTAAAATAAAAACTGCTGAAATTTTTATCACTTTTGTTTATTTCAGCATGACATGATTTTATACACTTGTTTGATATCTATACTTTCACGTACTACAGCTGCAAGCCTGTCATACTCTTTCTCTTTAAAATCACGATAATTCCCGTCAGGAACATTTTTTTGAAGCGGCAAACCGCGGCGCCTGCGCAGGTTGTTGAGCAATCCTACTGTCCAGTGTAAGTTATCAAACAATCCGTGCAGGTAGGTGCCAAAAACATTACCCTTTTCATTAACCGCTCCTTCCCACTGACCGGTTGTTTCAACATACAGGGGTTGAGCAACCTGTGAGTAGCTGGTCTGACCCATGTGGATCTCATAACCGCTTAAAGAACCACTGCCCTGCATTCCTTCAAAATATCCCTTGTCTGTATACTGCCAGACTGCTGTAACCTGACGTGTTGATTTTTCAGGTTCTATAACAGTTTCGACCGGGAAAAACCCGAGCCCGGCCATGGTTATCCTGCTGCTTTCAAGCTGATCCGGATCTGAAATCTTCGAACCGAGCATCTGGAAACCGCCGCAGATTCCCGCCACTAAGCCACCCCCGGCTTCATATTCCTTGATAACCTTGACCCAGCCCTTTTGATAAAGATAGTGCAGGTCTTCAATTGTATTCTTTGATCCCGGTAAAATGAGCAGGTCGGGTGAATCGAGTTCATGGGGTTCACGGATATAACCCAGCTTGACATCATCGAATAATTCCAGGGGATTAAAGTCGGTAAAATTAGAGATATGGGGTAAACGAATCACTTGTATCTTTACCCCTTCTCCTGCTGCAGACTTACTAAAACGATCTGTCAGACTATCTTCATCATCAAGGTTAAGATGAACCAGGGGCACAACCCCTAAAACCGGTCTGCCGATTAGCTCCTCCAATTTTCTTAAACCGTTCTCCAGCAGGCTGATATCACCGCGAAACTTGTTGATAATTACCCCTTTCACTAATTTTTTTTCCTCCTGTTCCAACAGGGAACAGGTCCCGTATATTGAAGCGAAAACTCCTCCCCGATCAATATCACCAATCAATATTACCGGAACATTTATTCTTAATGCCAGCCCCATGTTAACCAGATCTTTATCCCTCAAATTTATCTCTGCCGGGCTGCCGGCACCTTCGATAACCACAATATCATGCTCTGATTTTAGCTTAGCATAAGCCTTGTCTATCACTGGCAGCAGCTCTTCTTTCTTTTTGTAATAAGCCGTTGCTTCCATATTTGCAAGCGGACGGCCCATGACAATAACCTGCGAACCACAATCAGAGGTCGGTTTTAACAAAACAGGGTTCATTTCAACTACCGGGTCCAACCCGGCAGCTTCGGCCTGCATAACCTGAGCCCGGCCCATTTCCAGGCCATCAGCGGTTACGTATGAATTAAGAGCCATATTTTGCGCTTTGAATGGTGCGACACTGTATCCATCCTGCCTGAAAATACGGCAGAATGCTGCCGCAAGCAGGCTTTTACCAACTGAAGAAGCTGTTCCCTGGAACATTATTGCGCCATTCATCAACCGAAACCCCCTTTTCCGTTTTTCCCTGAAAATAAGTTTTCGGAAAACCAGTTATCTGTTTCCTCCAATAGTTTCTGGTTGTCACAGCGGTTTTTAACGGCAATGCGTAAGAACCGATGATCCAGACCTTTAAAATTATCTGCACGGCGGATTAAAACCCCCTGCCGGGCCAAATCTTCCTGGAATTGAGCAACCTTAAAACCTGCACTGTCACATCTCATTAAAAGAAAATTTGCCGCCCCTTCGAATACTTTAAAGCGACCGGTTTTTTGAAAAGCATCTAATAAGTAAGCTCTCTCCCTCTTTATCAGATCAATAGTATCTTTGATAAATTCCTTGGCCTCACAGCAATAGATTCCGGCTACCTGGGCCAGGGAGTTAACATTCCAGGGATCTTTCCAGCGGGTAAACTGTTTTACCAAATCAACTGGACCAGCGGCACAGCCTAGGCGGAGACCCGGTAATCCCCAGTTTTTAGTTAAAGATGTTATGATCCACAAGTTCCCGGCAGAGTAATCCCCCATGCTCTCCTGTGGCCTGCCGGTAAGCTGGATAAAACTTTCATCAATCATTACAACCGCCCCACGTTTGCCCGCTCCTTCCACCAGGTTAATAAGTTCTGCCCTCGGTTGAAGGAGGCCAGTAGGGTTGTTGGGGTTGCAAATTATTATGAGATCTCCCTGCTCAGTCTCAGCAGTAATTTTTTCAAGATCAAGTTTTTTTACGGGTGGCAGGTAATAATAGTTTACCGCTGCACCTGAATATCTGGCCGCTCTTTCGTATTCAGAAAAAGACGGAGCCGGGACTAAAACCCTGCGGGGTTTGATCCAGTTTACCAGTTGATGAATTAAATCATTAGCGCCGTTTCCTATTACTAACCTCTCGGTAGAAATGTTAAAGTAACCGGCAAGTTTTTCCCGTAATTCCCTGGCCTGGGGAGATGGATAAGCAACAATTTCCGGTAACACAGCAACCAGGTGTTCTATTAAGCCCGGTGGAGTTCCCAGAGGATTTATGTTACTGCTGAAATCAATAAATTTACCTGTGACAGGCTGCCACCTTTTCAGGGCTTCAAGCAGATCACCACCATGACCTCCTGTATCATTTAGCTTTGTATTAGTCATCGCATCATCTCTCCTGTTGCCGTAAATATTTTTTAGATACCGGAAAGGTTAAAAATTATTAAAAACCCAACCAGGAAAAACATCTCCCCAAGTTCACTCAGTGCACCAAGGATATCCCCGGTTAAACCTCCCAGCCGCTTTGACGCATAGTATGAAATAATATGGGCAGCAAAGAGGGCTGAAGCAGAACCTACTGCAACTGGAAAAAGTATGACCGGTATTAACCATGATACCAGGGCTATAGCTGCCAGGGCTCCCAGGGAAGCTTTCAACAGAATGAAATGGTTAAGGTTACTTAAAAACATATTCCCCAGTCCTCCCTCACGGGCGGGCTTAAACCAGGCTCCCCCGTAAACAATTGACCACCTGCCTGCCAGGGGCATAAATAAAAAAACCAGGGGCAATAAAACAGGATTAATCTCTGCCAGGAAAACAACCTTCATCAGAATAGTTATAATAATTGCAGTAGCTCCCATAACACCGATAGAACTGTCTTTCATAGCCTTGAATGCTTTATCATGATCGAATGTTCCAATTAGCCCATCGGCTGTATCAGCAAGCCCGTCAAGGTGAAAACCCCTGGTAATAAAAAAATGTAATGCCAGCAGAATAATGATGGCCGGCAGGGGTGGAAGTATAATTAGCAGTAGATGAGCAGCACCGGCTAAAAGCAGGCCTATTGTGGCCCCAGCCAGGGGAAAAGCTGCTGCCGAGACGGCCAGATCATTGCCATCAAAACTGATCCGGCCAAATGGGTAGGGAATGATGGTTAGAAAAGACAGAGCTCGAAAATAACTTTTCAAAATATGGGCACCTCCAGGGTCCTCAGCAACCAGGCAACTGTAATCATGATCAGATAAGCTAACAAAACTGTCCTGTAATAAAGATATAACCCCGGCCTGATCATGGAAGGTGTAACAATTTTACCACCCGGGTTGATCAAAGCATGTTCAACCAATCTGCCCCCGTAATAATCAGGGCCACCGAATCTTACATCCATAATTCCCGCAGCCGCAGCCTCAGGCCAGGCGCTGTTCGGACTGTCATGTTTGTTATGATTATTCTTCAATACTCTGAATGCACTCATAGATTTACCACTCCCGCAACCCACCACTATGATTAATATAGCAGTAAGTCTGGCCGGTAAATAATTCAGCAGATCGTCAAGTTTGGCTGAAAACCAGCCCAGGTAATAATAAGCACTGTTTTTATAACCTACCATAGAATCAAGAGTACTGGCAGCCTTATAGAAAACAATTCCTGCCGGACCGGCAAGTGCGGCATAAAAAAGCGGGGCGACAAGACCGTCCGAACTGTTTTCATAAAGGCTTTCCAGGGCTGCCCTGGCCAGATCTTGCTGATCTAAGTTATCTGTATCACGGCTGACCAACATAGCCGTCGCCTCCCTGCCATCAGAAATATTCCCTTTTATCAAGGCTTCTTCAACTCCCCGAAGATGATTACGCAGGTCTCCTCCGGCCAGCG
This sequence comes from uncultured Syntrophomonadaceae bacterium, assembly GCA_964390725.1. Classification (GTDB taxonomy): domain Bacteria; phylum Bacillota; class Dethiobacteria; order DTU022; family DTU022; genus JAABTH01. The sequence continues at coordinate 38,818 of CAYMIW010000007.1, read as the reverse complement.
AAATATAATAAATATAGGTTTCTGCAATAAAACCTGCAGCAATATGGAAACGATAAGCAATGCTTATTATAAGAAAAACTATTAAAGCAGACCCACCGCAAATGAGCAGTGCCATGACTATTCCGGTAATCTTTAAAGTTAATGGTTTTATAAAATATTTCCTTATATTTGTCTCAAGGATACTGATCAGGCTGCCGAGCAGTCGAACCGGATGCGGCATCCATCTGGGGTCCCCGAAAAGCCAGTCGAATAAACCGGCCAATACCAGGGCAGCCGTTGAGAACAAGATAATTCCCCCTAATTATTTAAACTGTTGTGGCAATCCGCAGACTACCATCCATACCTGATCGGCAGCAGTAGCGAGAACCTGGTTTGCGCGTCCGGCCAAATCCCTGAAAACCCTGCCAACCGGGTAATTGGGGACAACACCCATACCCACTTCATTGGTTACAATAATCAGATCGGCCTGACAAGCAGTTGCCCTGTCCCTGAAAAACCTTATATAGTCAAGGGTGCGCTCTGCCGCCTCTTCGAGGAGGGCTTCATCAGCATAAATATCTTCACCATCTCTTACCGCACCATTGCTGTCAATATCCTTCATAAAAAGGTTCGTTATTAGCATGGTCAGGCAGTCAACCAGAATTAGTTTCCCGGGACTACTTTCTTGATCAAGAACCAAGTGGGGTTTTAATGCTTCTTCGATAGTTTTAAATAAGGACGATCGATTACGCTGGTGATGTTTGACTCTTTCAAGCATTTCTTCATCTTCCACCCCGGCTGTAGCCAGGTAAATTAACTCCTTACCACTGTCAAGGGCAAGTTTTTCAGCAAATGTGCTCTTCCCGCTGCGCACTCCCCCGGTTACCAGAACTATTGAACCTCTTTCCAAATCAGCCAATTTCATCGCCTCCACCGTGATTCATGGACAAATAACTTTCCAGCTCTTCAATATCTTTCAGGGCAACAGCGCCTTTATCAATCAGGCAGCGCATAACCTGTTTCGCTTTACCAGCACTGTAGTCACGGCTTTCAATCTTTTCCGGGTCAATAAGGCAGACAGTCTTCCCTTCATCCAAAACAATATCCACCTCTTCAAAAATTGGCAGGTTTCCTTCACCAAAAGGAATGGGTGGAATAACGATCAGTTCAGCCTGGCGCAGTAACCTGAGATGTTCGCTGCGATGATCACTGTTCATGGTGGTAAAAGGCGGAACAATTATAACAGGAAGCCCATGAAAATGGGCAAACCGGCAGCCGCTATCCTGTGAAGAAACGGGACCGACAGAAAGATTAAACCCTTTCTGGCTTAAAAGCTCAAGAGTTGGTAGAGCTTCTTCACCACCACCGATAACATGAACACGCTTTGACCCTGATTTATTATGAGATCTGCGATTATTGATCACACTTACCTGTAAAACCCCGTGCAGGGGGTGACGGAAGATAGATGCCTGAACACCATATGATTTTTTTATATTGTCAGCCGTGATAACTTCTTCTGCCCGTCCGGCAGCAAGCACCCGCCCTTCTGCCAGCAGGATAAAGCGGTTGAAATGATGCACGGCAAGGTTTATATCATGAATTGCCGCAATTACGGTAACCTGCTCTTCCTTATTCAGGCGGGCAGCTAATTCAAGCAGCATGGATTGGTAACCTATATCCAGATTGGCCGTTGGTTCATCAAGCAGTAAAATCCTTGGCTGCTGTGCTACAGCCCTGGCCATTACCACCCGCTGTTTTTCACCACCGCTTAAAGCAGCAATTGAACGATCAGCCAGGTGTGAAACCCCGGTCATTTCCATAGACTGCCTGACAATTTCAAGGTCGTTGTCACTTTCTTTTTTGAATCGGTGCAAATAGGGAAAGCGTCCCATCATCACGATATCTTCAACGGTGAAATCAAAGTCGGCTGTAGTTTCCTGGGGAACTACAGCCATCAGGCGGGCCGTTTCCCTGTTGTTGAATTCTTTTAATTCCTGCCCGTCAATTAGTATATGACCGGCATCTGGTTGAAGAATACGGCTTATACAGCGCAAGAGGGTTGATTTCCCGGCACCGTTTGCTCCAAGAAGAGCAACAAGATCTCCCCGCTCAACCTTGAATTCAGTTCCATCAAGTATTGGCTCTGTGTCATATGTTAATTTTAAGTCGTTTACCTGAATTTCAAGGCCCAAAGTTTACCCTCCCCCGCCAAAATAACGTAGTTTTCTTCTTTTTTTGAGAAGGTAAATAAACATTGGAGCCCCGATTATTGATGTGATTATACCGACCGGGAGCTCTGTCGGGGCTATGATTACCCTGGCCAGGGTGTCTGTAGCAATAAGCAGCGCTCCCCCAAGAATAGCAGATGCGGGAAGCAAAAAACGGTGATCCGGTCCGGCAACAAGCCGGATGAAATGAGGAACAACCAATCCGACAAAGCCTATAATACCACTGGTTGATACAGCTGCCGCTACAAGCATGGAAGCACCAACAAGTAATATTTTCTTTACTTTTTCAGTATCCACTCCCAGGTTGCTGGCTGTTTCCTCACCGAGCAACATAGCATTGAGTTCACGCGAGAACATCATGACTATAATAAAGCCGACCAGCACATAAGGAAGCATTATTTTAACTGTCTGCCAGGTGGCGCCACCCAACCCACCCATCATCCAGAAAACAACCATGTGTAATTTTTCTCCGGCAAAATAAGTTAAAAGAGATACCAGGGCTGATAAAAAAGAACTTATTGCAATACCGGCCAGCAAGAGGGTCATTACCGGGACCGCCCTGCCGACCCTGGCCATGGAATATACTGTTATAATTGTTAGTAAACCACCTGTAAAAGCAAAGAGAGGGACAATACCATATCCACTTCCTGCTATTGTAAACCCACCAAGCATAGCTACTACAGCACCCAGTGCTGAGCCGGATGATACCCCGATAACATATGGTTCAGCCATAGGGTTACGAAATAGTCCCTGGAATACCGCACCGGACACGGCCAGCGAACTGCCAACTGCCGCAGCCATCAGGACCCGGGGCACCCTGATCTGTAGAAGGATATCCTTATAAACCTGCCCTACTGCTTCTGCTGCCTCAGAATGGTAAAAAGGAAAAGCGTCGAGAAGAATTACAAGAATATTTTTCCAGCCCAGGGAGACTGCCCCCCAGACCATTCCCGCAGCCATAACAATCACAAGCAGCAACAGCAAAAGACCCATGAAAACAGGTTTTGTTAAAATACGTGCTATGGATGAGTTTTTTTTCAGCTTACTATTCATAATTAATAACCATGCTTTTATAGTTGTTGCGTAAAATAACAGAACAGTTACCCATACTGGTTAAAACAGATCGGGATAGAATAACCTGGCCGCATCTTCAATAGCTTCGACTATCCTTGGTCCGGGACGGGCAAAGGTATCATCAGAAATCGCATAAATCTCCCCATTAACAACAGCAGGTATATTTTCCCAACCCGGCCGTGCAGCCATAGACTCTTCCATAAGATCGGCAGTACCATGATAATCGGGATACAAAATTATATCAGGCAATCTTTCAGCGACTACCTCCGCGCTGATTTGGGGATAGCTTTCGTTTATCTCCCCAAAAATATTAACACCACCGGAAAGGGTTATTATTTCATTAACAAAAGCATTACTGCCGGCACTCATTAGCGGATCTGAATAAACTTCGTAGTAAACTTTTAGTTTATCTGTTTCCGGAATCTGACTGACTACCGCTTCCACAGCAGCAATTCTCTCCTGCATCGATGTAATTAATTCTTCTCCATTATCAGAGACACCGGTTACTTCGGAAACGAGGGAAATACTTGTAAAGAGATCAACAAGGGTTACCGATTCTATGACCAGAACCGGAATACCCAGTTCTTCCAACCTCGGCACCTCTTCAACATGAATTGTAGAAGCTATAACCAGATCCGGTTCAAGCTCCAGTATTTTTTCCAGGTTTGGAGTAGAAAACCCACCAACGATTTCTCTATCCTGAGCCTCAGGAGGATAATTGCAGTATTCGGTAACACCAACGATACGGTCGGAAAGATCCAAGGCAAATGCTACTTCAGTATTACTTGGTGAAAGTGAGATTATTCGTTGCGGTACAGTTGTAAAGGTTACCTCGCGACCCATTTGGTCCGTAACCGTTACTTCACCTGCATCCGGTTCTTCATTAATTTCTTCATTACTGTTTAACTCACCACTGCTTTCGCATCCAAAAACCATTAAAGAAAAAATAACCAGCACCAGTAAAACATTAAAAACGGATAATCTTTTCAGGATCATTTTAATAACTCTCCTCCATGATATATTATCCCTTTTAAAATGAGAAAGGTGGAGAAAATAAACAAAAACCACGGTAACACGTGGTTTATACCCCGCCTCATCCTTTCGCCCGAAGGGAACAAGCGTGCTGGCGGGCAGGTCTCCTGGCTTGTGTTCACTGCACCCTCCGCCTTCCCAGACTAACGCCAGTGGCTTCCGGAAGATGCTTCCCACATACAGTGGCGGGACCGCGCCGGCTTTCAACCGGCTTCCCTTTTAAGTCATATGACACCCGACAGACTTATATTCAATTAACGCTGATATTATAGCATCCCGGGTTGATAATGTCCACCGGTTATGCTTTTATCTATTTGCCAACCTGGACCTGGATTTTTTCTTTCAGGAAACCTGTATTGGCCAGGGTAAAAATAGCCAAACCCGCCCAGATGAAACAGAAACTGATAAAGTAGGGCAGTGAAAAATACTCTTGAAAAACAAGTATGCCCAGTAAAAGGTTTATAGAGGGGGCAATATACTGTAAAAACCCCATCATGGAAAAAGTAGTTTTCTGAATACCCTCGGCATAAAACAAAAGCGGTATTAAAGTGACTATCCCTGTGCCGATGAGGAACAAAGAGCTAGACCCCGGGTTGCCTAAAAAAAAGCCTGCACCTGCCATCTCCAACCTTATAATAAAAAACAGGGCCAGGGGCATTACTACCAGGGTTTCCAGGACTAAACCGGCAACCGGATCAATTGATACTATTTTTTTGAGCAACCCGTATGTGGCAAAAGTAGCAGCTAGCAAAAGGGCTATCCAGGGTATGCGTCCATATTGAAAAGCCATGGTTAAAACACCGAAAGCAGCAAGGATAATTGCCGCCAGTTGCCAGCGACCAAGCTTTTCTTTAAAAACCGTTACGCTTAGCAGGACAACCACCAGCGGGTTAATGAAATAACCCATGCTGGCTTCAATCACTTGATCCGAATTAACTGCATAGATATAAATATACCAGTTTAAGCTGACCAGGAACCCGCAGGAAAAAATCATGATCAACCTTTTCCGGTTTGAAGCAGCCTGTAAAACCTTTTTCCAGCTACCCATAACCGTAACCGCAATGCAGATAAATACAAAAGACCATAAGATCCTGTGCAGTAAAACTTCCAGAGCAGGAACAGCGTTAAGCAATTTCCAGTATAAGGGCAAAATCCCCCAAAAAGTATAAGCAGCAACCCCGAACCAGTTGCCAGTACGACCCTGTTGATCATCTGCCAAACTTGTTTTCATATGTTATCACCCATCTAAAAAGCTATAGCTGCAGTAACAGCTATAGCTTAATACTAATTGTTCTACATGGCAACTCTAATAATGCTACTCGCTATCGCCGCAATCGGGGCAATCTTCTCCAACAGGGCCGGGCACATTAAAACCAAGCCTGTGTCGACGGCAGCGCCCACAGATTTTTTCGCCCTCCAGGGCATAAGGTCCACCATGTATGCGCAGCGCTTTTCCTTCTACAATAGCCCGGGCTACTTTTTCATGGGCAGAGACAAGAATTCGCTGTAATGTGCTCTGGGCCACGTTCATTCGAGATGCGCACTCGTTCTGTTCGAGCTTTTCCAAATCTTTTAAACGCAAGGCTTCCAGTTCATCAACTGTTAATATAACTTCATCCAGCAAGGAAATGGGAATACCGGTAGGTTTGAAATAGTTAAAGCGAGGCATTGCACTTACCTTTCTGGGCTTATAAGGACGCGGCATATACTTAACTCCTATAATTAGATTATATTGCTATCATTTATCATAGCAAAAAATATAACAACTAACAACCATTCTTTTAAGGAGCTTAATAACCATTCTAAATACAACGAACTGAATCAGGCATATGATCCTGCTGATAAAATGACGTGCTTAAACCAGGGCGAGCAGAGCTTCCCACAATTCTCGAATCTTCCTGGTTAAGTCACCCTGGTCATATTCCACTACAGGTATACCCTTAACCATCGAATCGATAAAAGCACGGTGAAAAGGAATTTTCCCTGCTAACTGGAGGTTCTCATCTTTGCAGTATCCTTCAATTCTTTCTGTTTGCTGCAAATCCAGGTCACAGCGATTAATACAGACCAGGGCAGGAACTTCAAAATGGCGGCAAACGGCAACCACTCTCTGTAAATCGTGAATACCTGAAACCGTAGGTTCGGTTACTATCAGCGCTGCATCAACACCGGACAAAGAGGCTATTACCGGGCACCCTATACCGGGGGGACCATCAATTATCAACATCCTAACGCCTGTCGATTCGGCGAGCTCTTCACCCTTGTTACGAATAGCTGTTACCAGTTTCCCGGAGTTTTCTTCTGCGATGCCCAGGCGGGCATGAACAAGGGTCCCGTAAGGTGTAGCAGATACAAACCAATGACCTGAAACCCTTTCTTCCATGATGATGGCCTCGGACGGGCAGGCAAAGTGGCAAAATGAACAGCCTTCACAGGCAACCGGGTCAACAACATAATCTTCTGATATAGCATTAAAACGGCATAACTCCCTGCACAGGTTACATGAAGTACAGCTTTGAGGATTGATAACTGCTGTTGAGGAAGCGATAAACTGATGCTCTTCAAGTTTTTCACCCTGAAGAATCAGGCTCAGGTTGGCAGCATCCACATCACCGTCAACCATCACGGCGCTTTTATCCGCCAGGGCAGCAAAAGAACCGGTCAGCGTGGTTTTGCCTGTTCCACCTTTACCGCTGATGATTGTTACTTTTTTCATTTTCACTTCGCCCCCTGCTGTTCTGCTTCTATTTTTCTATAGAGTTCGCTGAAATTTTCGCGCCACCCGGGCAAGAAATCAGCTGCTGCTTCCCCACGGGCATAAAGTTCCGCAACCTTACGGCTGAAAGGAATTTTCATAACTATGGGAAGACTATTTTTGCGGCAGTACTGCTCTACCCCGCTATCACCCAGATCACAACGGTTAATCACCACACCGGCCGGTATACCTATTTTTTTAATCATCTGGAAAGCCAGATCGAGATCATTGAGGCCAAATGGAGTGGGCTCAGTAACCAGCAAACAGTAATCTGCTCCTCCAACCGAAGTAACAACAGGACAGGATGTTCCCGGAGGTGCATCAATAATTATTAACCGATCAGGAAGAGCTTCTTTTTTTACAGCATTGATTAAAGGCGGGGACATCGCTTCACCAGGATTGAGTTTTCCATGAGAAAATAATATTCTCCCCGATTTCCCGCTTTCAATCACTCCGATAGGACGCTCTTTTTCAGTAATAGCTTTCTCAGGGCAAAGGTAAGCACAACTTCCACAACCATGACATAATTCAGGTAAAACCATAACCTGCTCACTGAAAACAGCAAGGGCTTTAAAAGAGCAAACCTCTGCGCAGTAACCACAGAAGCTACACTTGCTCAAATCAATCTCAGGTACGGGAATTCCTACTGTTTTTGTCTGTTCGATTTTAGGCTTTAAAAAGAGGTGGGCATTAGGCTCTTCCACGTCACAATCCAGCAGCTGAACTTGAAAATCTTTTGAAACAAGAGCCAGGGCAAGGTTAACGGCAACAGTTGTTTTTCCGGTGCCACCCTTGCCGCTGGCTATAACCAGATTTCGCACCGGCCTATTCCGCAGACTGTTCAAGTTCTGCCATCCTTTTTTCAAGTTCGGCCAGTTCAGCTTTTAACATGTTAGCCTGTTCCTTTAAATAGGCTTTTTCATCACCTGTTTCGACTCCGCCGAAACCATAGTAAGGTTCAGGTTCGCCGCCCCACCCGCGGTTAAAACCGGGACCAAAACCTCTGCCGTAGCCCCATCCGGCTCCGCGTCCAAAATATCCTCTGCGTAAACCATAAGGGCTGGGGCGCGCAACACCACAATATCCCAATCCCCTACCTGTTCCGGGTCCATAGCCCATTGGGCCTGTGCCATCAAATCCTGGCATAATAAAACCTCCCATACAGTTTATTAGCAACAGCCGTGACCATCACCATGGCCACCCTGGGGATGGTCACACGTGCTTGGTCCGAACTGTAACTTTCCAGCCAGATAATCTTCAACTACATCTTTCACATCACCACTTATTCCTATATAAGATTCAATATTTTCAGCGGCAAACAAAGACTGCGCTCTAGGCCCCATTCCACCGGCTATAATCGTATTCACTCCCATTTTAGCCAGGTATGCCGGTAAAAAACCGGGTTCATGGCCGGGGTTGGCGATAACCTTTTCTGAGCCAATTGTGCCATCAATTATCTCAAACAAAGTATATTCGGGACAACGACCAAAATGCTGGGCTACCATTTTATTATCTGTTGCAATTGCTACTATCATTAAACAACCTCCCTATTGTTGCTTCATGCCGGAGTGTGGTTCAACAGTTGCTCCTGAAACGGCTGTCAGATTTCCGGCATTAAACTTTTGTAATGTATTTTCAACTGTTCCTTCCACACCGCTTAATACTTGTATTTTTGCAGCATTTAACGCACCGACCGCATTGGGTCCCACATTACCAAGGGCAACAGCATCTACACCATGCCTGGAAAGGAGCTGTGCCGCCTGAGGACCAGCCCCACCGGACGCACCGACAGCTTCATTACTAATTGATTCCAACAGCTCTCCGGTTTCAGTTTCAACCACTACAAAATAGGGGCAGCGCCCAAATCTTTGATCTACCTCTGCTTTCAAACCTTCGCTCCTGGCACATATTGCCATCTTCATAAAAACACCTCCGTTTTTTAACATGCTTATAATGGCTTGTTAATTAAATCTGAAATATTATCAAAAATAGTAAACTGGTAACTTTCAAGATCACCACTGTCTCCCAGGCGCGAAAGTTCCGAATCAAGCGGAATTCTTCCCAACAGCCTTACGCCGGTTGTCGCGGCCACTTCATCGGCCTGACTTTTACCAAACATTTCTATTTCCTTTCCACAATGGGGGCAGATCAAACCGCTCATGTTTTCAACCAGTCCGATAATTGGTGTATTCATCATCCTGGCCATCTTAATCGCTTTTTTTACCACCATTACCGCCAGGTCCTGGGGAGACGAAACAATAACCAGGCCGCTAAGCGGCAGAGACTGCAATACTGTTAAAGGTGAGTCTCCTGTTCCGGGGGGCAGATCAACAATCATGTAATCAAGATCTCCCCACAAGACATCTGTCCAGAACTGCTTAACTGCTCCACCGATGAGAGGGCCGCGCCATATCACCGGTTCTTCTTCGTTGGGAAGCAGGAGATTAAGAGACATTACCTTTATCCCCAGTTTACTCGCTGTAGGTATCATTTTTTCATTTGTCATTTTGGTCTGTCCATTTAAACCGAGAAGCTTGGGTATACTGGGTCCAGTTATATCGGCATCAAGCAACCCCACATTAAATCCCTGCCTGGTTAGGGCAACTGCCAACAAGGCGGAGACTGAAGATTTGCCAACACCTCCCTTGCCGCTCATTACTGCGACAACATTTTTAATATTACTGTTCTCAGGTTGACCAAGTTTCTCGATGCCGGCACCCTTTGTAGCCTTTTTTTCCTCTTTGTCCACCATATTTTTCCTCCATTTTAATAATTCTTTATTTTATTTGGGTATATATCTATTATCATTATAATTCATTTTTGGGTATACATCAATAATTATTTTTGATATAGTGTATAAAACTACAATAACAAGATGGTGACTATCTTGAAACATAAATATTTATTCGGTCCTGTTCCCTCCAGACGCTTGGGAGTATCCCTGGGCATAGATTTGATTCCTCTAAAAACATGCTCCCTGGATTGCATATACTGCGAGTGCGGAAAAACAAACAAATTGACCACGGTAAGAAAAGAATATTATAGCATTGACAAGGTGATCAACGAGTTGAAAAACTACCTTGACGAATCACCCCCCCTGGATTATATAACCTTTGCCGGATCAGGTGAACCAACCCTTAATAGCGGCATAAATGCGGTTATTAACTTCATAAAAAATTATTATCCTGGTTACAAATTATGCCTTTTAACAAACGGCACATTATTTGCCGATCAGCAAGTTCGCGCAGAGGTTGCCGGCGTTGACCTGATAATCCCTTCCCTGGACGCTGCCACTGAAACGGCCTTTCAACTTATTAACAGACCACACCAGGATCTTAAATGCCATGCTGTTGTAGAAGGCTTGGCAGCCCTTCGTCGCGAGTACAGCGGGGAAATCAGGCTTGAGATTTTTATAGTGCCGGGTATAAATGATTCCCGGGAAGAATTGACAGCATTAAAGAAAGCTGTTTCAAAAATTAACCCGGACAGGATACAGATCGGAACACTTGACCGCCCGGGCACTGAAGCATGGGTTGAAGCTGCATCTCCCGAACAGTTGGCTGACATTGCCGGTTACCTGGGACAAGCAGAGCTAATCGGTAATATTCGTCCGCGGAACAAAATAGCTTCTTTCAACCAATCATACCAAGCGCAGATCATGCAAACATTGCGCCGCAGGCCCTGCACGATTTCGGACCTGGAACAGATCTTAAACCTGCATCCGGCTGAACTGCAAAAATACCTTAACCACCTCCTGGAAAAAGAGGTTTTGGAAACTGAACATAAAAAAAGAGGGACCTTTTTCAAGGTAAAAGCCCCTCCACCTTCCTACAGTTAGATTTAATGCTCCTACCGCTGATCAATAAAAGCTTTTATTCATTTAATATTACCCGCATTTTATTAGCTTCCAGCAGAAAATAAGATTATATCATGCCAATATCAATCCATTGAAAACCAACCGCCAATTCAATCAATACCATGAAAAGGTAAAGTATTATTCCCACAACAATAGGCCATGACAACCAGCCCTGGGGCAGCAGGCGTTCTTTCTTCTTAAATATCCTGGCTGATCCTGATTGCCTGTGCAGCAGGCGCAGGCCTATCCAAGCACCCGTCAGGGCTAAAATAAAAAACGGCAGCAGGGAAAACAGCGCCTGCAGCTCAACTTCAGTGGCAGCTTCATGCTGTCCCGCCAGGTATAGATACGTCGCCGCTATAAAATTATTGATCATGTGGTATATGATTGCACCCCAGAGGGAACCTGTTTTTATAGCAATAACCGCCATAACAACTCCGAGAACGAAGGTGCTGACCAGGTTGAGCAGAGAGACATGAAGCAGGGCAAAAAGCAGGGAGCTATACACGACAGCCGCAAGCAACCCGTGATTTTCCATGGCAGGCATGATTGTTCCCCTGAATAAAACTTCCTCACAAATGCCAGTAAATATTACCAAAACAACAATATAGCCCAGATAATGCTGTAGCGTTCGCGGCGGTTCAATAGCAACAAACGGTTCATACCCTATTTCCATCAGGCTGTAAACCAGGCCGGTAGCGAATACCATGTTGATTACCCAGAACGAAACTGCCAGGATGAGTATAGTAGGCAGGTATTTAAGCTCTAAAGTAGCAAGGCGTGAAAAAGATCCCTGGATAGGTTTGAAATACCGCCAATATATTAGCGCAGGAAGAAGGACTATAAAAAGCTGGGTTATGATCATCCCATATTCAAAATGCCAGGCCTGGACCAATGAACCAGCGAATATTAAAAGTAAAAATACAACCAAAAATAATAACTGGGCCGATTTAAGGTCAGGTTTTTTCATGGGAGCAGATAATACAGGGGGTTCCTGCTTGATGTTATCGCTGCCTGTTTTTTGTAATTTATCATCATTCATACAAACCGTCTCCCCGCTGATAAAATTTAAAAAAACTATTCATCATTATACATTTATTTACCTTCAAACAAAAGACTCTTACATGACGAAGGTCAATATGGTAGAATACGGGGGTTGGTTCATTACTTTGTTGGAGATGATTTATTGTGCAAATTGGCCTGATTGGTATGCCGTTCTCGGGAAAAACAACATTGTTTAACCTCTTAACCGGTAATCTTCACCCGACAGACGCAAGTGGAACAGGTGAAGTGCATGTAGGCAGCGCCGTTGTGCCAGACTTGAGGATAGACTACCTGTCTGACCTCTATAAACCTAAAAAAACTTCATATGCCAGGATCAACTTTAAAGATATTCCGGGAGTTAAAATGGATGACAGCAAAGCCAGGGCGGCACAAATGCTTGATGAAGTAAGAAGCGCCGATGCCTTGGTTCAGGTTTTACGTGTTTTCGATAATGATGAGGTTAATAGTATGGCAGGAAATCCCAAGCCATACCTGGATCTGACAAACTACAGGACAGAACTGCTTCTGGCCGATATGGACAGCTTGGAAAAAAAAATCATCAACCTTGAAAACGCAACAAAGGCTGCCAAAGAAAATACTAAAAAAATTGAACTATATAAAAAAATTTTAGAGGCCCTGGAAAATGAAGATCCGGTAAGCTCAGTTGATTTAACCGGAGAAGAAAAAGAGTTTCTATCCGGGCACAATTTTTTAAGTGAAAAACCTCTTTTCCTGGTAATAAATTTAGACGAAGATCAGCTGCTCTCCGGTGATTATCCCGAACGTGAATTAATTAACAACTATACCGAAGAACACAATATTCCCCTGGTTGAAATCTGCGCACTCGCTGAACTGGAAATAGGAAGGCTGGAACCGGATGAACAAACTCTTTTCCTGGAGGATCTGGGGCTCAAAGAATCAGGATTGGGATTACTGGCCCGCATGACTTATGATAGCCTGAATCTAATCTCATTTTTTACAGTTGGCGAAGATGAAGTAAAAGCCTGGAGCATCCGCAGGGGAACCAGCGCCCGTAAAGCAGCCGGGAAAATACATTCAGATATCGAAAGAGGCTTTATCCGGGCTGAGGTATTTCACTTTGATTTCCTCCAACAATTGGGAAGCACGGTAAAAGTCCGTGAGGCTGGTCACTTTCGCCTGGAAGGCAAAGAGTACCCGGTAAATGACGGAGATATAATCAATTTTCGTTTCAATGTATAAACCGTAGCAACTGCCCGGTCTTAACCCGATATGGTAAGCGATGCGTTGCCCCTGATTATTTTACTGCTGTCCACCGCTTTAAAGTAACGCCCGGCCAACCGGTCGGCAATCCACCGTGGCCCGGCCAGGTCCGCCCTGGCCAGCAGGTCTTTAACTGTTATATTGTTTTTTCGGAAGATACCCGTACTACCCCACAGACGGCAAAAAATCGGATATTCTGTTGCTGCACTGGCATTGATTTTCAGAGATCCTACTGCTACCCTGAAACCGGCCCGTAAAAAATCTTCCGAATGAGAATCGCCGTAACAGGAAGTGTTATATAACATTCTCAGGCAATTATTATGCAATGCATTACTAATACGCTCAGCAAACTCACCTGTTAAAACCCGTTGGTCATAAAACTGCAGCTGCCCGGGTTCACCATGAAGTTGTAAAAAAAGATCAACCGCTTCATTCTGATAGTTGTCGGTTATACCTTTTAACTTTTCAATAAAATCGTTACTGCCTGCCTGACTATCCCGCATAATATATATTTGCCGGTAATGAACTTTTAAAAAACGTACAGCCGTATCAACACCAGCCGACTCTATAAAACTGTACAGCTTCGTAAACCTGCTATCACCATGTTTGGCCAGGCTGTTAACAATGATTAAAACCCTTTTCTCCCTGGTCTGCAGCCCAGCTATAATGTCACCTCCGCTTTAACCTGTTGATTACTATTACGCTGTATTCGGCACAATAAAGAAAAAACTGTTTTACCGTTTTCAAAAATCTATTTAGAAATCAACTACCTTTTCATGATTTAACGGACGGGGATAAATATATTGAGGCTGAGGGGGCATCGAGTTGTATACCCTTTCGATATCCAGTATTCCCCGCTGATAAAGCATTCCGGTCTTGTTGTAAGTACCCTTAACCAAAACTGACTCCATTTTCAGATTAACAAAAAATATTGCAGCTTTAATCCCCGAGGGTAGCTGCCGCAGTTCCCGTCCGTAGGGGCTGTATGCAAAAACAATCCTGTCCTGTCCGGCATCGGCAGCCTGGATCAGGGGCACCAATACAGGATAACCATGCTCATCAATATAAGATATAAATTTCAAACCATCGATCTGATTAAACATGTCCCTGCTAATCTTGTTCAGGACGCTCTTCCGGTTAGATACACTGAGCGGTCTGATCAACCTGGTTTTAATTGCTCCCAGGGCAATCTTGCTCATGGTAAGCTTCTCCCTGGACGTTATATTAATCAGGTTGAAGTAATGAACTGTCCCAATGCCAAAATAAGAATTGTAGCGGAATAACGGTTGTTTATTATACATTTCATACTCAGGCCCGCTGGTAACACTTGATGTATACTCAGCCCTCCCCCGCCAGATTTCCATATCAGGGGTAAAGATTAAAAAACCGACCTTGTGACGTTCTTTAAAATTATTCTTACTCAAACCGGCACAAAATTGCCCGGCGATTATCTGCTTATTACCATGCGGCCGAATAGATGAAATAAATGAGATATGGGGAGAACCTTCTTCATCTACTGTAGCAAGTAAACCAATTTTACTTTCAGCACACATCAACGGCCTATCCTGTTCATTTATCATTGCTTTTCACCTCTATTATTATTTTGCCCATTATCTGCACAAGCTCTGCCGGTCCAGATTACTGTCGTGTCTCCCGGCCCCAGACAATCTGAAGCTATAGCGGCTAACCGGTCAAGATCAGCCCTGTTCATAAGGGGAGTACTGCTGAAAAGCCATTCCCTGTTTAACATCTCATACTTATGCTCACATAGATTGTTAAAAGCACAAAGCTCCCAACGTTCCACACAACCATCAAGTTTTTCCTTTAAAAAACGGGCAATTCCCCTGATGTTATCCGGATGATCAGTCGCACCTGGTATTAGCGGTGTCCTGATCCAAATTTTTTTCGCTTTTCCATTTAAATACCGCGCTACCTTAACCAGGTTGGACAGGATTTTTTCATTACCACTACCGGTAAAATGTTTATGTAAGGCCGGGTCGATAATCTTAATATCGTAGAGAAGCAGGTCGCTGAACTCCAACCCCCTGGCCAGGGATTCAAATGAAACAAGACCGGCTGTGTCAAGAGCAGTATGAACCTGATTATTTTTTAGTTCACGCAGCAAATAGACTACAGTGTCAACCTGCAATAGAGGCTCTCCTCCCGATATGGTTACCCCGCCATCCCTGTTAAAGTAAGCCTTGTCTTTCAACAATTCCCTGAGCAGATCGTCCGGATCATAGCGCCTGCCCCGAACTGACATGGCCCCGGAAGGGCATTCATTGATACAGGAATAACACAAATTACAGAGTTGATAATTAACAAATATACCTTTTTCTTTATGCTGAAGTGCTCCACTGGCACATATGGAAGAACAGGAACCGCAACCAATACACTTTACTTTATTCCATTGCACTTCAGGTTTTAAAACTATACTGTCTGGATTGTGACACCACTGGCAATGTAAACTACAACCCTTGAGGAAAAGTGTAGTTCGTAAACCGGGGCCATCATCAGTTGACATCCGCTGGATATCCAGCACCAGGGCTTCCGGCTTTATAAGCATTTGTGACTTTCCCTGGCTATAATTTCATCCTGCAGTTCCCGCCCCAACCCGGCAAAGTAGGCATTATAACCTGTGACCCGCACCAGGAGATGGCGATAATTGCGGGGGTTAGCCTGGGCATCGCGAAGCATGTCGGCATCGATCACATTGATCTGCAGTGCTGTCCCTCCATTTTCTGCATACCCCCTGAGAAATGCTTTCAACTTCTCCTTTTGCTCACCTGTTGATAAAATTGAAGGATTAAGGGTAATCGTATGGGACGCTCCGTTGGGCAGAGAATTTCTATAACCCAGGTAATCACCCTCTGACTGATCATGACCGCCGAGTGCTATGCCAACTGAATTGGCATTTGCCGTTGGTCCATTTATATCGGCTCCGTTTACCGGGCAAATAGCGTTAGATAAAAACTGACCTTTACTTCTCCCATCCGGACTGGCTGGCAAAATGTAGCCTGAAGATATCCAGTAATTCCAGCTGAGCATGCCCGGGCGGAATTGAGCCCCTGTGGCAGAAGTTTTATAGCGCCAGGTTTCCTCTGCCCAAATATCCATTACTTTCCGGGCTATATAATCAGCCTGATCATCATCACGTCCGTACTTGGGCGCCTTATTAATTGCAACAGCCTGAAGTTTTTCATAACCTTTCCAATTTGCCTGAAGCGCCTGCTTTAATTCGGCCATGGTGCAAATTTTTTCATCAAATACCATATACTTAACTGCCAGGATTGAATCTACTGTTGTTGCATACGTCACTGCCTCTATAGTAATGAATTTAAGTTCCGCACCCCCCTGGGTTATATCAAGCCCTTTTTCGGCGCAGCCGCGGACAAGCGATGAAAGGTACGGTGTCGGCGAAAATTCGGCTCTAACCTGCTCCATATCGTTAAAAAGGTTTACCATCTTCTTGATAATATACCTGGTCTGCTCGCTGTAAGCATCGAGAAATTGTTCAAATATATTAAAATTCTCAGCACAACCGGTTTTCGGGGCATCTGTTAAAGGCTTATAGGGTTTGCTCCAGATCTGATCCTGGTAAACCTGCATTTCTTCCCCGTTGTTCAAGGCCAGCTCTACTGCTTTATAGAGGTTCAGATTACAGTCAACCGTGGCGGAACGGTCATTCCCACACATGGTATTTTCAAGGCAACCAACCGAGGCATAATTATGAACATTATCTTCATTAATCAGTTCTTCACAACCTGCCCGTTTGGCTTGACGAAGCAGTCCGGCCATTGACCGTTCATCAAAATTGAGCAGGAAGGGAGCCCCCTGGCTGCGGGCAATCATGTCAACTACCTTGTCAAGAAGTTCTTCAGGGCTATTACGGTGCAAACGCACGTTAGGCTTGGGCTCAAGTATGGGAGTCATTTCATCGATTACTTCCAGGATTACATAAGTAAGCTCGTTAGTCATATCAACCCCGTTTTTACCCATTCCTGAAAGGTTGAAGAGCTGTCCGTACCCAGCTGTAATTCCCTGGTTACTGCCGGTTCGGATCATAGCGTCATAGGCAGTATTACAGTGTATCCAAAAACACTTGAGGATTTCTTTTCCGAATTCAATATCCATACCCCCGGACATTGAATGCTGCCAATAGGGCAGCAAATACTGATCCAGCCTGCCAAATGAAACACCGGGACCGGGATAGTTCTCGTCTGCCATAATCAGCATATGTGTTAACCAAAGTGATTGGACAGCTTCCCAAAAATCAGAAGCGGGCTCCCAGGGGACTTTATTCAGGTTTTCAGCTATTTGCAGCAGCTCTTTTTTACGCTGCGGCTTTTCCTCATCGCGGGCCAGGGCCAGACATTCGTCCCTGTAAGCAGCAGCCAGCTCTTTAGGCATCAGGCAGGCTTCGCGCATGGCCCGCAGGTTAGCGCCTTCCCGGCCTTTCTTCTTTGACCCGGGTAAACTTTCATAAAGTTCTCCATAATACTCATATACTCCCCTGAACCCTTCTTTTAAAATCATGGGATAATCAGCTATAAGATGGCCGGAGGTCGGACCACAGTTGCCAAACCCTTTATCTTTAAATTCGAACAATCTTTTTCGAAGCCCGTTTTGACCAAAGATCTTCTTGTGGTGTTCTTTTTTCTCCCGTGGAGTCCAACATTTTGAACATACAATGTTAAACCTACCTCCGGCGAGGAGATCACCGGGCAGTATTTCCCTGGGGACGCCTTCAACCATGGCTTTACGAATAAAATAGGCTTTTCTTTCAGGCAGACTGCGTTTAAAAAAATGATCTGGTAATTCAAGCGGCACTGCATTCTGGGTGAAAGCCTTGTTCATAGGGTTAAAAAATGTGTATACCTCGGGAACAATGTAAAAATTCATTTCTTCAAAAAGCCAATCATCTTCTTCACCGGAACCAAAAGCTATAAACTCATTATTCCATTTTCTTTCAGTACCAAGAAAATAATAATCATAAAGCCACTTTATCCTCTCAGTCATGTTGAATGGTTCTTTAACTGCTGCCATTCCTATCACTCCTTTTTACAAATCGTCACATTTATTTGAACGCAGATGCATATTATAATATAGTTCAACTGGACCAGGATTCATATTTATTTTTTAATATTATTAATTCAATTTACACAGTTATATTCCTGCCTGAGCAGGGCTTGTAAGAGTAAAGCCGATAAGTTAAAATATTAAGGTTCGTATTGGGACAATTTGTACTTAATATCATTATGGATAGCGAGGACAACGATGAAAAGTTTAAACAGCGAAATCCGAAACGACCTTCTGTCATACATCGAAAAAGCTGCTGCAAAGGGCAATTCCATAACCTTTGTCGGTTCAGCTTCAGGTGGGGACAAGCCCCAAACTGTAAAGTGGAAACAGCTTCATCAGGATGCCCATGATTACGCTGCAGTTTTACAGGCAAGGGGAATAAAACCAGGTGATCATGTTGCAGTTCTTGGATTAACTAGCCGGCCGCTGGTAACTGCCATACAGGCAACATGGCTGGCGGGTGCATGCATAATTGTTGTACCAATTCCTATGCGCATGAACTCGATCGGAGAATTTATTAATCAAACCAGGGCTCATTTGGCCAGCAGTGACGCGGCAGCATTAATTGTTGATCCCGGCATGGTGTCTTTTTATGAGCCCCGTGAAAACGACCCCCCCATAATAACCCTGGACGAATTAAACCAGCAAAACAACAAAAACTCAACCATTTATCATGCTATTGATAGAGATCCGGATCGCCTGGCTATAATGCAGTTTACTTCAGGCAGTACTTCTGCTCCAAAAGGGGTGATGCTTCCACACCGGGTAATCTGCGCTAATATTAATGCCATGGATCAAAAAGTGGGGCTGGATATTGACAATGATGTCATGGTTTCCTGGCTACCCCTTTACCACGACATGGGACTGATTGGCATTTTAACCACCGCCATGTTTAAAGGGTGCTCTCTCATTCTCTCTTCACCGCAGGACTTTTTAAATAATCCCGCCAACTGGATGCGCTGGCTGTCTGACTACGGGGGAACAATAACGGCAGGCCCGAATTTTTCTTACATACTGGCCACCAGGGCTTTGAAAAGAATGAGCAGCAGCGGAGAAAAGCTCGATCTGAGCAAAATTCGCTTAGCATTAAACGGCGCTGAACCAATTGAACCGGATGCTGTTGAAAACTTTGTTGCTGCCGCCAAAATACACGGCTTCAGACCCGGAGCTGAGTTTTGTGCTTTTGGCATGGCAGAAGTAACCATAGGCGGAACTTTTCCACCAGTCATGCGCGGCATGGTCTGCGACATTGTAGACCCAGAGATCCTGGAAAAAGAAAAAATCGCCCGTTACCCTGCCAAGAATAAAAAAAT
The DNA here is from genome assembly GCA_964390725.1 of uncultured Syntrophomonadaceae bacterium. Classification (GTDB taxonomy): domain Bacteria; phylum Bacillota; class Dethiobacteria; order DTU022; family DTU022; genus JAABTH01. The sequence continues at coordinate 19,213 of CAYMIW010000007.1, read as the reverse complement.
GAGGCGGTTGCCCCTTTTGGGCAGTCCTCTCCCAGGCCTGAAAATGCGTATCTGCGATCCCGACAGTGAACAAAAACTTGGACTGAGACAGGTTGGAGAACTTCAAATCAAAGGTGACTCTGTAACAACCGGCTATTATAAACAACCGGAAGCCAGTGAGAAACTTTTAAAAGACGGATGGCTGAGAACCGGTGACCTCGGTTATTTCGTTGAAGGCCCTGGTGGCGGAACTGATGAACTGGTAATATGCGGGCGTTTAAAAGATGTTATAATAATCGCCGGAAGGAATATATATCCACAGGACATTGAAAGAGCATCAGGTTCGGTTGAAGGGGTCCGGCCAGGCAATGTTATCGCCTTCAGTGTAGGCACCCGGCATGGAAAAGAATTTGTTGTGGTTGTCGCCGAGGTAGTAAATGATGATTATGCTTCAATTAAACGGAAAATACGTTATCGGGTTCTGTCAGCCTGTGGAGTCTCGCCCAAAGAAATTGTCCTGGTCAAAAAAGGCACATTGCCAAAAACCAGCTCCGGTAAATTACAGCGAAGTTTATGCCGCGAGCAATATAAAAATAACGAGCTGGAACTGGCCTAATCATGATTATACCGGATACCTGTATGGCTAGTTGCACCAGTTAGATAGTAGTGCATGGTAGCTCTATGAATAACTGAGATATCTATTGAACGTATTTAAAAAAAAGAAAGGAGATTATATTGATGAGTAAGAATCCTCTAGTAACAATCGAGATGGAAAACAATAGTAAGATTATAATTGAGCTTGATCCCGGGAATGCTCCAAATACTGTTAATAACTTTATTTGCCTGGCCGAATCAGGTTTCTACAATAACCTGATCTTCCACCGGGTTATTCCCGGTTTTATGATTCAGGGTGGATGCCCCCAGGGGTTTGGGACCGGCGGACCGGGCTACTCTATAAAAGGTGAATTCACTGCTAACGGGCATAAAAACAGGATTAAACATAAAAGAGGCGTAATATCAATGGCCAGATCGCAGCATAATGATTCAGCAGGGTCACAGTTTTTTATAATGGTAAAGCCTGCAACACATCTCGATGGACAGTATGCAGCGTTCGGACAGGTAACTGAAGGGATGGATGTTGTAGATAGTATTGTTTCAACAGCAACAGACCCACGCGATAAACCGATCGAGGAACAGCGTATTAAAAACATTACTATAGAAAAGTTTGGCATTGAATATGCCGCCCCTGAAAAGATTTAAAGCACTGTTGAATCATCAGTAACTGCTGCAACAGACATATAATCATTTTTTGCCAGGTCAAGATCGTACGGCGAAGGATGAGGTGTAAAATCTTTTTTGTAAAGCACCCGCACCACTGGTTGTGTTACACAGCCGGTTTTGTTGGTAACTACTAATCCGCTTTCACCGTTATTCAATGTGACGTATGAACCAATGGGATAGGCTGCAACAACACCCATGAAAGCATTAATAATTTCCGGATCGAAATAATCACCACTCCATGATTGCATCATTTTTACGGCTTCATGTGCCTGGTAAGCACCGCGGTAAGATTTATCTGAGGAGATAGCATCAAAAACATCAGCAACAGCCACTATTCTGGCCAGTGCATTTATTTCTTTTCCTTTTAATCCCCCGGGATAACCCTGCCCCAGAATTCTTTCATGATGCTGCAGGATAATTTCTGCTACCCTTTCTGAAAAAAGCCTGGTTTTTTTAAACAAGCTATAACCGTAGCGAGCATGTGTTTTGACTAATTCGAATTCTTTTTCAGTAAGACAGCCAGGCTTGTGCAAAATCATTTGGGGTATACTTATATAACCTATATCGTGAAGGAAAGCACCCATGGCAATAAGCCTCTGAGTATTTATGTCATAGTTCATCCTGGAAGCAAGCAGAGTTGAAATAACGCAGCAATTTACACTGTGTGCAAACAGGTATCCGGCATGGGCTCGCAAATCACTGAACTGGATAACCGGATTTTCGTTGTTTTTAATTTCTACGATTATTTTCTCCACATAACTAATAATGTCTTTTTCCCTGCTATTGATCACTTTCGGGTTAGGAACAGAAGTATCCAGATCCCTGATCAAACCAGCTATCAGTGCCCGGCCTTCGCTGCGAACTTCACTGCTGATTAAGTCTTTACAGGTAATTTCAGCCATACGCGAATCCTTAACATACAAATAATCAATACCCATCTGCTTTAAATAATAAATGTGTCGCGATTTAATCTGCACGCCTTCATTAAGAAGTGCCTGCCCCAGAAACCCAGGAACAGTAATATTGTTAATCATTCCGGGTTCAACTTTATCGATAGGTATCTTTCGCATTAACCATTCTCCTTAGAACCCGGCATAAATAAGCAATCTGGCACATGTGCCGGCTATCTCCTGGGTAAATGATATCACATCCGAACATAACGGACCGATTTCAAAATATTAAGTTATTTTGGGGGTTATAGTAATCAATAAGCCGTTAATCTTTTTTAATAATACTTTCTTCAAGCACAGATAAAAATATCGCAACCAATTCGGGATCAAACTGAGTTCCCGCACAACGCTGTATTTCCTCGATGGCCTCTTCAGGTGGCCGGGCCGAACGATAAGGCCTTTCATTGGTCATAGCGTCAAATGCGTCGGCAATGGCTAAAATTCGGCACTCAACCGGTATTTTTTTGCCGGTTAAACCGAGCGGATATCCGGAACCATCCCATCGTTCATGGTGCTTGAGGATCAAGTCGGCAATGCCATATAAGTCGGCTGATGCAGAAGCAATACGGTGCCCTTTTTCGGGATGTTTCCTCATTATTTTCCATTCATCATCATTAAGGGGCCCATCCTTGTATAATATTTCGTCTGGGATGCCAACCTTTCCCAGGTCATGCACCTGGGCCAGTAAAACCAGGCGCCCCAGCTGCCTTTTCGGCAGATTAATTTTTTGCCCAATTATACTGCACAACTCTTCAAGGCGGTTTGCATGCCCTGCCGTAATGAAATCTCTTTCTGCCAGGGCAGCCATCAATGATTTGATTATTTGAGATTTGGCTCCGGCTCCTGTATGCAGTTTATCAATATACATCAGGTCATCAGCTTCACGGTACAACTCCAACAGGGATACATTTCCCTTTTCAGCAGTTGATATACCCAGCGATACACTTAAGGGCAAGTAATCATTATTTTTATTGTAATCTTTAAGTGACTTTTTAATGCGGTCAACTATAACTGAGCCTATCTCTTTACCAGCATTGGAAAGAATTACGGCAAATTCATCCCCCCCAACCCGTGCTAAAAGATCAGTTCGGCGCAGTGATTTTTTAATTATATCGGCACAGGTTAAAAGCATTTTGTTACCATGCTCATGGCCCAGGGTGTCGTTAATCAATTTTAGTCCATCCAGATCGGCGGCGATAATTGTTACAGGATAAGAAATCTCGTTACCGGGCCGGTTTAATTCGCGATCAAAATAAGCTCGGTTAAACAATCCGGTCAGCTGATCATGCATGCTAAAATATTCCAGTTTCTCCTCATATTGCTTTCTTTCCGTTATATCTCCGGCAACCATTACCAACCCGTTTACTTCACCGCGTACATTTCTAAGCGGTGCCAATGAAAATTCAATTTCGATCCGCTCGCCATTAGTGTGAGTGCAGGAATGATCTATCCTGTAGAAAGATTTACCCTGTAATGTCTGTAATGCAAAACTGGAAACACTCTGTTTGCTACTATCAAGAAAAAACCCGACATTTTTACCGATCACTTCTTTTTCGGGCCAACCCAAAAGGCTCTCTGCGGCTGAACTCCAGCTTTTAATCTTTAAAGATTCGTCCAGAGCGATAACAGCAACCGGGGAAGCATGTATCAGGGCTCTGTACATTTCTTTTGTTTCCTGTAATGCTGCAATGTTCTGTTTGTGAACAGTAAGATCAGTGCCGGTTAGAACGTAGAGAGTATCATTATTATCTGGTATTCTAAGATAATTATAATCCCACAAGATACTACAACTTTTACCATTCTTTTGAATCAACTGTGTTTCAATACGAAAAGGCATTGCCGAGAGATCAAGCGCACTAAAAAAAGCTTTATACAGCTCAACTTCTTCAGGGTGACAAAATATTTCCCAGAAATGTTTGTCCCTTGCTTCATTTAAATTTATGCCACTTATTTTTTCAGATGCACTATTAATGCGAACGATTTTACCCTTGGTATTAAGCAACACGATTAAACAATTGACAACATCGCTGGCAGCAACCAGTAACTCACTTTCATTCTGCTGATGATTATTGATCTTACCTTTAGCCACGATTGTAGTTCACCTGTGCTCTTTAATATGTCAATGCAGTTCTGAAGTTGGCACCTCTACCACCTTAACAACAGCCAGATCCAAGGCCCCGGTCAGATCCAAGTTATATGGACTTGGATGCGGAGCCATATCCTCACCCCTGTAAACGATCCGAACTACCGGTCTGAGAGCGAAGCCTGGAGTATTGGCAATAACAAAACCGCTTTCTCCGTTACTCAGAAAAACATGAGTACCTGCAGGGTAAGCAGCTATATTAGATAAAAAATGCCTGAGGTAATCGAGATGGAAATAATCTCCACCCCAGGACATCAGCATTTCAATTGCCTGGTGAGTTCGATAAGCTTTACGGTTAGGCTTATCAGAAGTGAGCGCATCGAATACATCAGCAATTGCCAGAATATGTGCTGCGTCGCTGATATCCCCATCGCCTATACCTTTCGGGTAACCCTGACCCCGATAACGTTCATGATGCTGGAGTATAATTTTTCCTGCTTCCGGGGAATAAAGGGGGAATTTCTTAAACAACTCAAAGCCATAGGATGGATGCTGAATCACCATTTCAAATTCATCAGTGGTTAGTTCCCCCTGCTTATTGATTACTGCCGAAGGAACAGCGACCATACCCATATCGTGAAGAAGGGCTCCCAGAGCTATTTCTCTCAATTCATCCCTGCAAAAATTCATTTTTGCCGCCATCAGGGTGGTAATAACAGCACAATTGACCGAGTGGGCAAAAAGGTAACTATCAACAGATCGTATGTCAGCAAGCTGAATAATAATATCTTTCTTGGCAACTATTTCATCAATAATTTTTTCTACCAGGTCGATTACTTCCTGATCTTTTATATTGATTCCCTTGTTATTGGCACTGGGGGAATCAACATTTCTAATTATCTGCGATACCAGGACCCTGCTTTCACTGCGCAGTTCATCGCTGATCGTATCCTTAACATTAATACTACCCATACGCTCATCACAAATGTACAGGCTTTTTATGCCTATTTGTTTTAAATAGAAAATGTGTTGAGGTTTAATTGCCACACCTGAGTTAAGAAGAATCTGCCCCGAAAAACCATAAACAGGCTTCCCGGTTACCATCCCGGGTTGAGCAAGATCAGTAGATATCCTTCGCATCTTTAATCTCCCTGAAAAATATTCTGCTCAAAATATTTGAGTGTTATAAATCTTTCTCTCTAATAATCCTCTAATTCTATGTTAAATTGTATATCCCTGCCTATTATGGATAATATTTTTCATCTTACTATAAAACTATACATCTTGCAAATAGTCTCAATATAATAACTGTCATCTTTTATTTATTAACTATAGCATGAACTTGCCGATATTAAGTGTAGGCTGCTAATAAAGAAAAGGAGGTAACTAGATCATGATTCAAAGTATAGCCTCCATGGCCGTACAGATGCAGCAGGAAAACCTGGAAGCGGAAGTGGCAGTGAGAGCAGCTCAAAAAGTGCTCGATACTGCCAGGCTTCAGGGTGAAGCGCTGGTGGAAATGATTGACATGCAGAGTGAAATCTACTCCCACCTCGGAAAAAATCTAAGCACCCTGGCCTGAACAATCACGCTCTCTGCTGTAAATACTTACATGCCTCCGCAGTTTTTGCGGAGTTTTTTTATTGACGCTATGTCTCTTTTGAGCTATATTTAATATTAATTTCTATATTTAGCGATGTAATTATGCAATTTATAGATGCGCCACTATTCGGACAAATTTGTGCTTACTGTGAGGTATATCCATGGGTTATGTAAAAATCAACAACGAGCGCTGTAAGGGATGTGGCTACTGCATTCTTGCCTGCAACAAGGGTTGCCTTGCCATTGGAGAAGATGAAAGGAACCAAAATGGGTATAGCTTTTTAGTTTTTACCGAAGGAAAAGGGTGCAACAGCTGCACTTTATGCGCCCGGGTCTGTCCTGACGCAGCCCTTGAAGTTTACCAAGGAAAGGAGCAACATTGATCAGAGATAAAGAACTTCTAAAAGGCAATATTGCCCTTGCACGAGGTGCAATAGATGCCGGTTGTCGTCATTATTTTGGTTATCCTATAACCCCGCAAAATGATATTCCTGAATACTTATCAGCAGCACTTCCATCTGTTAATGGAGTATTTTTGCAAGCCGAAAGTGAACTTGCCGCAATCAACATGGTATTAGGTGCTGCAGCGGCCGGTAAAATGGCCATGACTTCTTCCTCAGGTCCCGGGATATCACTGATGCAGGAAGGATTGTCTTACATGGCCGGCTCAGAGCTGCCAGCTTTAATTGTAAACATTTCTCGCAGCGGTCCAGGTCTGGGTGGTATAGCCCCCACCCAGGGAGATTATTTTCAGGCAACACGCGGAGGGGGACACGGTGACTACCGCCTGATTGTCCTGGCACCTAATTCGGTCCAGGAAATGTATTCACTGGCAGGCGAAGCATTCAGACTTGCCATCAAATATCGTAACCCGGCCATGATCCTCGGTGATGCAATTTTGGGACAGATGAAAGAGCCGGTGGTTATAGAGAATAAAATTGCTCGCCCACAGGAACAGGATTGGGCCCTGACAGGGGCCAAAGGACGAAATCCGCGGCTGATCAAGTCACTCTTTCTTGCCGATGGCGAAATGGAGGCACACAACTGGAAACTTTATAATAAATACAAGCTTTTAAAAAGGAATGAAGTAAGAGTTGAAATCGACTGCCCGGACAAAAGCAACCTCACAGTTGTAGCTTTTGGGTCCTGCAGTCGTATCGTCCGTACTGCTGTCGACAGGGCAAGGAGTCGGGGATATTCAATTGGGTTTTTCCGCCCCATCACTTTATTTCCATTTCCTGAAAATGAGATTTTGGCAGCAGTAAAATCAACTGAAAACCTTTTAGTTGTTGAGATGAACACCGGCCAGATGATTGATGATGTCCGCCTGGCCACTAATGGAATAGGAAATATTTTTTTTAGTGGCTACCCAGGAGGCACCATCCCCACCCCGGAACAGGTTGAAGACAAAATAATGGATATTCTCCAGTGAAAAGGAGCAGAAAATTGCCCAAACTAAAAGATAGAAAGTTGTATTCCCCGCCCCGCTCTTTAAAAGACAAACTATTCCATTTCTGCCCCGGCTGTCATCATGGCCTGGCTCATCAACTGGTTGCCCGGGCCATTGATGATTTGAACCTTGCAAAAAGAGCAGTAGGGGTCATCGGAGTAGGGTGCGGTGTTTTTTTATACGATTATATCAACATTGATTGTTGTGAAGCACCTCACGGACGGGCCCCGGCAGTTGCTACGGGAATTAAACGGGCAGATCCCGAACTGGCAGTATTTACTTACCAGGGCGATGGCGACCTTGCTGCAATCGGAACAAGTGAGATACTTCACGCTGCCAACAGGAAGGAAAATATTACAATTATTTTTATTAACAACAGTATCTACGGTATGACCGGGGGACAAATGGCCCCGACAACATTGCCGGGCCAAAAAACTACCACAACACCGTCAGGGCGATCCACTGATAAAGAAGGGTTTCCTCTAAAAATGGCCGAACTGCTGGCTACATTTGAAGGTACAGCTTTTTCTGCCAGAGCATCCCTTCATAATGCCAGGGAAATAAAAAAAGCTGAAAATGCTGTTAAACGGGCTTTTCTCGCCCAGTTAAATAATAAGGGAATGGGAATTGTTGAACTTCTGTCAGCATGCCCGACAAACTGGCAGCTTTCTCCTGAAGAATCACTTAAGCAAATTACAAATAGCATGATTCCAAACTTTCCCCTGGGAATAATCAAGGACACAATATGATTTTTTACAAGGGAAGTGATAACATGGATTTTTCAGTAATAATATCAGGCTTCGGTGGCCAGGGTGTTTTAATGATGGGGGAGTTACTGGCTTATTGTGCGATGAAAAGTGGAATGAACGTAACCTGGATGCCTGCTTACGGGGTGGAAATGCGCGGCGGATCAGCAAACTGCACAGTTGTGCTTTCACAAAAGCCAATCGGTGCTCCCCTGACCGGAACGCCAGACGCCGTGATAGCTATGAGCGAACCGGCAATGAATAAATTCGCAGCCCGCCTGCAACCTGAGGGGCTGTTGATGATTAACAGCTCTTTGATCAATAACGAGCAGCAGCCGGTAAAAAAAATAAAAACAGTTAAAGTACCTGCCGGAGAACTTGCTGCTGCAGCCGGCAATGAAAAAATGGCCAACCTAACCATGCTGGGCGCTTTTTTTGCAGAAACAAACATAATCGATTACAATGAGGTTACCTCACAGATAGCTTCTTTTCTTCCCGCCCATAAAAAAGAACTGGTTGTCGGATTTAAAAAAGCCCTGCATCAGGGGAAACATTTTGTTGATTCGCAGCTATAGTTGCCAACCTTATTGCTCATCCTGTTTTCACAATGCGGCATAAACAATCGTAAAAGGCAGCCTGATCACCCATGTCAGTGCGGTAATCAGCTGTAAGCTTATTTACCGATGCCCCGCTTTGATGCCACCATCCTTCATATACCATAACAGTTTTGGGAGGGACTGCTTCGGTAATGGTAATTATTACCTGAATTTTTCCGCGTTTTGTTTCAACAAAAACGATACTGCCTTCTCCCAGCCCTTCTTCGGCAGCTGTCGTTTTATTTATATAGGCAAGCGGTGATGAACCTATTCCAGGCAAACGATGAGATGAATGGATTGAATCACGGGGATGAGGTGTTACAAACCAGTATTTATAGCCTTCCCTGATCAAACGGACATTCCCGATTTCACGGGGTTTATTATAAACAGGAAGTCCCCCGGAACCATTTTTTTCAGCTTCTGTAGAATAAAAGCAGTATTTCCGGTCAGGGGTTTTAAAAATACGGTCGCTCCAGGGAATTGAGTCTCCCTGTTCAGGCAGCAGAGGTCCACTCTCTTTCAAATCCTGCAGGGTAATACCGCTTTTCAACGTCAGCGGTCTGATCAGCCTGGTTATCAGTTCGTCTTCCGATAAGGCAGGATAACCTTTTACCCCCATCCTATCTGCCAGTTCAGCCATAAACCGATGTTCCGCCCTGCATTCACCGGGAGGATCAATTGCCTTATTACTATATACAACGTGCTGGTGACTCATGGAATTATAGAAAAGATCGATATTTTCGAGAAGATGAGTTACAGGTAAAACCAGATCGGAAGCTAATGCTGTATCGGTTAAAAAGAGCTCGGCTGTAACAACAAAAGGTACAGCAGCAAGTGCCTTACGCACCGCATTACTGTCCCCAACCTGGACCAGTGGATTAGCGCGGCTGATATACAATAACTCGATAGGCGGGTCTTTAAGTTCTGCCAGGTTTCTGGCAAATTCAGGTTTTGAATAATGCCGGTGAACAGGTTCAAGATCCTTGCCTTCTAAAAAAGCATGGTCAACCAGGTGGCTAACCCGAAAATTAGCATAGCTGGCTCCTCCTCCGGCAATTCCTACATTGCCGGTCAGGGCAGCCAGGGCATCAATAGCTCTGATTGTATTCCCGCCGTTGCTGTGCCGCTGCAGTCCAATACCGATCAATATCGAAGCAGGTTTAGACCAGGCATATTCTTCGGCCAGTTCAATTATTTTTTCAGCACTCAGGCCGCATATTTCAGAAGCTTTTTCAGGAGTAAATTCTGAACAAAAATCTGCAAATTGATCGTACCCTGTAGTGTATTTACGGACAAACTCAGGGTCGTGCAAGCCTTTTCCTATTATTATATTTGCCATAGCCAGGGCCAGGACTCCGTCAGAAGCAGGATTTACCCTTACGTATTGATCTGCTATTGCTGCCGAGGCAGTTTTAAGGGGGTCAATTAAAATTACTTTAGTACCATTTTCACGGGCTTCTTTAATGTAGGGAAGCAAATGTAACTGCGTATTAGCCGGATTTCTACCCCAAATAATTACTAAACTCGAATTGATCAGATCCTGATGGGGGTGAGACAATATATCACCAAAATCATAGCGCTGGGCTGCCAGACCGGCAGCCCAGCAGAGGCTACCCCTGTGGACCGTACAACCGCCAAGGGCACTAAAGAACCTTGATTCCAGGTTTTTGAGCAGACCTCCATAACCACCATCATAATAATGCAGCAGAGATAGAGGGCCGTATTGCAAAAGAACCTTTCCAATTTTTTCGGCCATCATGTCCAAAGCTGCAGACCAACTTATCCTTTTAAATGTTCCGTTTTCTTTTTTCAAAGGGTAAAGCACCCTTTGCGGGTGCCTGTTTTGTTTGAGTAAATGTTTACCTTTATTGCATATGAACCTGCCTGTAACCGGCTGCCTGCTATTTGGTTTTATTGATATTATTTCTCCATTTTCGACCAAGACCTCCAGGCTGCATTGGTCCCAGCAGTCAAGAGGGCAAGCTGTATGATGTATCTCCACCGAATCACCAACTTAAAACGACATTTATTTGCTTATTACCTAAGCTCTAACTTTTTCAATGAGAGCTTTCATATGCTCCAGGGTAGTACCACAGCAGCCACCAACAATATTAGCGCCATTTTCCAGACACTGTATAACACCGTCGGCAAAATCATCGGGACTCATATTATATGTGGTAATGCCATCTTTAAGAACCGGCATCCCCGCATTGGGCTGGACCAAGAGGGGCATATCTGTCGCATCACGAAACATTAACACCAGTTCAGCCATATCCTGCGGAGTTAAATCTCCACAATTGGAACCTGCAACATCAGCACCATGTTTTTCAAGAGCCACGGCAACATCGGCCACACTGTTGCCCATTATTGTGCGCCCGCCTTTATTGAGCGTGGTGAAAGACATTGTAACTATTACAGGTAAATCCGTAGCCTCTTTACATCCCTGCAGGGCACAGACAGCTTCCCTCAAATCGGTCATTGTTTCAATAATTAACCCATCTACCCCTGCTTCAGCTAGTAATGCCGCCTGTTCCCTGTAGTTACTGATAAACTCTTCTTCAGTATACTCGCCATAGGGCTTCAGCAGACGCCCTGTCGACCCCATATCGCCAAAAACAAATTGTTCATTCCCTGCCGCATCACGGGCCAGCTTGACTCCGGCAATATTAACTTTTCTTAGATCTAATCCGAGACCATGGGACTCAACATAAATACGATTCATGGTAAATGTATTGGTTGTCAGGCAATCAACGCCCAAACGGGCGTAATCGAGGTGAAAATTATAGATTTCACTTGCGGCAGTAAGATTAAGATGACCGCCCGTACCCAGCCCCCGCTTTTCCAGCTCAGTACCCATGGCTCCATCAAAAACCATTTTCTTTTTAAGCTCAATATTTTTTAAAAAATTCATTCGCATCACTTCTTTCTGCGGAACAGCATTAGAATTAGCTGAACAAGGGCTGATCTCGGGATTTACAATATATTATAACAGATCAAACTGTTATACTATAGATAAATATGGATTTAACATTATTGGAAGCGAGGCGGCGCTTATGTTTAAAACTTTAAAACGCCTGATTTTTCTAACGACCCTGTTTTTAACCATACTTTTTGTTATCTTTATTATTAATCAAACCAACCAACTAGTTATGCTGGCCTCCGGAATTCATGAATCATTAGGGAGAGCAGTATTGCTCTCTCTCTTAGCCCTATACATTGCTTTACTTGCCATTCCACTTGCAGCCCTGTTCAGCCAACCTTCGACTTTAATTCCTCCTGAAGATCAAGAAGGAGAGCAGTACCTTATATATATCCGAAGGCTTACTAAAAGACTACAAAAAAATCCCACTTTAAAAGAGATGGAAATCAGATCGGAAGATTTATCTACAGTCAGGGACGCCATCACCATTCTGAATAAAAAGACCGATGAAAAAATTAAAGATACCGCTGCCAATATTTTTGTCATAACTGCTATATCACAGTACGGAGCGCTTGATGCTTTGATTGTTATAATTTTTCAACTGCGAATGATCTGGCAGATTGCCCTGATTTACAATCAGCGGCCTAATTTTCGTGATCTTGCTTATCTATATAGCAATGTCTTTGCCACTGCTTTTCTAGCAACTAAAATTGAAAATCTTGAAATACTGGAAGATCAGTTGGAACCTGTAATTGCCTCTGTTATGGGAAGCTCTCTGTCATCGCTCACACCTGCCTTTAATACCGCTGCCAACATAATTACCAACTCAGTTATTCAGGGATCTGCCAACGCATTCTTAACATTAAGAGTCGGCGTTATAGCCAGGCAGTATTGCGCCTCCCTGGTAAAAGCAGAAAGAAACAGCATTCGCAGCGCCGCCATAGTCCAGGCTGCATCCATGCTCGCCATTGTTCTTGGAGAATCAACTTACAAGGTAACAAAAGCTATTTTAAAAGCAACAGCTAAAGCAGGGAAACGACCCTTTCGTTACGGTCAGGATATTATGAAAAAAACAACCAGTAAAACCTGGGAAACCGGTAAAATTACCCTGCACAAAAGTGAAGAACTGGCAAAAAAAATAGGGGAATCCATTAAAGAAAGTAGTGGAAAAATAAAGTATCGTTTTCTAAAACCTAAAACAGATGCTGATGAATAAATCGGAAGATATGGTGCTCGGGGACAAGAAAAAAGCAGGTATAGACTACCTGCATATTATTTATAATTAAAGAAATGTTAAAAAGGTTCACCTGTTAACAATTTTTTACATAAGATTACACCTGCATCGGCCTCATTTACCCAGTAATCAGTCCCAACAAGATTAGAAACCTGCTCGTCAATCTGGCTGCCCCCAATAATGATGTAGGGCTTTTTAGGCCATTTTTCAGTTTCTTTCCTGAGCAATTCTATAGTCTGTTTCATGCTTTCATATGATGCAGTTATCAAACCGGAAAGGCCGATAATATCTGGTTGAAGCTTGGCTGATTCTTTCACAAACCTATCAGGTGGAACATCAACCCCGAGATCATGAACAGTAAAACCGTGGCAGGCGAGAAGCATTTTAACAATATTTTTACCTAAATCATGGATATCTTCCTTAACCGTACCTAGAACAACCGTTCCCGAAGCCCTGTTAGCCTGACTGGAGTTCTTCAAAACCGGACTTATCAGCTGCATTACCTGCCTTAATATTTCACCGGCCATGATCAGCCCGGCTATAAAGTATTCTCCCTCGCTGTATCTCTCACCTACTATACGCATGCCTTCCTGGCAATCATAAACAATTTTAAGGGGGTCTTCTCCGGCAGAAAGTCTTTCCTTAACCAGCTCAATTGACTCTTCTTCACAAAGATCGGCTACGTAACCGATCAACTTTTTTGCCTTTTCGGCCATGTTAAACCTCCCCGTTGTGTATACCCAACGTTGTTGTGAAACGAAGGTAGTCGCTACGACAAATAAACCAACCCCAGCTAACCGGTTTATCAGCATAATCAAAAAATATGTGTTCCAGGTTAAAAGCAGAAGTTCCAACCGGCATCTTCAGTACTTTTGCCTCTTCCTCGTTAATTACCGTAGCTTCTATACTTAAATTGCCAAACTTAAAATCACCGCTTATTTCGCCTCTGAACAATCCGCGTAACGAAGTTACTTCTAACTCGGTTTCAACCAAGGCTCTTTTCGGGTCATAAATCAGGTACTCGCGATGATATATAAGGGGGATTTTATCCTTGGTCAGAAGCTTGCGAATGAATATTATACGTTCTTTTTCGGGGAGTTCCAGTTTCTGCGCTACACGAAGATCCGCCGACATTATACTGGCTTCTAAAATGGATACATTTGTGTGATCATCATTGAATATATCCTGTAGTGCTTTTAATTGGAAGGTAGCTGTTTCCAACTTGATTGGTTTAACAAATGTTCCTCTTCCCTGGGCAGTATCAACCAGATCCTGATCAGCAAGAATGTTTATGGCGCGACGCACAGTCATTGGTGATATCTGGTATTGCTTGCAAATCTGAGACTCAGAAGGAAGCCTGTCTCCTGCCCTGAGAATACCGGAGGCTATCTGCTGTTTGAGCAGATATACAAGCTGAAGGTAAGCCGGTTCAAAAGAATTACGGTCTATACCTGTTATGGCAATCAACTCTTCCGTTTTTTTATTATCTTTCATATTTGTATTTACCGTTTTATTTTTACAAAAATAATGTATTATAATTACACTGTTAAAGTTTAATATAACTTGAAGAAATAATAAAGTCAACCATATTGACAAACTTATATATATAAATATATAATATTTTATGACAGATTTTTTTTATTCATAACACTTTTCGCAATCGGGAGGTGATATGGAGTCAATTGTTTCAAATTTCAATTATTAACCCTTAGGAGGTAAACATGCAGGAAAAACTTTTTAATGCCATTGTAGAAATGCGTGAAGACGAAGCGCTGGCCCTGGCTATAGAAAGCCTTGAAGGCGGCGCCGATCCTCTCAAAATGGTTGATCTGTTTCGTAAAGCTGTGGAGGAAGTTGGTAACCGGTACGAAAAAGGTGAATATTTCTTACCGGAACTGATGATGACCGGCCAGATTATGAACCAGCTGGCTGAGCTCACCAAAGACAAGATAGTTGAAGGCAGCGCTGACTCCGGTAAAACCCGAGGTAAGGTTATGATCGGTACGGTAAAAGGAGATATCCACGATATAGGTAAAAATATTGTTACTTTCATGCTCGACGCAAACGGTTTTGAAGTTAAAGACCTTGGAGTAGACATATCTCCAGAAAAGTTTGTTGAAGAAGCAAAAGCATTTGACCCGCAGGTAGTCGGTATGAGTGCCCTTCTGACACTGGCTATCGAACCAATGAAAGAAACTGTTGCAGCATTTGAAAAAGCCGGCCTGAGAGACAAGGTTAAAATAATGGTCGGAGGAGCCCCCATCAACGACGCAATACGCGAGCACGCCGGCGCTGACGGCTGGGGCAAAGATGCCGTTGAAGCCGTTGCTCTGGCTAAAAAATGGATAGGGGGTGCTTAATATGTTAACTGATAACTGGAAAGACCTCACACCTGATGAGAAGTTTCAAACCCGTTTTGATAAATGGATGAACCAGGAAGGAGTGGAATTTGCTCCTGGTGCAAAAGAAGCATACCTGGAAAGAAGTCAGATTATTAAGGATGCTATCGAGCTAAAAAAACCCTCACGTATACCAGTCTGCCCCATGATCGGCTTTTTCCCGGCTTACCACGCCGGTGTATCCTGTGAAGATGTAATGTACAACTATGATAAACTTAAATTGGCCTGGACCAAGTATCACCGGGATATGCAGCCCGACAGCATGGCCGGCTCATTCCTGATGAGTTCAGGAAAAACTCTGGAACATCTCGGTTACACGCTATATAAATGGCCGGGACACGGCACGAACCCCAATACTCCCTACCAGTGCTGGGAAAAAGAATATATGATGGCAGATGAGTACGATGATCTGATCAATGACCCAACCAGGTACTGGATGACCAAGTATATGCCGCGGATCTTCGAAGCTTTTGCACCATGGCAAATGCTCGGTCCATTCACCGATATCATTGAGCTGCCGTTCGTACCGGCGACAATGATTCCCTTTGGCATTCCCGATGTCCAGGAATCGCTAAAAAAATTAATTGAAGCCGGCAACCTGGCCATGGAATGGATCCAGGCCGTTGGCGCCACTGACGGTGAAACCATGGCTACCCAGGGGATCCCGCCATTCTTAGGCGGCATGTGTAAAGCACCATTTGATACCCTGGGCGACACTCTGCGCGGAACCCAACCCCTGATGCTTGACATTTTCCGTCAGCCGGATAAAGTGTTGAAGGCTATGGAAGTGCTGATTCCGATGAACATCGAAATGGGTGTTCGCTCAGCTACAACAAATAACTGTCCAATGGTTTTCATACCGCTGCATAAAGGTGCAGATGGCTTCATGTCAAAAGACCAGTATAGAAAGTTCTATTGGCCACAGCTTAAGGCGGTAATGCTCGGATTAATCGAGGAAGGCCTTGTACCCCTCCTGTTTGCCGAAGGTGGTTACAATGAAAGGCTCGACATTATTAATGACCCTGAAGTTCCCGCGGGTAGGTCAATGTGGTATTTTGACACTACCGATATGGAAAAAGCAAAAGCGGCACTTCACGGACAGGCATGTATCTGTGGCAACCTTCCCGCTTCCATATTCCAGGCTGGCAAACCGCAGGATGTAGAAGAATACGCTAAGAATTTGATTGATACAATCGGTAAAGATGGCGGTTTCATTTTAGGTAACGGTTCCGTTCTGGACGAGGCACCGTCCGAAAATGTAAAAGCCATGTTTGAAGCAGGCCGTAAGTACGGTAGTGTTTAACCTCTTTTCTTGCGGGAAGCGGCGATCCGGTTATACCGGGTCGCCGCTTCTTTTTATATGACTTTTTACCAGGCCGATCAGCTCATCAGCAGTACCATCAGAGCTTTTTCTGTATGCATCCTGTTTTCAGCCTGGTCATAAATAACTGAACTTGTACTATCCATAACCTCGTCGGTGACTTCAACTCCCCGCATTGCCGGCAGGCAGTGCTCAAATATTACATTTTTATCGCACTTGGCAAGAATATCGGCAGTAACCTGATAGGGAGCGAAGAGTTTTCTTCGTTCAACTTCTTCATCTTCCTGACCGATCCACCACCACACATCAGTATAAATAACATGTGCCCCGGAACAAGCTTCATCTATATCATCTGTATGCATATAGTTACCTCCTGAAAGCCGGTTGTTCCGATTAAAAATATCACTATAATCCGCAAGTATTGCATATTTTTTTGGGCTGCAATGAACAAAATTCAATCCGAGTTTCGAACAGATTACCCCCAGGGAATGAGCAGGTTGAGTGCGATCACCAAAAAAGACCACTTTCTTCCCATTTAAATCATTAAACTGCTCCATTACTGTGTAAATATCTGCTAAAGCCTGGCAAGGGTGGTTTTTTTCTGTCATACCATTGATAACCGGAACGGTAGCGCTATCAGCTAACTTTTTCATTTCTTCATAATTGTTCCAACGAATCATAATGGCATCAAAAAACCGGCTTAACACTTTTGCCGTATCAAATATACTTTCCTTTTTACCAAGATGAATTTCCCCCGGTTTCAGATAGGTAACATACCCACCAAGCTGTTGAATGCCCAGTTCAAATGATATCCTCGTCCTGGTTGAAGGTTGATCGAATATACAGCCCAGCGATTTATGTTTCAGATAAGGGTGAAATAAATTTCTCTTTGCTTCAAGCTTTAATTCACGGGTTGTTTCAAGTATTAGCATAATCTCTTCCCGGGAAAAATCATCGAGATCCATAAAATTTCGGCCACTTAAACTATTCAATCAGTTCACTCCCTTTTATAAGTTGAATTAATCAGTTAACAAATACCAACATGGTTATCATGATACTGGCTGCTGTTGTGTTATGCAGTGTATGTTACCGCCTCCCAATAGTATTTCCCTCGCTTGAATACCAATAATCTTTCTTTCGGGAAACAGTTCTTTCATTTTGCTTATGGCCGGTTGATCTGCCGGATCATCAAAAAGAGGCATCACGATACCTCCATTAGCCAGATAAAAATTAACATATGATGCAGCCATCCGATCGCCTTCCCGACGCGGTATTGTACCTTCTACTGCATCCACTCCTTTACATTCTTCAGCACTGATTAATATCGGTTCCGGTTGAACTATCTGGTGCACTGTTAACCTGCGTCCCTGTGCATCAACTGCAGAAGATAAAATACGGTAAGCTTCCAGAGAAATATCATATTGCGGGTCTTCCCTATCTTCTGTCCAGTTCAAAATCACCTCACCTGGTCTTCTGAAACAGCAAAGGTTATCCACATGACCATTTGTCTCGTCATTATAGCAACCCCGTGGCAGCCAGATAATCTTATCCAGGTTAAGATATTTTTTCAGGTAATTTTCTATTTCCTGTTTTGATAGTTTTGGGTTACGGTTTGGGTTTAACAAACATTCCTCGGTAGTTATTAAAGTCCCTTCACCATCGACATGAATAGAACCACCTTCCAGGATAAATGGGGCCTTGTAGCGATCAACACCGGTAACCTCGGCTATTTTGACAGGAACCAGGCTATCCTGATCCCAGGGGAAGTATAACCCTTCGTCAATGCCACCCCAGGCATTGAATTCCCAATGGACTAAGCGCATTCCACCCTGGTCATTCTTAACAAAAGTAGGGCCGACATCTCTCATCCAGGCATCATTACTGGACATTTCAAGAACCCTTACCGAAACTGGCAGTTTGTTACGTGCATTTAGATACTGACGGGTAGATACACACATGGTAACCTGCTCAAAGCAGCTAATAGCTTCTGCGACAGCAGTAAATGCTTTCTCGGCAGGTTTGGCACCCAGCCTCCAGTTGTCATTACGCTCGGGCCAGATCATCCAGCACCCTTCATGAGGTTCAAACTCCCCCGGCATACGATAGCCATCTTCAGCCGGAGTGCTGTTCAGCAAAACCGACATCAATGCACCTCCCCTGATAATTTATTTTTATTAATTCCCGATTTATTTTTAATTATCCTTTTGTAAAGAATGGAAAATATACATTTTCTCTTTGCTCGCGATCGCTGCGTGCAAAAGGGCAACGCTTCACCTGCAGGCCTGCGCCAGGGCAGCCTCGCAATGGGTGGGTGTGAGCTGCCTCTCGTTAAATTAATTACTGCCGCCTTTGCTCACGATCGCTGCGTGCAAAAGGGCCGCGCTTCTACTGCGGGCTTCCGCTCAGGCTCCCCTTTCGATAAGCTCATCCGGAGCTTTCGACGGCGGCCGACCTCCATGTCGGCCGGCCTGCTCCAACCCTTGTTTCAGCGACCCTTTTATCTACTCGCTTTATGTTCGCGACAGGTGAGCAGTAATTAATACGAACTACCGGTTCAACTGAATAATATAAGGGGTGTCCGGGCTTCAGCGGCAATACAGGCAGCTCACTTTAATGTCGTTCAGCCTCTCAGCAAGGGGTTCCTTCTGCATT
>CAYMIW010000006.1:0-97635 GCA_964390725.1 uncultured Syntrophomonadaceae bacterium | reverse complement strand
ACAGAATCTTTGGTTTCGTAATGCCTCTGGTGGATCAGCTCTTTCTTCATGGTGGAAAGAAACTTTCTACCCATGCGTTGTCTCCAGGAACGCCGACACACGAGAAACTCTGACTTAAACCGTAACGTTTAAATAGGGCCATAACCGCATTTGAGATGTATTGACTGCCCCTATCGCTATAAAAGATGCATCCTTTTTCCAGCCTATGCTTTGCAAGCATGGCCAGGATTGCATTTATGACTAACTCTTTTGTCATCCTGTCCGCTACATGCTCTCCTAAGAATTCCCCGGTTACAATGTCCTTGATTATACAATAGTAAAGGAAGCCCTCTTCTGTTCTCAGATAGGTGATGTCGCTTGTCAGGCCCATTCTCGGGACTATTGGGAAGTAGTGATCTCTCAAAATATTCGGATACCCTGCGCACCGGGCTTTTTTACTGTTGGTCAGACTTCTTTGCCGATTCCTGTTGTGGCAGGAATCAAGGTTTAAGTCTGCCATGTACTGAGCACATTTCTTGCGGCCAAGGTGTTCGTGTTATTGTCAATGAAAATTCCCCAGTTAAAGCGGAGAAATTTCCCCACCCTGTCAACAGATGGCTAGTTTAATAAAAACTGGTGAAACATACTTTTTAAGATATTCATTTTAACTAACTATCACCATCTTTCTTTTCAGGTTGCTTGTTTTTTGATGGTCGGCCACGTTTGGATACATTTTTTTGTGAATCAGAATCTATTAAACCCTTCCGTTCTTTCATCCTGTAACTTTCACCTTTGATGGTTACGAAATGACAGTGATGAACAAAGCGATCCAGGATGGCGGTGGCCAACACGGGGTCATAAAGGATATGACCCCATTCGTCAAATGACTTGTTTGAAGTAATGACCGTTGATCTGTTTTCATAACGGCCGGCAATGATTTCATAGAAATCATCAACACTATGTTGGTTGAGTTTTTTTAAGCCAAGCTCATCTAAAATTAACAGTTCCGGCCCGGTATATTTTTTCAGCCTTTGGTTGAAAGAATTATCAGCCCGGGATATGTAGAGGTCTTCAAGCATATGATTAACTGTCGTAAAAAGCACAGAATAACCCTGGTGAACTGCCTTAACCCCTATCGCGGAAGCCAGATGGCTCTTGCCGGTTCCAGGAGGCCCGATAAAGGCGATGTTTTCTTTTTTACGGATAAACTCACATGTTGCCAGACTGTAAATCATCTGTCTGCTAATTGAAGGCTGGTAGTTAAAGTTAAACTCTTCAATTGTTTTATGCTGCCTGAACCTGGCATTTTGCATTCTTTTGCGATTAGCGTTGTTGGTCCGGTTGGTTACTTCATCTTGAACCAGGAGTTCAAAAAATTCCAGGTAGGAAAGATTGGTTTTAATCGCTTCTTCAATACGGGTATCGAGAGTTTTGATGACCCCTGAGAGCTTCAGGTCCTTTAAATGTGAGTGAAGCGCAGTGTTCATTTAAAGCACCCCCAATTCGGTGAGGCTGACGTATTCTTTTAAATCTCTGGCGAACTCGTTCGGGGTTGAGTTAATATAGGCTTGATGTTCTTCAAGCGGTAAGCAGCTAATGCCTTTTTCACATATTTTTCGCACAGTAGTGTAGGAAAAAGACTCATAATACTGAGCTCTGGCACAAGCAGCATCGACGGTATCGTGGTGGTATTTCCTGGCCAGGGCTAAGATGCCGGAGATGGTGCGGTAATCATATTTGCGCAGACCTGCTTGAGCAGAGAAAACTTCAAAAAAGGCGGCAGCATTAGGGCCAATTAAAGCCATGTCTGCCTTTTGCCTTGACAGTATCTCACTTAATGTTATATTTTTAGAAGCAGGATAATGATTTTTGTTTGTTACGTAATGGCCCTTCTCGCCTTCCCACAAGGTGTGAAGGGCAACTTCTTTCTGGTCGAAATATATTTTTAGCATATTGTTGACCTCGATCAGGTTTAGCTCTAACCCGATGTATTGAAACGGTGCCGAGTAGTAGTTGCCCTTGTAGGCCAGATGGCAGTTGTTGTTAACAGTCCCTACCGCAGAGTCAGAAAAGATGAACTCCTGGGTATTTAATGGTTGCAGTTTTTCTTGCTCCTGGCTCTGGAACAGTTCTACCGGCCTCTTTTTAGTGGTGCCATGTATTCTTTTGTTGGCAATATCAGTGAGCCACTTAGCGAGAAAAGCTACAGCTTCGGCTTCATCTTTAAAGTCGCGTGCTTTAAAGCAGTTTTCTTTGACATAATCTACAGACCGTTCAACCTTACCTTTATCGGTGGGGGTATAAACCCTGGAAGGCTGAGCGTAAAAGCCATAGTGGGCAGCAAAGGCAGCATAAGTGCGCTGAACAATCGGTTCGTAAAAGTTGGCTTTTAGGATACCTGCTTTTAAATTATCGATGATAACCGTCTCGGGCACGCCGCCGAAATACTTAAAGGCATCTAAATGGCAGCTGATAAAGGTTTTTACACACTGGTCAAAAACTATTCTAACGAACATATACTTGGAAAAGCTTAGAGTCATCACGAATACCCAGGCTTTCTTTCTTTTGCCTCCGACCTTTAAGGTGCCGATATAGCCAAAGTCAACCTGCCCTTCTTCGCCGGGCAGAGCAGTCATGACCATGTAGACAGCCTGTTGGGTGCCTTTGATTTTGCGGATGTAATCTCTAACTGTTGAATAGCTGCCTTCAAAACCAACGTCGGATTGCAGATCCTGGAATATCCGCTGCCCCGATAGTTCTTTTTTGATACTTGCTACGATGAGCTCACGGTATTCATCTAACATAGATGGATGTGGCTTTTTCTCAAGTTGGCAATCTTTATTCGGGTTCTTTAAATATTTCCTTACAGTTTTACGGTCAACTTCAAGCATATCGGCAATCTGGGTCTTGTTGTAGCCTTTCTCAAATAGGGTCTTAATCGTCGTTTGCATGTGCACCTCCAGCATTTTTTGCTCCTTTCAAGAGCCTAATATTATATTTCTTTATTAGACTATATCGGAGCAGTGATTGCCACTGAGGTGGGGAAATTTCTCCGTCTTAAGTGGACACTTTTATTCTGTCATTAACAGTTCGCCCTTCTTGCGCAACTGAATCGTTATCCTGGTCGGCCCGTATATCCCCTGGATAGCTTTAAATAAATTCTTAATTGCCTGTTTAATCTGCTCTTCTCGTTTCTCTAAGGCTTCTCGTTTACTTGCCCATGCGTAATTGCCTGTTCTTTCAATTTGTAGAATCTCGGCCCACTTCGCAACAGGATACTCAGGGTTATTTTTGATAAACACATATTTAATTTTCGGTGTTTCGCGAAGTAGACCGCTGCTTTTTTAAAATGTCAGCTCCATCTTGATTTCGGCAAGCTGCCTTTTGAGATCTCTGTTTTCTTCTTCAAGCGTAGCATACTTGGTTTTATAACCGTCTGCGGTGTATTTTCGCCTCCGGTTGTAAAGCAGATTCTCATGGATACCCATATCTACCAGCTTCATCCAATTAATCTACTCTCCTGAAAGAAGTCTTAAGGGAAGGCTTCTATCTAACCTCTGCCTAATCCGGATTCTCACCTAATAGAGCTGCCAAGCTTCGCTTGGCACACTCAAAATCTGACTCCTTTTATGTTCCATTTGTCTTCTCAAAGTTAACATAATAGGAACCATTTTGTGCATCTTCAATTATAATAAGTTGACTATTAACAATTTCTTCATACCACTTTTTTATCTGTTATTGAACATATGACTCTTGCATCAACCACTAAAAGTCCATTTTCATAGGCAATAACAGGATTTAAATCTATTTCTTCTATCCAATCATTATCATAGATAATCTTGGAAACATTACAGATAGCTTCAGCGAGCGAATTACGATCTATACCTTTGCTACCACGGTAACCGTATAGCATCTGGGCTGCTTTTATCTCGGACATCATGATCTTCGCTTCGTCACAAGTAACAGGAGATATCCTGTAAGAAACATCTTTCAGAATTTCCACCATAGTACCACCCAGCCCGAACATAACTACCGGCCCCCACTGTTGGTCTCGTTTGGCCCCAATTATTACTTCCAGGCCTTGAGGAGCCATTTTCTGTACACAAACACCTTCTATTAGTGCATGTGGATTGTAGCTCTGAGCACTTTCAATTATTTTTAAAAAAGCCTTTTTTGCCTCCGTAGAATTTTTTATGTTCAAAGATACTCCACCTGCATCTGTTTTATGCACGATCTGTGGAGAAACAATTTTCATAACCACCGGAAAACCGATGACTTCAGCAATCTCAGCTGCTTGTTCCTCATTATTTGCCAACTCATAAGTAGTTGTTTTAAGATCGTATAACCTGATTAAATCTTTCGACCGGATTTCATTAAGAAATTTGTTTTCAACTGAAATATTTTTTATAAATTCCTGACCTTTATATGGCAATTTTTCTGACTGTAGATTTTTGGTAGCATTTCGATTTGCCATATCACGAAGATCTCGATCACGCACCATTGTAACCAAGATTCTACCCATCTCTTCAGGAGTATCATAAACTGGAATACCAGCACTTTCAAACTGTTTGCGTTCCGGCAGATCAATACTATGAGGTGCCATAAAATAATATACTGTCGGCTTTTTATGTTTTTTCACCACGCGGCCGGCAACTTCTGCAGGATACACAAAACCTTCCTGTAGGGGATGGGTGAAAATACAGCCTGCAGCAGCTACATTTTGATCATTCAACAATATATCTAGAGCGGTGTGATACATATCAAAATCAAAGTTTCCTGCACCTGTAAGATCAAGAGGATTACTTGGCTTTGGAGCAACTGACGGCACAATAGCAGATAGCTGCTCAACTGTCTCGTCACTTAATGTGGTGATTTCCACCCCCAAACTTTCAAGTATCTCGGAGGTAAAAATACCAGGCCCAGCTGTATGAGTTAATATTCCGATTCCACCGCTGCCCATACTTTTAAATGCAGTAAAAGCTTTTGTTGCATTAACCATGGTTTGCAGCCCATCAACCTGGACTATACCAAGTTGACGAAAAGCAGCAGAATAGATTTCTTTTGAACCGGCAATAGAGCCTGTATGTGAAAGTGCTGCTTTGGACGAAACTTTACCATGACCGGTTTTCAAAACCAAGACAGGCTTCTTCAAACCATACTTGCGGATATAATCGTAAAGAGTCCGGGCATTAGCAAATCCTTCCATGAACAGGCATATTACATCAGTATTATCATCATTTAAAAGGTACGGCATCAAATTAGCAAAATCAATATTCATAGAATTGCCAACTCCTACAACTTTACCTATACCAACACCGGCATCTATACAACGATAAATATAAGAAGAAGCTATACCGCCACTTTGGCTTACAATGGCGACCTGTCCTGCCCCTACTTTTGAAAGACCAGGCAGAAAAGTGGCGTTCATGCCGATCTTCATGTTGAGCATACCTATGCAGTTGGGCCCTACTATAGGAACGTTAAATTTCTTGGCAACTGCGGCCACTTCATTCTCCAAAACCGCACCCTCTGTTCCCGCTTCTTTAAAACCACCGCCAAATATAACCCCTCCAGAAATACCTTTAGTAGCACTTTCTTTAAGGGTGGTAAGTACTGCTGCCGCGGGTACAGCAAAAATAGCTAAATCAGCTTTATATGGTATATCTTCGATTTTCTTCAGAATAGGCACTCCTAAAACTTCTTTTCCCTTCATACGAGGATTGATACCAATAATCTTTCCGTTATAACCACTTTTTTGAAGTGAATCAAGAACAAAATAACCAAATTTATTTTTGTTATCACTTGCTCCTACTATCACAATTGTTTCTGGATTAAAAAGAGCATCGAATTGTTCTTTTTTAAAAGACATTTTTTGAGCCTCCAAAAAATAATTATATCTAAAACTGCCCCCCCACACTATTTGTCTACATAATAATATTCTCTCTATGCCATATTTAGTTAATGGTTTCTGCCATTTTTATACATTTAAGGTAGCAACCTTACGAAAACTGAGCACTTTGAATGGATATTGACGGCAGAGATGTCAACCTGCCCCTTTTATTGCTAAACAAGGTTAGTGATTATACATTGTTAAGAACAACAACTAAAGAGTAAAGTGGGATGAAAAGCAGTGCTTTATCGTTCCCGGTAATCTTACCTTGGCCAGCACTTACAAATAGAGCAACTAAAAGCCATAAAAAATTAACCTGCAATAAAGATTAAAAAGATGATGACAAACTGCCCACCGTTGGAGAATCTGTAAACAAATAATATGCAGAAGGACTTACACCACACAAGGACAAACTGGGAACCGGTACTATTTATATCCGCCAATATCCACTTGATCATTGATTTGAAGCTGAAATATTCAAACTGGTAGAACAATTAATTTTTCATCTCTATTCTCTACAAACCCTTTAAAATAACATTTACAAGCTACCCCATTGTTTCAAGTCAATAATAATATACCTGGGAACCATCATTGTTTTTGATTCCCAGGCATAAATTATATTACTACCTAAACTTATATTCCTTGAACTGCTCGTTGTATTTTTCTCCTAACTCAAATACCAATCCCATTGCTTCACTGCCCGGCAAACCCCGTTCATCTAATTTATTAGCTTCTTCTTCCATAATTGGCATTATTTTTTCGAGCCATCTTTCTAACTCATCGTCAGAAAGCATAATTACTTCTACGCCCCTTTCATGAACAGTGTACTCATAACTATCATGGGCGTTTAAATCAAAAAATGCGGCCATTCCTTCGGGACCTTCCCAATGTTTTAGTGACACTTCAGTTATTATATCTTGTATATCGGCTGGGAAAGAATCCCATTTCTCTTTGTTAAACGCTAATGCGTGTGTTGAATTGAAAAGGAATGGTGTTTCTGTTACATAATTAATTATATCGGCTAACCCCCATGGTAACAACACTTCCCAGGGATGTAACGAACCATCAACTACTCCTCTTTGTAAAGCCTCAGGAACTTCGGGCATAGTCATAGAGATAGGTGTTCCACCTAACGCACTAATTCCTAAAGGGGCTTTTCCAGATGAACGTATTTGTTTCCCTACCATGTCTTCTAGTGTTCTAATTGGATCTATCGTTACAATATTACCAGGACCTGTACACATGTACATAATATGATGTACTTCATCCATATCTTCAGCTTGTAGGATTTCCATTCCCTCGGTAAGAGCATATGTAGCGGCTAAACCACTCTCAAAAGGAATACCTGGTGTATTAAACATCATTAAAAGTGGCATAGTGCTTTCATTGTATATTGTCACAATTTGAGCCATATCAACCATTCCCTGCACGAGAGCGTCATAATTCTCTCCAACCTCAACAAGTGCATTGCCAGGATAATAAACAAAACTTACACGTCCATCAGTGCGTTCTTCAATTTCCTCAAAATATGGCATTAGAAATTCTTTTTCCCACAGACCTCCTGCAGGGTGACAACATGAATATATTACCTCAAAATGTTCATCATCTGAAGGGTCAGTCACTACCGCCTCATCAGTTTCGTTGACCGGTTCATCACTTGCATCAAGGTTACAACCGGCTAAACACATACCAAATAAAGCAACTATTAAAATAATACTTAAATAAAGCATGATATTCTTTGTTTTCACCTTATTCATCCTTTAGTCCTCCTTGAAGTCTTTTTAGTTCCCCTTTGTTAAAAGCTTAAAATACATTTGAATCAATTTAGATCATTAATACATTCACCTCTTTTTAACTACTTATTGGAAATCCTCACAAAACAAGCCGTACTGTTCATTGCTCATATTGACGATCGAAAATACATTTACTTTCCCTAAATAACAAACCAACTAACAAGCTTGCCCTCAGAAATATGCCAGAGGAAAAGGAATATTTTTTCATTAGATAATCATCTTTCATCACCCTTCTAAAATGTGTATACAGCAAGCACCATGATCCATACCTGCAATCCCTCCACCTGTAACATGTGTTAATCCCAATTTGGCATTTTTCACCTGTCTGGATCCTGCCTGGCCCCGAAGTTGCCAAACAATTTCAACAAGCTGGGCTGCACCGCTTGCTCCTACGGGATGCCCCCTGGACATCAACCCACCGGACGGGTTAACAGCTAATTTACCGTCAATTGAAGAAAGACCTTCACTTATAAACTTTGCTGATTCTCCTCTTTCGCAAAAACCCAAAGCTTCATAATAGATAAGTTCTGCAATTGCAAAAGCATCATGACACTCGGCTACATCGATATCTTCCGGTCCACAACCAGCCATTTCATAAGCCTCTTTTGCTCCCCTGACTGTAATTTCTGGAATTGTCATGTCAATAAAACCACTCTTAAAAACACCGGAACTGAGCTCAGAAGCTAATATTTTTATTGGTTTGTTAGTATATCTCTTTGCTCTTTCCATACTGCATACAACTAAAGCTGCCGCACCATCAGTAACAGGACAACACATTGACCTGGTAAGCGGATCTGCAACCATAGGATCGTTTAAAACGTCTTCCACTGTTGTCTCTTTTTGAAAATACGTATAAGGATTTAAAGCAGCATTTTTCCGACTTTTAACCGTTACCAAAGCCATTTGTTCAGGCGTCAATCCGTATTCCACCATATGTCTTCGTGCCCGCATGGCATAGATGGCCGGCATGATCGACCCTTGATTTGATTCTATATCATCCTCATCTACAGGTAACGGCCCTCCCTTTTGAGCGCCGGACAGCTTCTCAGCCCCAACAACTAGGGCAACATCGTAAAGCCCATTACTTATTGCTATCCAAGCTTCCCGTAAAGCAACGCCGCTACTGGAACACATATTTTCAATATTTAATATGGGAACCCCGCTTATTCCAATCCTTTTTACATGCCTTTGGCCAGGCAAAAAGGTTGTCATAGCACAACCATTATATACGGCTTCTATTTCCTTTGGCGCAACCCCTGAATCTTTTAAAGCTTCTACAACTGCCTGTTCCCCTAATTCAGGAAGTGTATAGTTATAATACTTTCCGAATTTAATCATTCCAGCTCCAACAATTGCTACATCTCTCATTGATTTCCCTCCAATACCTTGAATTTATAACTAATGACTTCGTTGCCCTCTTCATCATCGCATGTTTTACCTAACACCAGCTCCACAGCCATATCAGCCTTTAACTTATTTGGGTCAACCTCTGTTAGCTGGGCAAATACCCTCACATCGTTTGGGAAATCAGCATAGCCTACTGCATAAGGCGCTTCATAACTCCTTGATGGAACACGGATAATTGTATATGAATACAGTTTCCCTATTGGACCTATAGCAGCTTCCTCCATATTGGACTGGTCAAAGCAATTCGCGCATAGCGGCTGAGATGGAAAATAAACTCTATTACACTTTTCACAACGAGCCCCTACCAGCTGAACTTTCCCTTTCTCTGTTTTCCAATGATCTTCACCTGGGTAAAAAACTTGTTTCTGATTACTCATATTTACCTCCTGCTATTAAATTTTAATATCTCAATAATGCAAAGACATAACATATAAGAGCAATATTTATGCCAAGTCCTAAAGTAAAATTTTATTGCTGAAAAAAGCAAATAAATAACACTACCATCACTAATTATAAAAACAACCATGCTAACAGAAGTGGCATCAGTAAACCATATGTGTTACACTACGCTTACAACTGTTGTAATGTTGTAAGCCCTGCTTTGATTTATAAAGCGGCAAATGTGATTAAGCTTTTATATCCTGGGTAAATGTAAATACCGGCAAACGTAAAAATGATAGGCCATCTGTGCTCATTTCATGTAAATCATTACTGCAAGTCTGGCGGCTGAGCACTTCCTCGCTTAAGCGGTAATGGATGGGTTCGGTGGGTATGTATTTCAAGCCTTCTCTGTTCTTGCCTAGTTTCTTGCTTTGGTGGTTCACTACTTCAATGGTTGGCTCTTCGGTTTTAGGTTCTGCCTCTTTTTCAGGCTCGTTGAAGATGGAGCGTTGTCTATAACCGGCGTCGCTTATGCGGCCGTATCTTTGCTGTTGGCTTAAGCAGTATTGCTCTTCATACCAGCTTATCTTGACCCATATTCCGTAGGTAGAGTCAATCAAATCAGTCAAATGATTACCCTAATATGGATTTTCTATATATAATTGAACTTCAGAAATGGTAGCATAACTGCCGACAACCAGACCAAGTTTACTGATTTAGCGGATATTCCGATCTTTTATATTACCAACGGTATAAAAATGGGTTCCATCAAGCATTTCATTTGCCGAAAAAACTATGGAGGCGTAGTCTTTCGTTAAAATATGAGTGATTGCCTTTTGGTCAAGGTTCTGTTTGGCAGTTGTTCCAAAAATACAATAAGCCATCAGAACAATAAAGGCTACCAGTGCCAAACTCCTGATACTTTCGTTGATGTGCAAAAGACTGGTCAAATCTTGATCTTTGATTACAATTGACTCGTCGGCTACTCAACGCTGTATTTGCGCATGGTTCTTAAAAACAGTTCTTCGGTGATGTAGCTTTGATCATAAACATTTATCACCATCGTATAAAACCGTCTCTTAGTTCCATTTTTTAAGCAATTCTTCGTTTAAGGCATAATTAAGCACAAGGTGGCCCTCTATCTCGATAATCTGCGGGTAACCGAATGTTTCATGCAAGTAATTTTTCGAGCCTCTAAAGCACTTATCGACTTGCTTCTAGACATAATCTTTATCTTTATAACGCCTGTGATTTAATTTAGTGGTGGTATTATCTGTTAACTGCTCTTTAAAACTTTGATATATCTCTCGCGTTTTTTTTGTCTAACTGGCCCGGCTTTTGTTCCAAAGAATCAGGCAGCGAGCTCATATAGAATTTTGAGCCTTTTAGTTTCGCACTTTTCTCATGGTCCGCATGGTCTATGGATCTTCCACGTTCAGTTGCACTAACTTTTGGGCTCACATCTTTGTCTATAAAGATCAGGTAGTATAGCTCTTCTTATGTCACTGAAGCGAAAACTTGCTTAAAATATCCAGAAGCCGTGCTGGGTGCGATGAAGCGAATGTTATTGCTGTTAAGTTCCAAGCAGTTGGGAATTGTGTCCATGGCGTTGCTACCGGTAAACAAGAGGTCTTTATTTTCAAAGTACGACGCTATTTCTTTAAGTTCTCGACGACAATGCCCACATCGGCCCTGTTACAGTCAAAGAGATCTGTTCTTAAGAGAATCTCGGATGTTTTTCCACATTTAAAAAGAATTTTAGCTGTTTGAGATCAGGACTTTCTCCGTAACCAAAATGGAGCATTTCAGAATTACAATAATCACCCTCAAAATAGACAGAGGTAGTATACAATAAGATCTCTTCCAGATTATAAACGTTATTAGTAATTAAATATAAAGAAAAGGCGGTGATGTTCTCTTCAAAGTATTGCTCCAGGTCTTCTTAAGTCTGCCCCAAGCGGTCGGGGATGGTGCAGGTAGTTAGGTGCCAATACTTCTGGGTTTTCACCGGTGGTAACAATTTGACCGTTTTCTTTGTGTTCGAAGATAATGTTGTCAATAATCGCCTCTACCTGCATCCTTTCCGGCAAGGGCCTGGTATTTATTACATCTATCATGTTTATCTTAATAAACCTTCAAAATTTGGAAATAGATCTGAAATACTGCCTGCATTTTCTATGTTTTTAACTGTAGTAATAATCTTATCTTTTTTAATCTGAGCTAAACCAGATTCATTGGCACAGTAAATAAACTTCTTTCTAACATCATCCATTGATAATGGTCTTTTTGTAGCTCCCTGCATGTATATTTGCTCATCTTCAACAGTATAACCATTTTTTAATCTAACAATAGCTATTTCACCATAGGCGCATTCTTCTTCGGGATGCTCAAAAGAAATGCTTTCAAGTTTACCATTGTGATAGACTTTGATTTTTCCCATCAATTGTTTTATAAGAGGATCATTTACAGCTTCATCTGTAAAATGTTCAAACGAAACCTCTCCATCCAGTAAAGCTCTTGCAAATGCATATTCTTTAGAAAATTTACCCTCATTACCAACCAGTGGGATTGACGGAGCAACTTGCAGAGGGGGTCCATTATAACCCCACTTGACCCTTTCTCCATTTTTGGTATAGCTTTTTGATAGCATAGCAGATAAAGCTTTTGACTGGGTATGAATCTCAATATCTTGAATCTCATCAACAGAAAGTCGGTATTTCTGCCTTAATCTTATGCCCTGTTCAATATTGGTAGCAACACCATGACAGCAAGGATATAATTTAGGATTTAATACTCCTGGCTTTTCCAACCCCCAGGGACTACCTAGTCTTTCTATATGATCTAGGCTGAAACTTACTCCATATCCATAAGCATGAAAAAACCCATTTGTACCCTCTATTGCATCCTTACTTGCTGTAAGACCTTGCTTTGCCATTATAACCGCCAATATTCCATTGTATGCTGCCAGCCCAACATGAAGAGGCTTAGTCATTGTGCCAAAGTTATTAGCTAAACCACTCGCCGTTGAAGCAGCAATACCTAGTGCATTCTGCATTTGCTCAATATTTAATTTCAATATTTTTCCAACTGCAGCAGTTACACCAAAAACTCCAAAAATACTCGTTCCATGCCATCCTCTTTCTATCCACATTGGTGTCATAACCTGACCAATACGCAAACTAACTTCGTAACCAAGCATGTAGCTAAGCAACAACTCTTCACCAGATATTTTGTTCTCTTCTCCCACAGCCAATATAGACGGCATTAGTGGAGCAGATAAGTGGCTTCTTATCAATGTACAAGTATCATCATAATCTAAAATATGCCCTGAAAAAGCATTTATTTTAGCTGCTAGTGGGCTGCTTATTTTAAGTTTTGTACCAATGATAGTAGCCCTGGGTTGCCCATCCAGATCCAAAAACAGATCTTTTATTTTTTTTATTGCGTTCTGCTCTTCTTTTAAACCAACCATTACCACACTCAGCCAATCAAGCATACCCATTTTGGCATGATTACAAGCAACCTCAGGAATATTTTTAAATTGACTATCCAAGATAAACCTTGCTATTTTTTGGGAAACATTAACATCCATTATTACCATTCCTTTTACTGTTATAAGTGCTCCTCTTTAACAAAGAAGAAATAAAACCGATCTCCCCAGTATATTATGCCCATAGTTAAGCAACTATTCTTTGTTTTTCTTACTCTACCGGGCTGTTATAGTCGTTTACAGAGCGAATCCTGATCCAGCTATAAAAACCTCAATGTATTCGAAAATGCACCACCTGACCTGCATACGGATCTCAAAGGCCTATCTGATTATTTAGCGAGAGTATAAATCCATAACCGCAACCAGGTAGAACCAGTCTTCCTTGCTGAAAATACAGGTTATATCAACCACTCAGCATTGGTTGGACTCACCGAGGCAAATATTACGGTTGAGCATGCTTTCTGCCACCAAATATTTATGCCAAGAATCTGCACCATCTGGCTAAAACGCTTCCGTTAATGCCTGACTCTTCAGCTATTTTTGTTGTTCCTTTGTCTGAACTAAAGGTTAATGCTACTACATCCCTTTGAATTCCACACTGGGCTTCTTCCGCTTTTCTGCCATTCCCCAGACAACTCCATAAGATATATTATGGCCTCCTATCTCAATGTCCAGCAAACAGTGGTAAGAACTCACTATGTTTTATACTAAATAAAAACAATTGTTATATCCTATAATAGACTTGGCAAATAAGTTGCCAACACCGGAAACAATAATAATGAAGTAATCATAACTAAATCTGCAACAACAAAAAGCCACACACCTTTAAAAATAGTAAACAGTGGTACATCCTTAGCCACACCACTAATGATATATACATTCATGCCGATTGGAGGAGTAACAGCTGCCATTGATATTATCAATACAATAATGACTCCAAACCAAACTGGGTCATAACCAAGCGTTGAAGTAACTATTGGGAAAAATACAGGCATCGTTAATAATATTAATCCTAACGCATCCATGACAAATCCAAGTACAAAATAAATAAGAATTATAACTCCGAAAATAGCAAACCCCGGTAAATCCAATCCTTCAACGAATTCACCCAGTGTATATGGTATTCTAGTAAGTGCATAAAAGCGTCCCAACGCTGTTGCGGCAGCAATTAAAAGAAAAACCATTGCTGTCACACTTGTCGTTAGCAGAAGAGCTTCTTTAATTTTTATAAAGTTCATCTTTTTCTCAATAAGTGTAATAACAAGCAAGCTTATTGCACCAATTGCGCCTGCTTCAGTAGCTGTAAACCATCCTAAGAATAATCCACCCAAAGATAAACAAAAAACAAAGCCAATCTCTATGACACCTGAATGAGGGATTGCAACAAATCGCTCTTTCCAACTTAATTTGGGAGCTGGAGGTGCTATAGATGGTTTAAATCTTAGCACAATACTAATTGCTGCTATATAAATGCACATATGGACAATACCCGGAAGAATACCAGCCAAAAATAATCTGCCAATAGGAGTCTCTGTAGCAATCCCGTAAATTACTAGCTGAACACTCGGTGGAATCAGACAAGCCAGTGATGCTCCACAAGCAACACTAGCAGTGGAAAAAGAATCAGCATAATGATTTTTTTTCATCTCCGGCACTGCGAGAGTACCAATAGTGGCAACTGTAGCAGTATTCGATCCACAAATAGCACCAAACATGGCACAAGCAAGCTGCACTGCTATTGCTAACCCTCCACGCCAGTGCCCTATAAATTTATTTACAGCTTCTAAAAGACTTGCTCCAATACCTGATTTTAAAGCAACAAATCCCATAAAAACAAACATAGGTACAACAGATAGCGAATAAGATGAAAAATTAAGTACTAATTCTTTGATAATATAACTAGAAGATGCACTTACCGAATGCAGGTAACTAATTCCTGCCAATGCGACAATAATCATTGAATAGCTAACCGGTACACCCAAAAATAAAAGGACTCCCACCATTATTAATCCTATTATACCAACTATAGTTAAGTCCATCGCCTATCCTCCTTCAAATGTATAACAATCAATTTTTTTACGAATTCGGTGGTAAAACCAACAAAGGCATTACTTCTTTCTCAATCTTATTCCATTGACAAATTTCCAGAGTAAAAAAATAGTAAATAAAATAAATCCTATAAGGATGGTGCTCACAACTATATACTGCGGAAAACCTAAAATAACAGATGTCTCTCCGGTTTGAAATCTCCTCAAAGCATATAAAAACAGATACCAGTCGATTAGGATAAATACAATAAGAGAAAGAAGGTCTGTGACAGACGTAATATTTTTCATCTTGCCTGGAGAAAGACGATCCAACAATACAGTTACTCTGACATGGCCCTCTTGATAAGCACAATTTGCGAGTGAGAAAGATACCAATACTGCCGTTATGAAGATAATTACCTCATAAGCACCGTAAATCGGTCTATTCATAGTCACTCTAAGTAATACATTAATACATATGAATATAGAAACGCCAAACAACAACAAAGCCGAAAGATAGTCGAACCATTTAAAAACGTCTGTTATAAATTTTCGATTTTCTTGTCGGTCAGACATATCTAAGCCTCCTTTAACTTTGGCTATAATATTTCAAATCCAATAATCTGTTTTCTACCATTTATGCCTATTATTTAAGTACTCGTAAATCTTTATAATGGATGCTAATTCATCTTTTCCTAAATTTAAATGATTAGCTAATTGATAAACTTGCTTCCCAAAATTAGCCAGAGGTAATGGAGTATATGTGCTATCTGCAAAGTCACATACAAACCGAAGATCTTTGTAAGCATGTTCTAGTTTTCCACCATCATTTAAGGAGAAATCCCTTTTTGCTATCCTGGGCCCTCTCTCCTGAGACATACGACTTACTCCTCCACTGACATTTATTGCTTTTACCATTTGCGCTACAGATAAACCTGCATTAGCTCCCATGTTCAACGCTTCAGCAAGAACCAATAAATTAGTTAAGCTAACCAAATTATTTACCAATTTCATTAACTGGCCATTGCCACTATCGCCCATATAAAATATGTTCTTACCAATAACATTAAAAATATGTTTATTCCTTTCGAATATTTCTTTTTCTCCACCTATAAAAATTGATAGTTCGCCAGTTTTTGCACGTTGTGGACCTCCACTAATTGGAGCATCCATAAAATGGATATTGTCGCGTGCTAAATCAGATGCAACTTCTTTTGTATCCCGTGGTGGGCTTGTACTCATATCAATTAATACTGAACCACTTTTTTTGTTAACTATGTTTCGGACATCTTCTATTGTTTTTATAACGTCATCAAAGGTTGGTAAGCACAAGATTATAATATTTACATTATTAGCCACTTCAACCGCTGATTTACACCACGTTATTTCGTTTTTAATAAATAATTTTTTAATCGTATCTTGATTAGGATCGTATGCGTATACTTTATATTTAGCCTTAACTAAATTACTTGTCATATGAATACCCATAGTTCCTAATCCGAAAAAACCTATTTTTTCGTACAAGACATTCAACCCTCATTTCTGTTAAACTTCTTTTGTTATTTGTTAATGAACTGCCTGTTTTTTTAAATCAAAACTGGTTTCAAAATAATTTTCATTGCTTGACGGTTTTGTAATAATTGAAAAGCTTCTTCAACCTTGGTTATCGGCAAAACATGTGATATAAAAGGCCTGACGTCAACTTGATAATTATGTACCAAGTTAATAGCACGCTCCCATGTATGAGGAAGACGCCGAAATGATCCAACAATGCTTAATCCCTTATTGACAATCGATGAAAGGGGCATAATGCTATCTGGAGAAATTCCTACTAATATTATTTCACCCCCCAATTTTGCAAATTTGATAGCTTGGGATAATGACTCTCTGCCTCCCGAAGTATCAATAACAAGCTCGGCACCTCTACCTTTGGTTAAGGAAAGTACTTTAGAATAAGCGCTATCATCGTCTATGTTAACCGTTTGCATACCATGCTGCTCAGCCAATTCAAGTCTTTTTGCACTATTAGTTGTTCCAACCATAATAACCTCATTGGCCCCCGCAATCTTTCCTATTAAACCTGCAAACATTCCAATAGGTCCAGGACCAATCACTACTACTGAATCACCCGGTTTGAAGTATTTTGCACATTCCCACCCTCTTAAAGCAACTCCTACAGGTTCAATTACTGCAGCTTCATCAAAAGGTATGCTGCTAGGTATATGATACAAACTATTACCCGTTATTAATAAGTAATTAGTCATGCCACCATCAGCTTTTTGTCCAATTCTAGTTTGATGTAAGCAATGATTAAACTTACCTAAACGACAATAATAACAATCTCCGCATCCACCCCACGTTTCGGTAACAACTCTATCTCCAGGCTTAAAATCTTTTATATCTGAACCTACTTCAACTACTGTGCCTGATACCTCATGTCCTAAAATTCTCGGTAATGTAAGATCATCTCTGATATACTCTTTCCATTCATAAAAATGTAAATCAGATCCACAAACTCCGCAGGCTTCAACTTTTATAAGTACTTCTTTAGGAGATGTTAAACTGGGAATCGGACAATCAACAATCTCTATTCCTTTTTCAGGCTTGGTTTTCATAACAGCTAACATAGTGTTCTCCTTATTCCATAAACTATTATTTTTCAGAAGCTATATCAGATATACCCAATTCTTCAAGAGTATCAGGTAAAGGGTACCCGGTAGTTTTGTCCCATCCCATCAATTCATAATAACGTTCTTTCATCTGTTGGAATATACATCCTACCGATAGTCCCTTAGCTGGACCATCTACAGGCACAGAAGAATATCTCTTTGAAGGCTTATCATTCTTTGGATCAATCCCATTTCTTATATTAAAGATCCTCATAAGATTAACAATTCTCTTGCCAATTTTCATAACTTCTTCTACCGTAAAGTCATCTCCTGTTGCAGCGTTAAGCGCTGATACTGTAAGTCTGATGTCTTCAGTAGCTGTGAATCTACAAACTCCAAGACTATCCTCAAACACTCTTCGTCCAGATACTACAGCGTTCTGCTTTGCTACCGCTTCCCAGGAATATGGATCGCTCATAGGCTCTAAATTGTGTTGCGTCACATCCACGAATCCACCTGTATTTTCAATAGTACCCGTACCAGAAATACAGGTGTCTAGTAATTCTGTCCAAATTGCCCTGTGATCATGAGACCGGGGGGTGTTACCTTTTTCTGTAAAAACCGCACAATTTAAGGCCTCGCCACCTATTTCTTTAGCAGCGAGCCTTACTCCATCTGCCAAGAGGGCACCAAAACCTTCTTTCCGAGCTATTTTCTGGAGAAGCAATTTTGTATTTTCAAAATCACCCCAAGACATCTCAAATCCGTCCGTTGCTTGTGCTGTAATGTATCCCTTCGAAAAACATTCTATAACCCAAGCTACAAGCCAACCTGTCTCATTGACATCCATACCAAGGCGATCAACCAGATTTGCCAGTACTATTGTCTTAGCAGGATCTTTCATCCCAATCAACGGCCCCATCGCAGCCATAGCTTCATATTCCGGTTCCTCTGTTTCGAACCCCTTAAATTCTCCTGAAGTTATTTTTATATCACCGCAATGATTCCAATCACATCCCCAACAGGGCCTTCTTTTATATTCATAACTTGCTCTTAGAGCTTTTGCAGTATATTCGACAAACTCTGGAAACTCGTTTGTAGTTAAATTCTTTATTGGATACCCACCTATTGGATACAATGCTTCAACACCTACACTTGTTCCCCATTGGGACGCCCCAGAACCTGCAGGTGAGCTTTTTGCAGCTGTATTCATTTGAATAGAAAGCTCACGCAGTGTACTCTTATCGAATACTTCAACTTTTTTCTTTCCACGTTTAACAGCAATAGCTTTTACTTTCTTTGAACCTAAAACAGCGCCCACTCCATTGTGTGCTGCAACATGACCATTGTCAGAAACCAAGCAAGCAAACTTAACAAGGTTTTCTCCTGCAGGTCCAATAGAACAAACGCTCAACTGCTTGGGATTTAATGAATATTCTTGATGAAGGGCTTCCTCTGTCTGCGTCGTATCTAGCCCTAACAGATGAAAAGCAGGCTTAATCTCGACCTTGTCTTCATCAATGTATAGGTATACCCATTCCGGAGAGCTCCCGACTATTAGCAGCGCATCATAACCACAAAATTTAAGGAAAGCGCCAAAATAACCTCCGGCTTGGGTTGTTGCCATACCACCAGTTAAAGCACCCTTTGTTACCACGCCATAGTTCCCTGACCCTTTAACAGCAGTACCACCCAAAGGGCCTGAAGCCAGTACAATTATGTTATCTGGACTATCCCAAGTTACAGAAGGATCAACCTTTTCAAAGACATAATTTAGACCTAATCCAGTTCCACCAAGGCATCTTTTTAACACTTCATGGGGAATGTTTTCCGAATATGTTTTACAATTAGAAAGATCAAAACGCAACATATTTCCCCAATAACCAAAAGGCATATTTATTCCTCCTCTTTCCACATAACTTATTGAAACTTATTAAGTACATTCCACCCCTTACACCAATTTCTTCATTGATGTTTACACGGTTGAAGGTTTCAAAAAATATTCTAATGTTCTAAAACATATATCCATTACCGCATCATCTTAACATTTGCTTTCCTGCTCATTGAAATAACAATACCTTTTAAAAGGTTTTAATGCTCAAATTGGACGTACCTCTATTCGGTTAAACTTAGTAATTAACTGCTTGCCATTTCTTCACTCGTATCTTACATCTTTGGTTTACGTCTTAGTTCAATAGCAACTTAAACGGAGATTATCAAAGGCGTTGCACATCTTCTCCACTTTCTCCACATTATGCTCATTTTTTTAATTCTTAAACATATAGTCATCCTGCTTTCGTTTCCCCTAGAAGATGTGCATCGCTTTTTTGATCGTCTCATTCTTCTTTGTTATAGGCTAATTCGCGATAGAAGCGTAAGTTCTATTCTTCTTTATATGTCAACTTACTCTTACTCTTAACGTGAAGTAACGTGCGAATTATATTCAAGCTTGCAAATAAACTATAAACATCCTTTGATTTGATATAATCGCTACGTCCTAAAAAGGCTGACGTCCATTAACATCAATACATTATATAGTCCTGCCTCCATCCACATTAAGCTCTGCACCAGTAACCATAGACGCATCATCAGAAGCTAAATACAGCGCAGCAAATGCTATATCTTCAGCTGTCGCAAAGCGCCCTAATGGTATAGTACTGCGAAACTTTACTTTATTTTCTTCAGATAAATTTTTCATGAAAGGAGTTTCTGCCGCAACTGGATTAATGCAGTTTACTCGAATCCCATACTCTGCCAACTCAATAGCTAGTGCTTTGGTTAGCATGATACACGCACCCTTAGATGCAGTATAACTCGACAGGCCTGGCCTTGCACGTATCCCCGAAACAGATGCAGTATTAATAATTACTCCTTTTCCAGTTTTTTTCAGTTCAGGCAAAGCATGCTTAGTCCCCAAAAACATACCTTTTACATTTACCGCAAAAACACGATCCCATGTTTCTTCTGATAATAACTCTATAGGAGTCATAATCTGTTCAATTCCAGCATTGTTAAAAAGAATATCGATACCTCCATACTTCTCTACTGCTGAATGTATCATTTGCTCAACATCATTTTCTTTTGCAACATCAACCTTTACAAAGACTGCTTCCCCTCCATTAGCTTGAATTGCTTTTACAGTATCTTGGCCACCCTCTACATCTAAATCTGCAACTACAACTTTTGCTCCTTCTTTCGCAAACAAGATCGCGCTGGCACATCCAAATCCTGATGCTGCACCTGTAATAATTGCTACTCTTTCATCAAGCTTCATCAAATTATCCTCCTGTGTGCAAAATAGTCATTAAATTAAACCAACCTTAAATTGTTCTTTGACAACCATATAGGAACTCTGAAGTAATAAAATAAGTGTTCTCGTAACAGTGGCCTTCAATCGATCTCCTTGAGGAGTGATACCGTCTCTTGATTTTAAGAGCAAAGCCTCTGTTATAGGAGAAAACTCGAATGTGCAAGTTGATGAGACAGCCATCGCTATGCACCGAGCAACAAACAAGTTTGGGCGTCGTATGGGATGAGAGAAAACTTTGCCGAATTTTATTAAAAGTGTAGGAAGCGTTATTTATTAATGCGGAATTGATCTTGCCAAGCACCGTCACGAACAGCCTTAATTAGATGAACGCAGCAAGTCTTTTTTAAGCATACACTTTAATAACAGTCAAAAAGGTTTTGAAAAACTGCTTGATGCCTTAGTCTCTTTGAAAGTTAAACCTGAAAATGTTTCATTCAGTGTGGAAGCAACCGATCACCCTCCTCGAAGAGGCCCTTGAATAAATCTTGGAAAAGTTACCAACCGATCCTGAGTGACACTATCACCAGGTTTTTGAAACTATTCCCGGTATCGGCCCGATCCTCGCCGCTGCAATTATCGGTGAAATTGGTGACATCTCACATTACCCCAATGTCAAGGTTTTGATTGCCTACACTATCCTCGATGCTACGGTTAAAACATCCGGATAGTTTGAAGAAACCTGGAACTGCACATCAAAAAAGGGTTCATCAACTTAACACAACAATCTCTGGACGGTTGTATTCACTGCAAGACGCTTTAACCCCAAACTGAAAGTTTTCTATGAGGCAAAACGAAACCAGGGCAAGCATTCTGGGATAGATACCGACGCAGTGAGAAGGTTGATCCATCTGGATTCTATTCACTCTGGAAGGATAACCGGCTGTTTAAAACAGATTACAACTGGAGTCCACCTGGTAGTAACCATTAATCAAAATCCCTATTTGATTGTCAAAGAACGGGTAAAACTTATGATTTACTTTACATAGCTCGTTTCATTAATCATATTTTGCTTAAAACCTAATGCAAGAATACCCAATTGTCACCTCCTCTTCTACAATTTGATACGACTACTTAATACCTCATCAATTGGTTTTACTATTATAAAATTTGTTATATTGTTAAGCTTTACCTCTTCAACACTAATTTTATGTAGTAATTGAACCACTCTTGACAACACCTTCTTCTTCGAGAGCAATAATCTTGTGGTCATCAAGCTTTAAGAAATCCCTCAATACTTCATGTGTGTGCTGACCATGCAGCGGAGGAGATATAAAGGTTTCGGCTGGTGTGCGTTTAAGTTTAATTGGATTACCTAATAATTTAATTTTTCCTCCCAGCGAGTGTTCAACATCCACAACCATGTTCCTGGCTAAAACCTGTGGGTCTGCAAGAGCCTTATCAATAGTATTAACCGGTGCCGCAGGAACACCGCCTTTAACTAATAGTTCCATCCATTCTTCACACGTTTTATATGAAAACCTTTCTTCTAACAGAGGAATAAGCTTTTCTTTATTTTGTAAGCGATCTTTATTTGTTTCGAATAAAGGATCATTAATCAACTCTTCCATATCCAATACAGAACATAAAGATTGCCACATTTTTTCTGTATTAGCTGTAATCAATATATCAATTCCATTCTTGGTAGGAAAAGAGCGGTAGGTTGGTATCGATACATGCCCGGCACCCTGGGGACCCGCCACTACACCAGCAAGTAAATAATAGATAGCCTGGTAACAAAGCATCGATATTTGACTATCCAGCATAGAAACATCAATTTCTTGCCCTTTTCCACTAATACTTCTCTCGTGTACACAGGAAAGAATAGCTATCACTGCAAACATCCCTGCACATAAATCCCCAATAGGTATGCCTGATCGAACAGGACGTCCGCCTTCTTCTCCAGTCATACTCATGCCCCCGCTTAAAGCTTGAACAATCATATCGTAGGCAGGACGATCTTTATATGGGCCGTTTTTCCCAAAGCCAGAAATAGAACAACAAATAATACGTGGGTTAACTTCTTTTAGATGCTCATAATCAATTTGCAACCTTTCAATTACCCCAACCCTGAAATTGTCTATTACAATATCCGCTTTTTTTACCATTTCCAGAAATATTTCCCAGCCTTTGGATGTTTTTAAATTTAGCACAATACTTTTTTTATTGCGATTGGTAGCTAAGTGATACGCACCTTCTTTTTTATAAGAATGAGGCGGTACTTTCCGCGAATCGTCTCCATCCATACTTTCGATCTTAATTATATTAGCTCCCAAATCACCCATTATTAAAGTTGCATAAGGGCCTGCTAAAAAGTTGGTTAAGTCTAATACAACCAGCCCCTGCAAAGAACCAAAAGAATTAATCATCTTTCATCACCCTTCTAAAATGTGTATACAGCAAGCACCATGATCCATACCTGCAATCCCTCCACCTGTAACATGTGTTAATCCCAATTTGGCATTTTTCACCTGTCTGGATCCTGCCTGGCCCCGAAGTTGCCAAACAATTTCAACAAGCTGGGCTGCACCGCTTGCTCCTACGGGATGCCCCCTGGACATCAACCCACCGGACGGGTTAACAGCTAATTTACCGTCAATTGAAGAAAGACCTTCACTTATAAACTTTGCTGATTCTCCTCTTTCGCAAAAACCCAAAGCTTCATAATAGATAAGTTCTGCAATTGCAAAAGCATCATGACACTCGGCTACATCGATATCTTCCGGTCCACAACCAGCCATTTCATAAGCCTCTTTTGCTCCCCTGACTGTAATTTCTGGAATTGTCATGTCAATAAAACCACTCTTAAAAACACCGGAACTGAGCTCAGAAGCTAATATTTTTATTGGTTTGTTAGTATATCTCTTTGCTCTTTCCATACTGCATACAACTAAAGCTGCCGCACCATCAGTAACAGGACAACACATTGACCTGGTAAGCGGATCTGCAACCATAGGATCGTTTAAAACGTCTTCCACTGTTGTCTCTTTTTGAAAATACGTATAAGGATTTAAAGCAGCATTTTTCCGACTTTTAACCGTTACCAAAGCCATTTGTTCAGGCGTCAATCCGTATTCCACCATATGTCTTCGTGCCCGCATGGCATAGATGGCCGGCATGATCGACCCTTGATTTGATTCTATATCATCCTCATCTACAGGTAACGGCCCTCCCTTTTGAGCGCCGGACAGCTTCTCAGCCCCAACAACTAGGGCAACATCGTAAAGCCCATTACTTATTGCTATCCAAGCTTCCCGTAAAGCAACGCCGCTACTGGAACACATATTTTCAATATTTAATATGGGAACCCCGCTTATTCCAATCCTTTTTACATGCCTTTGGCCAGGCAAAAAGGTTGTCATAGCACAACCATTATATACGGCTTCTATTTCCTTTGGCGCAACCCCTGAATCTTTTAAAGCTTCTACAACTGCCTGTTCCCCTAATTCAGGAAGTGTATAGTTATAATACTTTCCGAATTTAATCATTCCAGCTCCAACAATTGCTACATCTCTCATTGATTTCCCTCCAATACCTTGAATTTATAACTAATGACTTCGTTGCCCTCTTCATCATCGCATGTTTTACCTAACACCAGCTCCACAGCCATATCAGCCTTTAACTTATTTGGGTCAACCTCTGTTAGCTGGGCAAATACCCTCACATCGTTTGGGAAATCAGCATAGCCTACTGCATAAGGCGCTTCATAACTCCTTGATGGAACACGGATAATTGTATATGAATACAGTTTCCCTATTGGACCTATAGCAGCTTCCTCCATATTGGACTGGTCAAAGCAATTCGCGCATAGCGGCTGAGATGGAAAATAAACTCTATTACACTTTTCACAACGAGCCCCTACCAGCTGAACTTTCCCTTTCTCTGTTTTCCAATGATCTTCACCTGGGTAAAAAACTTGTTTCTGATTACTCATATTTACCTCCTGCTATTAAATTTTAATATCTCAATAATGCAAAGACATAACATATAAGAGCAATATTTATGCCAAGTCCTAAAGTAAAATTTTATTGCTGAAAAAAGCAAATAAATAACACTACCATCACTAATTATAAAAACAACCATGCTAACAGAAGTGGCATCAGTAAACCATATGTGTTACACTACGCTTACAACTGTTGTAATGTTGTAAGCCCTGCTTTGATTTATAAAGCGGCAAATGTGATTAAGCTTTTATATCCTGGGTAAATGTAAATACCGGCAAACGTAAAAATGATAGGCCAAGGTTTTCATAAATATTGAAAAACACCTATAAATAAGATGGCATACCTAGCTTGATTATAATTGATAGACACCTTTATACTTGTAGTAATTTTAGAAAAACAACATTCACCGATGCCAAATACGAAACCACCTTATTCGGAAGAATTTAAATTGTATATTGTATCAGATGCTACTGGTCATACCGTCAAAAGCCAGAAGCTGATCAGGAGACTTAATACGCTTGATATCATCGATTTCAGATAGGATTATTGCAGCGAGTCGAAAGCCGGTGTAGGGAATGGTGAACAAAGGGTTTTGCATAATAGCTACAGGTGCTTTGA
The DNA here is from genome assembly GCA_964390725.1 of uncultured Syntrophomonadaceae bacterium. Lineage (GTDB taxonomy): Bacteria > Bacillota > Dethiobacteria > DTU022 > DTU022 > JAABTH01. The sequence continues at coordinate 72,190 of CAYMIW010000006.1, read as the reverse complement.
GTTTTATATCCAGAAACTCAATCTGTTTCTGGTAAAACTGTATTTCCTCAACCACTTGTATCAGCTCTAAAGACAAGGCTTCGCTTTTATGCAAATAGCTTGCGGGGCAAGAAGTTTGATTGCTTCAGTCTTTTCACGGGAGTATCTTTTATAGACTGGATATAAAGCAAATTAGCGAAGAGATCAATCCAACAATAGGCAATCAGATAAAAACCAAGCAGCTCATCAAGTAAAACCAGTATCGATTTTAAAAATAGATCAGCGACCTGCAGACAGTTCAGGGAAAAGGATATCAACTAACCTGGAAAGGTTAATTTTCTAACGGTTGCGCAAAGAGACGGGGCAAAAGCGATACCTAGTCAAAGGTTAAAACCTTGGATCTGGCAAGATACAGTTAAAGGACTTGAATCGTCTGACGTAAGTAGCTTGGCGGCATCGAACTTGTTGGTTTTAATTTGTGTAGTGAGAGCACCGTGCGAAAAGGCTTCTCTTGAAGAGGGTTAAAAACCACAAACTCGATTCCGCTGGTACAGAAGAAAACCATAAGGTTTTCGATGAAATGTTTAGTAGCTTCAATGGCTGATCAAAGTTTATAAAACCTTGCCTAATATTGGTGAAAGTAGAAGTATCGAAGAGAGTTTCGCCGGTGGGCCCAAGGCTTCAGCAGTCATGTTTGTTCTTGGTCACATCAATGCCAACATAAATCATGGAGGATCACTTCCGTGATGTCATTACGCTGATTATTCTACAGGTTTTTTGTTATTGGATTCTCTCCGTCTATAAACCTTCGATGCAGCATCTGACTCATTACTAATTGGGCAAATTTATGTGGTTAGAGCCTCAACGAAAACCGTCATAGTAGTAGGAGATAAAATCAGTCCATAGCATTTGCTTGCTTTTTAACAAAGACAAGCATATCTTGTGAAAGAGTAGTTCAATATCATTATACGAGGTGATAAAGTGCCACAGGTACGTTTTGACATTCGTTGTAATCAAACGCCTTATGACCAACGCAACTTTGAAATCGAAGTTACCAAAGGAACTAAGCTAATTGATTTATTTAAATCATTGGCCAAGTCAGAGGTATATGTATCAAAATATTTATTTAACTTGAATGAAGAATGTTTATACCCTCATCACATTATTTTTATAGATGGTGAACTTCTAATACCGAAAGATATGCCTAAGTATATAATAGAAAATAAAACAATTCATGTAAGGATTATGCCTTTTTTGTTTGGCGGGTAGCAGAGTAGTAATAAATTTGAGTAAAGGCTTGCAACTGAATTAATGACCACCGCCTGAATGCCGTGAAAAAACAGCTCAAAATATTTAGCACCCATCGTTTGGATTCATAAAGGTTTCACAGGTAACACTTGAAATATGTTAAAATAATTTATATAGATTTTCTATAATATTATCAACAATGTATGGATACTTTCTACCATTGGATAGCTAAAACCCAAAGAAGATCAAGAAATTATCTACAATTCACACAAGTAGTAGCAAAAATACCAGTGTCATCCGAAAGGATAGAAAGGGATATGTGGTGGTAAATCATGACAAAAGTATTTATTATCGGTTATGCAAATTTAATTGAACAATCTAAGAGGATAATAAAGGAAATTTCATTCCCTCCTCACATTGATGTTAACTATTTACTAGCTGAGCAATTATTGAATTACGAAATAATAATAAACCAAGAAGATATATTAATTTGTGGTGAACGTAGTGAAGATAGATTAAATAAACTGGGCCTAAATGCCACAATAGTACCAATAAAAATGAATACCCATGACTTTCAAAAGGCAATCATTACTGCTTATGAACATGAACCAGGCAAACAAGTCAAGGTTGTAGTTTTTGGCCAGAAATATACTGGAATAGAATTTATTCAAGATTATTTAAAATTACAATTTGAGCAAAACGTTTTTGATAACGACGAGGATATTGAAGCTTATATTCGAGAATTACGTAATCAAGGGTATAAGACTGTTGTAGGTGCAAGTTATGTAGGCGAAGTGGCACAAAAATATGGAATGATGGGAATATCTCTTTTTTCTGAGAATTCAATTAGGGCTGCTATTATTCATACTGCCGATTTAATTAATATTAAGAAAATAGAATATGAAAGGATAGAACAACTTAAAGCTGTTACAAGCTACACATATGGCGCAATCCTAAGCATTGACAATAATAATAAGATTACAGTTTATAATTCACTATCTGAGCAATTATTAGGAATACCTGCATCTGAAGCATTATATCAATCTATTGAAAAAGTAATTACGGATCAAGAATTACTTAGTATATTCCAAACCAATGAACCCATTATAAATCAGATTATAAACTTTAATTATAAAAAAATAGTTATTACTTCTATCCCAATAATTGTTAGTGGGGAAGTACAGGGAACAGTAAGCACTTTCCATGATACAAGTTCTATACAAAAAACAGAGCAAAAAATCCGAATGAGGCAACACAATAAGAAACTTAATGCCCGATATAAATTTAATGATATTATTGGCAACAGTTCAATCTTGAAAAAAGTTAAGAAAACAGCTATGAGTTATGCAGAAAGTAATTCAACAATTTTAATTTTAGGGGAAACTGGAACAGGGAAAGAGCTTTTTGCACAAAGTATACACAACCATAGCACTAGAAATAAAGGCCCATTTGTAGCAATTAATTGTGCTGCTTTGCCAGAGAGTCTTTTAAATAGTGAATTATTTGGTTATGTTGGAGGTGCGTTTACCGGTGCTCGGCAAGGAGGAAAGCCAGGATTATTTGAGCTAGCTCATGATGGGACTATTTTTTTAGATGAAATAGGGGACATCTCTCTTTCTATTCAAAGCAAATTACTCAGAGTGATTCAAGAAAGAGAACTGATGCGAGTTGGTGGTGAAAATATCATACCAATTAATGTAAGAGTAATCTGTGCCACTAATAAAAATTTAGCACAGTCATTAAAGAAGGAGACTTTTCGCAAAGATTTTTACTATAGAATTAGTGTTTTGCAACTAAAAATACCGCCCTTAAGACAAAGGATAGAAGACCTCCTGCCATTAATAGAATATTTTTTCAAAATACATGACCACGAATTACTGATAAGCCTTAAACCAATACTTCCTAATATCTGTAAAGTATTAACAAACAAACGATGGGAAGGGAATGTACGAGAACTGGAAAACACTATTGAACGTTTTATTATAATGTTCAAACATCAAAAATCATTTTCCAAAGACGAAATACTTAATCTTCTTAAAGAAGCGGCAGAAATTGATAGTCTTTACAAGAACAGTGACACTATTAAAGAAAAACCCAATAAAGAAACTGAAACAGACTTAGATGTGAACAAAGAGGTGATAGAGAGCACGATTAACTATTTTAACGGAAACAAATCAGCTGCAGCTAAATCATTGGGTATCAGTCGTGTTACTCTATATAGAAAACTTAATAAAGAAAAAGTTTAATTGTATTGCATAGCGGTATGGATTTCATCATTTTTTTCATGATCTACAGTTCCAGTTCTGATACTTATTTTTACTCAGGTAGTTTCTGCGTATTCCGGCGTATCCGACCGTTCAATCCAGTATAATTCGACCACTTCGTGAAATGGTTTAAGTCTATCAAGGATCAGGTTAATTCATCAACTATTTTCCCCTATGTCATGCTTAACAATCCTGCGCCTGGCTGGGCCTTTTAGCTCAATATGGAGCAGTACAAAACTTGAACCCTCATCTTCATAGACTGTATCTCCATCTCTTACCTGCAATATCCGATCAACCCGGAAGGTACGCAACTCTTCTCGCAGGCAGCAATAAGCAGACAGACCCAGGAAATTCCTGCCCCGGTAATTCATCATACCCACGCTTACAGGCCTGATTACTCTTACCGTCTTTTCATCTGTATTTTTCAGGTAAACAATCTCCAGCTCTGCACCGTTCTCTATAGCATCGTAAGCGTCTCATAACACACACATAGTAATCTGCCTTCTCCCGTGGGAAAAGAACCAAAAACCTACGAAGGAGGTTTTTAAATGAGCAGTCAAGCAAGCCCTGAAAACTGGACCGAACTGATCAATGATTTCAAAACAAGCGGTCAAAGCATGGCCACCTGGTGCCACAACAACAACCTGAAAGTTCACCAGCTAACTTACCGCAATTTAAAAATAAATTGCTAAATAAGCCTTTAAAATAAAGGATTTAAGCTGTTTTTGCCGAACTAATTGATATGGAAAATACAGCTCAAATGATCCAAGATCTACTAAATTTATGCGCCAGGCAAGCTGAGCAAATTGCTGATCTTTCTGCTAAGTTGAGCTGGTATGAAGAGCAATACCGCCTAAGCCAGCAGCAAAGATATTACCGCAAAAGCGAAGCCGGCGATGGGCAGCTCTGTATCTTCAACGAGCCGGAAAAAGAGACAGACCCTAAAGCTGAAGAGCCGACCATTGAAGTAGCGACCCATCAGCGCAAGAAGCGGGGCAAGAACAGGGAAGATTTAAGCGATCTGCCCACCGAAACCATTCATTACCGCTTAAGCGAAGAAGAGCTAAGCTGCCAGACTTGCGGTGATGATTTACATGAAATGAGCACAGAAACCAGGCGTGAGTTAGAAATCATTCCGGCCCAGGTCAAAGTAACTGAGCATGTCCGTCATCTTTATGCCTGCAGAACCTGTGAAAACGAAGGTACCGGCACTAAAATTAGCACCGCGCCAATGCCTAAACCCGCTTTTTCCGGCAGCATTGCCTCGGCCGGAACGGTCGCTCACATCATCAGCCAAAAATATGTGGAAAGGTTGCCTTTATACCGTCAGGAAAAGTCGCTGGAGCGGTTAGGAATCAGCATCTCTTGTCAGAATATGGCCAACTGGATGATCAAGGCTGCTGAAAACTGGTTTAGCCCACTTTACGAGCGCTTCAAGGTGCATTTACTGCAGCAAAAAGTGCTGCATGGTGATGAAACGGAGCTGCAGGTCTTAAAAGAAGATGGCCGAACAGCGGCAAACAAATCCTACTTCTGGCTTTATGTCAGTGGTCGTGACGGTCCGCTGCTGGTGGTCTTTGATTACCAGACCACCAGGGCATCAAAGCACCCGATTCATTTTTTAACCGGTTTCAAGGGTTACCTGCATGTAGACGGTTATCCCGGCTACAACAGTATCCCGAATGTGACCTTAGTCGGCTGTTGGGCGCATGCCCGTCGTAAATTCGACGAGGCGCTAAAAGCGCTGCCGGCTGACCAGAAGAAGGTTGATGTCCCGGCCAAAGAGGCTTTAAAGCATATCAATGCGCTTTTCATGCTGGAGCGCGATTTCAAAGAGTTAAGTGCTGATGAGCGCCATGCCAAACGCCAGGAATTAAGCCGGCCTTTAGTTGATCAGTTCTATGAGTGGCTTGCTTTTCAAAGACCAAGAGTGCTGCCAAAAAGTGCTTTCGGTGAAGCGATCACTTACTGCCTTAATCAAAAAGAGAAGCTTCATGGGTTTTTGCTCGATGGCCGTCTTGAGTTCGATAACAACCGGGCCGAGCGTTTCATTAAAAATTTTGTAATAGGTTGCAAAAATTGGCTCTTTGCCAATACAGCCAGGGGCGCAACGGCAAGTGCCATTCTTTACAGCATGGTCGAAACGGCCAAGGAAAATGGTTTGAGCCCTTATGCTTATCTTTAATATTTACTCGAACAATTGCCTAATATTGATTTAAACGATTCTGCTGAGCTTGATAAGTTAATGCCCTGGTCCGGCGAATTGCCTGCGCTTTGCCGGGGTGGTAAACTGGGTAATCAGGCATAGGCTGGTTGCTTTAGCAAGGCGTGCTCGTTTTGACGCTTACTTTTAAACTGCTTTCATAAAACGTTCATACCTAATAGCTATCCGTTCTCTATCTGGCCTATATGCCCTTTCCTCCGGTATTATTATCTTCTGTCTATGCACCTCCTGAATACCATACTAGTTAAGCCCATCTATTTCTTCTAAAATATCTTTACGCACGATTATTTTATAATCGGGATTTACACCAACTATATTTCTATCATATGCTGCGTGGTGAATTTTACAGAGTGAAAGACCGTTAGGGACAATCGGTTCTCCACCCTCTTCGCCGTCAGGGATTATGTGTGCCGCATAAAGAAGCTCTGGGTGCCTAAGGCGGCAGAAAACACATTGTTCTTTGTAGGCTGACAAAACTCTTATCCTGAATTCTTCTTGGTGTAACCGGTGCAAAGCTTCTTGTGTAGCATATTTTCGGTATAGCTGCTCCTCTTCAAGTGCGAGTTGCCCTTGAGTTAGTTCTTTATTGTTATAAATAGTATTGTGTGCTGTAATGGAAACTACAAAGGTTAGTTTTTCTACCTGATCGCCTTCGATAAATACCGGCCAATTAGCCAAACAAACCCCTTTCTTAACTCGGCAAAAATAGATTAGTGGTATTCTATTTTGCATAGCATTACGAAGGCCAACATTATCGCTATGGTTAGGATCAGTCCCACGATAACGATAGACTAAGAAACCATCGTCCGTCCTAAAATCGGGGTAAGGTCCATCCGGTCTGGTGTATATAGAAAGCGGAAGTTCTATCGCAGCAGGTTTCCATATCCCTGTGGTCCGGTCAAAGTTATTTTTTGACCCTGGAATTCAAAACCTTGTTCCAAGAGTTTGCAGGGGATAAACCCGCCATGTAGGTTAACTTGCTTCTCAACCCATTGGAAAGCTGCTGTTCTGATCAGTTCATCCATGTTATCACCAAATTAAATATGAGTTCACAAAACAAAAAGAAGCAGCAGCGGTTTATGCGGAGCTCGTTCGCCGCCTCGCTGCCACACCTTTATTTTGCCGACCTTACTTTTCAGCTCGGCTGGGCCCATAGAATGGTGTACTCATCCTTCGCGAGAGTTTAGTTGGGTATAATTTAGCAAGTCTGCTGTTCCCTGCACATTGCTCATGGTGATATTGTCCTGAGAAGTTGCAGTATTCTAATATTTTCTACACTAATAAGTTATTCCCTGCTGTAAATATCGAATATATATACAAAACTTTAACTTTCTCTTGACTGGGGAGAGGGAGATTTTGGGGCTCAGCCTGACACTTTGCCGATAGGAGTGGCGCAGGACAAGAAGGAAGCACATCGGACTTCTGTTTTGACATTAGAACGTTACAACATTATGGATGTGTTTTTATATCTGCCCTGGGGAAAAGAACAACCATTTTAGAGGAATATTGACTTCTTATGGCTAATTATTTTAGTACTAATTAAGAATTTATCGGGAGGCCAAATCGTGAACAAAAACGATATAACTTTTTCCAACCAGGCCCATCAGCTTATGGTGACCGTTTCTCGTCACTTCTATCTTACTGCAAAGGGGATCCTTACCTATCAGGAAAAACCAAATACAGTGACACTAAAGAACTGCCGGGGATCAAAAAAAGAGTTACTGGTTTACCACGTGGTAATTGACCGCTTCAGCGGTAATTTTATTTTCCAGGTTGTCACCACCAGGCAAATGTTTCCCCTAGCCGAATTTTTATACCATGCCTGGCAGAGCGATAAAGCTGAAGCTCATTTTTGGGGTCTGCCTGATAATCTTGCGATTCCCAAAGCAATTTCTTCACCTGCTCTCTTTGAGGGGCTTAAAAAAGTAGGAGTTGCTCCTTTTAACCCCACGGTTGGGTTCTCTTCAGGGGGTCACGTTATTAAAGCCCTGGAAGAACATCTGTGGTCACAAATTCTCTACCGCTCAACTCTTCATTTTAAAGCTTCGATCGAGCTGCATAAAGCCAATATCTACGATTCGATATTAGGCCTGTCTGCTCATGGTGACTGCAGAAAAATCTGGCAAGACAACCTGCACTCAGGCCATCCTAAAAAGGTTCCTGCTTACAAAGCCTTCGTAAGTGCTTTTAGTACCGAAGAAACAAGTAATGATCAACTACCGTTAACCCTGGCAAAAGATTCATCGAGCAGGGCAGCATCAATTCCCCCTTCCGCCGAACTGCCCCAATACCTCACTGTTCCACTTCAGAATCTTCAATTTTCTGAAGTTCTAATGGAAGAAGCAAACCTGATCAATGATCAAGCCTGGGAGGAAGGTGGTACAATCAAGGGGCACAAAGCTGCCTACCGCGCTCTTGAACATTCACCCTACTGCGCCGATGCTCTAAATTACCTCTCGTTATACAGCAAATACGACGAAGAAAAGTGCCTGCTGTCCAAAAGGGCGGTGTTGGTCGGTAAAGCAGCCCTTGGTGATCTTTTTATCAAGAAGAATACCGGACATTTTTGGATGATTCTTGAAACAAGACCTTATATGCGCGCTTTACTGGGCCTGGCTGATTGCCACCGCAATCAAAATGAATACGCGCAGGCTCTTGAAATCTACCGGGAAATGCTTAAACTGAATCCATCGGACAACCAGGGGGTGCGCTATGCTATAGGCGACTTGCTGCTTCTTCTTGATCGCCGGGCAGAGCTTGAGCAATTTTTTAAGGAACATGGTGAGGAAGAAAGCTGCTTTATGCTTTATAATCAAGCGCTTTATCTGTTCCGGACTGATTCTGATAACGCACAAAAAATTCTGCACAAAGCAATTGCTGCCAACAAGCACGTTTGCAGCTATCTGTCAGGGGAAAAGTATATACCTTACCATCTCCCGAAACACTACAGCTGGGGCGAACCATCTGAGGCGATCTGCTATGCCGCAGAAGCCAAAAAAACCTGGGAGAAAAGCCCCGGAGCTTTTGAATGGTTAAAAAACAATTTACTGGCCTTTGAAAAAAAGGTAATGGTGGCAACTACTAACATCACCATCGAACAATTGTTACAAGCTTTTCTTGCCGAACAGGCTATGCGCCTGGCAAAAAGCACCTATAACCAATATGAAAACGTAATAGAATTTTTTAAGACTTGTATAGAAAGTTATAGTTATAACTATTTAAACGGTGAAGAAAAAAAGCTCTTCGATCAGCATTATAGTGAAAATTCTGATCAAGAGAATCTGTTTTGTAATCTTTTCGGACCAGAGTACGTTGCGGAATCTGCAGTGGAATTTCTTTCATACTTTTTGCCCAACAAGATAATCTGCGGTAAAAATCTACAGAAAACCAGTGCTACAGTCATAAAAAAACTTGGCCGCTGGCTTTTTAATCGTGGCTATATTAATCAAGATGACTTTGAACTTATGACAGAAGAAGCAGTAAAGGCAGCCCAGGAACTGCCTGCCGTAGATGATTTTGCTGAAGCCCTATTTGATTACCTGGCCATGTCCGATTTAGATGATACTGAAGAAGAGGCAGAGGATCTTGATGACGTTTTCGAAGTTGTTGCCGTTAAACCAGGCAAGATAGTTTTGGAGACTTATAGCGCAGAAGGTAGGATAGAGATCGAGGTTACAGTACCGCAGAAGCTTAGCATACTTTGCAAGGTAGGCTGGCTAATGAATTTATTTGTAGTCAAAACCAAAAATGGCTGGAAAATTGTTGAAGCAGGCAGAATCGGTTACTAATTATCAACTTTCATTATTGATCGCTGGGATGAACAATAGTCGGGCAAAGCTATCATTCCCCCCTTGCCAAGAACAGCATTGTATTTTTGCATTATGATACATTAACTTGTTGCTTATAATATATTTTTGTATTTTAATGCAATAAGGGCGAGTATCATGAGGATAGTACGACAAGACTGTTTTAATAAATTATTAGGTTATAAAGATAAAACATTATCAAGGTGATAACCGGCGTTTGCAGATGCGGGAAGTCTACCTTGCTTGAAATTTATAAAGCCTACCTATTCAATAATGGCATCACAAGCAAGCAGGTAATTAGCATTTATTGTTTTGTTTTAAAAGATATAGTTGCTATGAAGAATATTTCAGATGTTATGATGCTCGAAAGTGTATTGAGGTTTTAGCTGACAACAAATGTATTAGATTTTCTACTGAAGAAAATAGATTTCTGAGGGTGCGCGAAGTGCTGGAATCACGGATAAAATCTTCTAACCGTTTTTGAACAATAATTGGCCTGGCTTTGCCAAAAGTATGTGATCAACCATTTATTGACTTACCTGTTTTGTAAATCACTTTTAGTAATGGCATATAATTTTACATCCCAGAATTTATCCTTGGCAAAGATTTTACTGCGCAGCAACCCTTCATACCGCATTCCTGCTTTCTGCATTGCTCTGCCTGAGGTCTCGTTTTCCAGGTAGTGTACTGCTTCGATTCTCTGCAGGTTCATTTTGTCAAATGCAAACCGAATTACACATTTTATTGCTTCCGGCATAATACCCTGCCCCCAGTATTGATCGGAAATGACATAGCCAAGTTCGGCGCAGGAGTTTTTTTGATCGAAGTTGACAAATCCTATTGCACCTATAATTCTACCCATTTCTTTTAACTGAATACCCCACTCACCTGCTTCATCTTTTTTTATCCGTTCGCGCACAAGGTTTATATAATCTGCAGCATCGCTTATCGACTGATGTGGATACCAGGTAAGGTAGCGTGATACAACAGGTTGCCCTGCATATTCAAAAACATCTTCTGCATCTGTTGTTTCAAATGTGCGGAGCACAAGCCTTTCTGTTTCCAGCGTTGGGTTACCTATAAATCTAGTTTTGTTATGTCCTGGTTCAATATCAATCTCATAAATCATGGATTCAGCTTCCAAGGGATGATATCCATGGGCGAGAGCCTTCCAGCCATATTTTTCGTAATAACCTTCGAGATCTGTGCTGAGATAAAGCTTCTTGTAACCCAGTTTTGACGCCTCGGTTTTACAGTGTTCCAGCAGTTTTGACCCCAGCCGGCTGCCCCTGTACTCTTCATCAATATAAAGGGCGCATAACCAGGGGAATAAGTCCTGGCGGCTGATAAAATCATTGGTGATTAAACCATAACCACCAATAATTTTATCATCGTTAAGCATCAGGTACCAACGCGGCAGGGGACTGGTGGTTACCACGCTGTTGCTGATACAATCATCGTAAATTTCTCGGCTGATGTCCCACCTGGCAGAAAAATAGTCTATCGCACGCTGCAGGTATTTTTGGTTATTACGTATTCCTACGATGTTATATTCGGCCATTTTAAACCCTCCCATACCTTATTAAAGCAGGGAATATTAAGATAGGTCTATTCTATACTGAGCTTATTTTATCCTTCTTCCTACCGATATAGTATAGTTGAAATATTTTAATAATTGCTGCATAATAAAGGCAAGAGGTGGAGAAAACATGGAAAAGGAACTATTCAGATCCGCATTCCGCAGTATTAAAGGTGTTCCCTTTGCCGTTACCTATTGGGACGGCCAGACTGAGATGTATGGAGCTACTGATGAACAGGATATTCCTTTCAGAATAATCTTCAACCAGCCGTTAAACCTGCTGGAGATGCTCTCAGACCCGGAGATTATGCTCGGTGAAGCTTACATGGATGACAAAATAAACGTGGAGGGCGATCTTTCCGCGTTGCTTAACCTGCTTTTGTGCAATGAAGATGTTTTTAAGAATACGGGCAGTCAGGGCCTTTTTCAACGCCTGATGAAAAGCCGCAGGTGCGGCACCGCTGTGAGGGAGAAAGAAAATGTAGAAGTTCATTACGATCTGGACAGTGATTTCTTCAAGCTTTGGCTTGACAGCACCCTGAGTTATTCCTGTGCTTACTTTAAAAGCCCTGAAGATACCCTTGACCAGGCACAGCTGCAAAAAATTGATCACATCCTGAACAAACTTCATTTGCAGGAAGGCGAGACGCTGCTTGATATCGGCAGCGGATGGGGTTGGCTGATTATAAGAGCTGCACGCAAATACGGGGTTAAGGCGGTTGGGATTACCCTGAGCCACGACGAAGAGAAAAAAACAAGAAAGCGGATCGTACATGAGGGGCTCGGAGACCAGGTAGAAGTGCACCTGGCAGATTACCGCGACCTGGCCGTTGAAGGGCAAACCTTTGATAAAATAGTCAGTGTGGGAATGTTCAAGTATGTAGGTAAAGATTATATCCCTACCTATTTTCAGTGTTTGCAGAAAATGCTTAAACCTCACGGGCTCTCGCTACTGCACACAATAACCCGCTCAATTGAGTCACCGACAGCCACCTGGCTTGAAAGATATATCTTTCCACAGGGTTATGTTCCCTCCCTGCGTGAAATAGTTTGGACCTTGCCGGAGCACTCCTTCCACCTGATAGATGTCGAAAGCCTGCGCATGCATTATGCGCTGACAACGGCCCGCTGGGCGGAAAACTTTGAAAAGGTAACGGACAAGGTTAGAGAGAGGTATGGAGAACATTTTGTGCGGATGTGGCGGCTTTATTTATGGGGCTGCAGCAGTTCTTTCAAATGCAGCGGGCTTGATGTTCACCAGCTGCTCTTCAGCAAAGGTGTCAGCAAAGAGCTCTCCCTGGGAAGACAGGGTTAAAAATGGCTATTTCACAGTTTCACCTTCACCGGATTCCTTGTTAATTGTATACAAAGCAAGCTTATTTTTCCAAACACCCTGCTTTCGTGCAATTATTTTATTACAGAACATTAATTTTTTCAGATAGCCGCATTAATGGTCTTGGTTTTTATCATTTTATATCCTCCAGTAAGTTATAAATTCACCATCTGAAATATTACTTTGGAGCCTATTGTTACGATCTATCATTTTATAAAATAACTATTATTTATAGATCGCCTTTGAGTTATTAATTATTCAAATAGCTATTATAAAGGGATCTTCGGCCTTCACCTTGAAAATGACATAGTCTGATTTCGATGAAAATATAATCAGACTGTGCCTGGTATATTCTGGGAATCATGGCTTGTGGCATTTTTTAGAAAATTATACAATAAAGGAAAGAGGGTTAAAATGAGCTTTAGAAATATTCTATTCATCACACTTTCGATTATGCTGGTAATATCTTTAGCGGCATGCTCTACTGAAAACGAAGATGTAGTTCCAGACGAATCATTAGAAACGGAAGAAACAGATGTAACACTTGAAGAAAGCCTCGTAATCTACTCAACCCACTCCGAGGAAATGCTGGAGGTAATTGCTGAAGGATTTACTGAAAAAACCGGTGTTAGGGTCGATTTTATCAACCTAAAGGGTGAACTTGCTGATAGGGTAAGGGCAGAAAAAGCAAGCCCCCAGGCAGACATTATGTATGGCGGTCCCTCTTCACTATACATAGAAATGACAAAAGAAGATCTGTTTGAAGCGGTTGAGACTACTTGGGAGCCTGAACTTGACCCCATGTATAAAGATTCTGCTTTTAAATGGTATGGTGTGATGTTAACCCCGGTCACAATCTTTTATAACAGTGAAGCCATTTCAGCAGAAGATGCTCCGAATAGTTGGGCCGATTTAGCTGATCCGAAATATCAAGGCATGGTGATTTCAAGAGATTACCTTTCTTCCTCGCAAAGAGCGGTTATCTGTGCTCTTTTAGATTATTACTCAAGGAACTACTCATTTGATGAAGGGATCGATTACTTGAAAAGGCTCGATAGCAATACTAAAAACTACTATGGTAGCGGAAGCCTTCACCTGCAAGCAGTTGGCAAGCAGGAAGCGCCAATCAGCTATGCGCTAATTAGCGTTATTACTGACAATGTTATTAACAATAATATGCCCCTGAAGATAGTAGATCCCGAAGAAGGTACTATAGTACTTACAGACGGTATAGCAGTAATCAAAAACGGCCCGAACCCCAATGCCGCAAAAGCCTTTCTCGAGTATGCCGGCAGTGAAGAGGTGCAGTTAAAACTGGCGAACGAATTTAATCGTATGCCAACGATTGAATCTATTTTAAATAATTGTCCTGAATGGATGCAGATACCTTTTAAAACCATGGATGTTGACTGGGAAAATATAGCTGAAAATGAGCTTGACTGGCTGAACCTATGGGATACAGAAATAAGGGATTCCAGCAGAGATATCTAATTTGTAAGGGCATATTTCTTAGATACAATTCAGTATTATCTTTGAATGATTAACACTTTTAAGGCAAAGAGTTGTGCTTTAGCCAAGCTATTGCACAACTCTTCTGCTGCAATCATAATATTTTAGACGTCACAATTTAAAGGGATAATATAGATATGAGTGAGATATGTTTTAAATATATTTCAAAATCGTTTGATGAAATAACCGTTTTAAAAGATATTAACATAGAGGTTAAAAGCGGGGAACTATTTACCTTCCTAGGTCCTTCAGGGTGTGGTAAAACTACATTACTGAGGATTCTTGCTGGTTTTGAAAAACCAGACAGTGGCACGGTGGAAATTAATAATGAAGATATAACTAACCTGATCCCGGAAAAAAGAAGCATATCGATGGTGTTTCAGAATTATGCTCTTTTTCCCCATATGAATGTTTTTGAAAATGTCGGGTACGGGTTAAGAATACAAGGAGTTAATGATAAAAAGGTTAAATCGAAAGTTGCATATTTATTAAAAATGTTAAGGTTGGAATCGTTTCATCAAAGAGATATTAACGAATTATCTGGTGGAGAGCAGCAAAGGGTAGCGATTGCCAGGGCACTGGCAGTAGATCCAAAGGTTTTACTTTTAGATGAACCACTTTCAAATTTAGATGCCAAGCTAAGAGATGAAACCAGGGTTGAGTTGAGAGTATTACAAAATAACCTCGGTATCAGTACAATTTTTGTAACCCACGACCAACAGGAAGCCATGTCTATTTCTGATCGTGTCGCAGTTTTTAACGAAGGCAGAGTAATGCAGACAGGCTCACCGGAAGATATTTACAACTACCCCGAAAATGAATTCGTAGCAACATTTATTGGGGAATCTAATCTTATCGACAAAGAGTTTTTCGCCAGTTTTGCCCTGGGCCAGATAAAAGCAGAAAAAGTGTGTATCAGGCCCCAGGATATTAAGATTTGTGATAACGGCGAATTCCTCGGAAAGATAGTAAATATCGATTTTAAAGGCAGTTCAGTTAATTATCATTGTAATGTTGATCAAGTGGCAGTTAAAGTAATGCAGGTTAACAGTGGCACCATAAACATTTTTAAGCCTGGAGAGCTAGTAAAACTCAGCATTGATAAAAAAGCTATTAAAAAATTGAGGTAGTAGGATGACAGGTGTGAAAACCAAAAAAGCGATTAATTTTGTTCTGTATATCCTTTTGTTTTACCTTATTATTGTCTTTATCATTTATCCCATAACAAATACTTTTTGGCAAACTATAATAACAGGGTCAGGTTCAGTTTCACTGGTTAATTATTCGACCTTCTTTTCTATGCCAGTTAACACTCAGGCATTAAAAAACACACTTAGCGTCGGGTTAGTAACAGTTCTATGCTGCATGGCGGTAGGAGTATTCATGGCTTTTTTTGTTCATTATTATAAAACCAGTTTCGACAAAACTATTAATACAATTCTTCTCAGTTCATTTATCCTACCAGGCGTTATTATCGTTATTGCTTTTATTCAACTTTACTCCGAAACAGGTATTATCAGCCAATTTCTAAAGCACATTTTTGATCTTGAGGATGTGCCGTTTAGATTTTCTGGTTTTTGGGGAATTATTTTTGTTCATACCTTAACTCAATATGTTTTTTTCTACATCAATACATCAATAGCTATTAAGTATCTCGATTATTCGCTGATAGAATCAGCTAGAGGGTTGGGGGCATCTGGATTTAAAGTGTTCAAGGATATAATTATCCCCCACATAAAACCAGCCATTCTAACTTCAAGTCTCATGACTTTTGCCCTGGCAATCAGTTCTTTTTCAGCTCCATACCTTGTAGGCAGAGGTTATAGGATGATGAGTACCCAGATACTCCAATCAAAAATGAATAACCAGATGGCTATGGCTTCAACCCAGGTTATTATTCTAATGATAGTATCGGTAATTACTATGATGATCTATACTTACTATAGTAAAAAACAGTTTAGCTCAAGTTCTGCAAAAATAAAAAAGTTCAAACGCGTGGAAATTGAAAACCCCTTTATAAAGGTTGCTTTTCATAGTTTAGCCTTTATGATTATTTTCTTAATAGTGATACCTTTAGTCGGCATCTTCCTATTGTCATTTGCCGATTCAAGCAGCTGGATGATGGAAATTTTTCCAACAAGATTTAGTTTTGATAACTATACAAAGGTTTTCACACAAGGAAGAATATTGGCTCCGGTTAAAAACAGCCTCGTCATGTCGTTAATCGCATCTATAGTCGCAACAGTAATCGCGATAGCAACTTCTTATATTATTCTGAAATACAACAACTTTTTATCCAGGTTGCTCAATTTTTTCATCCTCTTACCTATGGCCATACCAGCAAGTACCCTGGGGATAGTGATGATTACAACTTTCAATGAAAAAAGATTGCTTTTATTTAACAATTCACTCGTGGGGACTTTTAGTATCCTGGTGGTGGCTTACGTAATATTATCTATTACTATAGTGTCGAGAAGCACTTATACCGCCTTTTCAAGCTTTAATAGGGAATATGAGTTTGCTTCAAGAAATCTGGGCGCTAGTAAATTTCAAACATTACGAAAAATATTTTTCCCTATTGTCAGCATCGGGATTATTAACGGTTTCGCTCTCTGCTATATGCGCTCTCTGGGTGAGTATACCGTCTCTGCCCTATTATACGGAGTGTTTAATAAACCTGTATCTATTGCTATGGTTAATGCATTACACGATTTTGATGCTGGTATATCTATGACATATGGTGTCATTATAATTATTGTTGGCATTACCTTTCTTTCATTAATTAATCTTAGTGAAAAACCTTTTTAAATATACAACAGGAGCATAAATAAATGATGATAATTGACCCACATATCCACGAAAAAACTTACTCGTCAGACAGCACTTTATCGCTAACAGAAATTATATCAAGAGCCCGATCAATCGGGCTGGACGGGGTTTGCATAACAGACCACGATAGCAACGAAATCACTGACACCGCCAACCAGCTTTCAAAAGAGACTGGCTTTTTGATTATTGTAGGAGTTGAAATTCTGACCTACGAAGGGGATTTAACTGTATTCGGGTTAAACAAGATACCGTCAGAGATGATGCACGCACAGGAAGTAATAGAAATGGCGATTAGAGCAGGTGGTATCGCAATCAGCGCCCACCCATTCCGCCAAAATAACAGGGGCATGGGCAGTTTTGTGAAAGAGGTATACGGTCTCGCCGGGCTTGAGGCTTTTAATGGCAGCACAACACCTTATAATAATCTCTATGCTTATGGTCTTGCTAAAGAACTAAACATTACAGCATTAGGTGCAAGCGATGCTCATAACATCAAAGCCATCGGAAAGTACGCCACAGCCTTCCAAGGAACGGTAAGAGACATAGTGGATTTTATAGAGGCGGTTAAATCAGGGAAAGCTCTCCCGGCAGTATTAACCGATAGTGGATACGAAACAATTGATCTTTCTGAAATTCTTCATAATGATAATAACTTGCAGTAAAATACTACACAAAATCTCCTGCAACTGTTATTAAGCAGTTAGGTGTAATGTTTTAGCTATCCAATTAGTTAAAACACGCGCTTGGATTTATAGAACCAGAAGAGGGTTACTTCAAATCATAGCTATAATTTAAAAACATATCGATAGTTCGAATATATTTTAGCATATACAGGTTGCTATAAAATCCACTTGCGGTTCACGTTATAGATACTGTAGGCGAAAAGAAATACGCTAAAACCTAGCAGGGATAGAAAACTAATGGGAACAGATATTACCCCGTTTTGGTTGATGGCCGTCTTGAGAATATCTGCACCATAGGTCAGCGGCAGGGCATAGGATAGCGGCCTGACAAAGACCGGCAGGTCTGCCAGGGGAATAAAAAGGCCGCAGAGAAAGAGCATGGGAAAACGGAAAAAGTTTGAAAAGGTCTGGGCTTCAAAAACCTGGCTGACCGAAACAGCTATAAACAGCCCCAGGAAAGTTGAGGTTATGGCAACCAGGATAACGCTGCCCAGGATCATCAGCCAGTTGATTCCGGATAGTTCGGTTAAAATACTGGCAAAAATAACCGGGACAAAGGCATTAACTACACCAAACATAATTGCTCCGGAGGTTTTGGCCAGCATCAGCAGGTTAAGGCTGATTGGAGCCAGCAGAAGCCTTTCGAAAGAGCGGCTTTTTCTTTCAAATGTGATGGTTACGGCAAGCATTGAGGTAGTGCCAAAGAGTATTGACAGGGCCATAACCCCGGGAAGTAGGTCGCGTACTTCTACCGCCACGGGGGAACGCAGGAAGAACATCAGGGTCCAGGCAATCGGAAAGATTAAACCCCAGCTGATATTGGGCGGCTTCAGGTAATAACTGCGCATATCTTTCATCAGGATGTTAGAAAAAGCGATCCAGGTTCTCATTTTTAAGAACGCCCCCCTTTCTTGCCTTTTTTTGTTTGCTCATTCTGCATTTTTTGCAGCTCGATACCGGTAACCCTGACAAAAACATCTTCCAATGAGGGGCGCATAATTTTTGCTTCAAAAACAGGCAGGCTTTTCTCTTCAAAAAACTGGACGAAGGGAAACAGGGGGAAAGTAGCCGAAGAATGAATACTAACACTGTTGTTATTGACCAACTTCAAATTAAAATCGGGAAATTGGTTCCTGAATTCTTCGGTAAGATTGGTAAGGTCTCCGCCCAGGGTGAAGTTAACAATATTTTCTTCCTGGGTTTCTTTCATCAGCTCTTCAACCGTACCTTCGCGGACAATTTTTCCCTCGACGATAAAGGCCAGGCGTTCACAGAGCCTTTCCGCCTCTTCGATATAGTGAGTAGTAAGGAAAATGGTGGTGCCCCTGCTGTGCAGGTCAACTATTAAACTTCTGATCTGCCGGGCAAAGGCCACGTCAATACCAGTAGTGGGTTCATCTAAAAAAAGTATTTCCGGCTGGTGAATGAGCCCGGCAGCAATAGCCAGCTTTCTCTTCATCCCCTTGGAATAGGCTTTAAAAGGCCTGCAGGCAGCATCAGTGAGGCCAAACTGGTGCAGAAGCTGTTCTGCCCTTTCTTCACGCACCTTTTTCCCCATACCGTAAAGAGCGCCGCAGAAGCAGAGGTTTTCCCAGCCATTAAGCTCTTCATAGAGGTTACTTTCATCGGGAACTATGCCCATCAGGGCCTGGGCCTTTTTAGCACTGCGGGTGTAATCTTCGCCAAGCAGTTTAACCCTGCCGGTTGTTATATGGGCCAGCCCGGTGAGCATATTGATGGTTGTTGTTTTGCCTGCTCCGTTAGGGCCGAGAAAACCAAGTATTTCACCGCGGTTTATATGAAAACTAACTCCATCCACGGCGGTAAAGCCGTTATAGGTTTTGGTTAAATTTTCTGCTTCGATAATTTTCAAAAGATCAGCTCACCTCTCTGCAGCGCTCACAACATGTTATTGGGTGATATTCTATTCTTCCTCGTTACATTCACAGGTATGCTCTTTAGCGTCTCCATGGCACTCTTTAATCTGTTCCGGGGTGCATGCGCCAGGCTTTGTTTTCAGCTTATCGGGCTGTTCACAACAATTTTTACACATTTGTAACGTCCTCCTTTCCCTGGTAGTATCGATTTCTTCCTTACGCAAACATATATATTGACTTGTACTGTCAGCACCGGGCTGCGGGTTAATCAGCTCCTGCAGGTATTGAGATGCTAACCTGATCAGTTCTTTTTCCACCCTGTAATGTGTCCAGTAGCCAATTTTTTCACCCCTGACCAGCCCGGCCTCCCTGAGAATTTTCAGGTGCTGGGAGACAGCCGGTTTGGATATGTTTAACAGGCGGGCCAGGGCACCGACGCAGAGGTCATTATTTAAGAGCAGCCTGATGATCTGAAGGCGGTTCTCTTCACCGACAGTTTTTAATATTTTTACAACCCGGCTGTTTTTATGAGAATCACTTGATAAAGATTCCATATGGTGTTATCCTTATCTATTTTATAGTTTGCTTAATTAGATTATAACACTTTCATTTTACTCAGACAATAGTTGTAATGGGTAAAGAATCTTCAGAAGTAACCTGGTAAAGATTTGCTGTTGAAGACTATTTAGAATTGACCCCACGCTCACTAAAATGTCATCCCTACTTCCGCTACTTTCTATGAGCTTACTATGGTAATGCCAATTCACGCAGGCTTTTGGTTAAGGTATTGGCTTCTTCGAGAAGAAGAGCTGGAACAATTACCCCATCAAGACCGCTAAAGCCTGATCATCTGTTACTGCCTCATAGGAGGCTCTGCCTGAGTCTTTTAAATAAGCGTGTTCAGGACATACCCCCGGGTAATCCAGCCCTGCCGAAATAGAATGAGCTATTTGAACCTGTCCGGCTTGATCCTGCAGCAGGTAATTTAGATTGCCATGCAGCAACTCCCGGTCTGCAGGCATTGAAACTGGCAGCGTGATAACCTGTCGTAATACCCTTCCCGGCTGCTTCAACCCCGATCAGGTTGACTTTACTGTCTTCGATAAAGGGGTAAAAGAAACCGGCAGCAGTACTGCCTCAGGTAATATTGTAAATTTTTCTGAAAAGCGGGGTTCTCTTTACAGGCTTGATGCCTCCCGTCCAAATCATGTAGGGCTGTCATCAGGGTTTCCGGGACAAAGCACCCTCCATACACCCCGAAAAATCCTTTTTTATCAGGCAAATTCTTCATTTTCCCACCTCCGCACTTCATTAACAAACTCCCTTATTAACCGGCACTCTTTTTGCCCTTGGCTTTCAACCCCGGAACTTGTATCGATACCGTAAGGTTTAAGGGTTTCCATAGCCACGCTTACGTTACGGGCGGTCAGACCACCTGCAACTATAACTGGTATACCAAGAGATGGCTGACCGATTGTATCGGCGATGAGAGACCAGTTCCAGGGCACACCGGTGCCCCCGGGTTGCCCCCGCCGACAGGTGTCAAGCAGACAGGCTTTAATGCAGCCACGATACGATGCAATTGCGTCCAGATCAGAGGGGCCGGTGACGGCGAATGATTTTATCGCTTTCCCGGGAAATAATCGACAGTATTCCGGGCTTTCCTTACCATGAAACTGGAGTAGATCCAGGCCTAGGTTATCAGCTATGGTTGAAACTTCCAGGGCAGGCATGTCGACAAATACCCCAACTTTCTCAATTCTTCCGGGGAGAGACCTGATGATTTTTTTTGCAGCTTCGACAGTTATTTTCCTCTTGCTCTCAGTGAACACAAAACCAATTGCATTTACACCCGCATCAATGCAACACAGGGCCACCTCAGTGGTTAATATGCCACAGATTTTTATCCACATGATCTTGAAACCCTTTTTTCAGTTAGACCTGCCCCACTTCTGTCTTTTCCCCGCAATTCCTGTATAAGCAAAGCCTGATCAGCAGATCGAACCAGCGCTTCACCAATAAGAACCGCCTTTATCCCTTTTTGCTCCAGCAATTCAATTTCTGCCCTGGCCGTAATACCACTTTCACTTATAACCGGGATATCTGCAGGGATAGAATCGATCAGTTCAAGGGTAGTGGAAAGGTTGACTTTGAATGTTTTCAGGTTGCGGTTGTTAATGCCAATTATTTTCGCTCCGGCTGAGAGCGCTTTATCGAGTTCACTCTTGTTGTGCACTTCCACCAGGGCGGTCATGCCGAGGTTGGCTGAAAGTGTGATCATTCTTTTTAGCAGGTAGTTGTCCAAAATTGAGGTAATAAGCAGGACTGCATCAGCGCCAATAATACGCGATTCATAAACCTGGTATTCGCTAATAAGGAAATCTTTGCGCAGCACAGGCAGATCAACAGCCTTTTTTACCTTGGCGATATAAGCGGGGTTTCCTCTGAAGAAATGTTCTTCCGTAATAACAGATATTGCGCCTGCACCGCCACGCCGGTATGATTCAGCCAACTTGACCGGATCAAAATCAGCACAAAGCAAACCTTTTATCGGTGAAGCCTGCTTGATTTCTGCAATAATATTTATACAGTTCCCCTGCCTAATACTACTTTTAAAATTACGAGGTTTACTTAAACTACTCAAAGCGCTGGTTAAGATTCCAAGGGGCATCGCTGCCTCCTGTTTAGCATTTTCCTTGATTTTATGATTAACAATTTTATCTAAGAGCATTATTATCTGGCGGTTGAACAATATTGTTCCGCCCCACCCTCCTTTCCTGCGACTTCTGATGTATACTTTATTAATTGTTTAAGCTTTAAAGCTGCTTGCCCGGAATCGAGTGCATAACAGGCAGGCTCTATTCCAGCCTTTATGCTTGGCACCTTACCGGCAATGTAGAGAGCTGCTGCTGCGTTAATAACTACAATATCCCTGGCCGGTCCCGGTTTACCATGAAAAATATGCTGCAGCAAGACGGCATTTTCACCCGGGTTACCTCCCTGCAGATCTTTTACTGACGCTTTATTCAGACCGCATAGACAGGGATCTATCTGATAATTGTTCATTTCCGTTCCGGTAATTTCCGTAACCCTGGTCGGACCAAGAGTGGAAATTTCATCAAGACCGCCTGTCCCGTGGACCAGGAGAGCCCTCTTAACTCCCAAGCGCATTAATACTTTACCCAGCCTTTCCGTATCTTCAGCATTATAAACCCCGAGCAGTTGATAGTTTGCCCCCGCAGGATTGCTTAGCGGCCCAAGCAGGTTAAATATTGTCCTGATACCAATTTCCCGGCGTGCTTTTACAGCGTGCTTCATAGCAGAATGAAATAGCGGGGCAAACATAAAAGTGATCCCGATCTCTTTCAGGGCACCGGCGACCGCAGCAGGGCTTAACTCTAGCCTGACACCCAGGGCTTCAAGGACATCAGCGCTACCACAGCTGCTCGATACAGAGCGATTGCCGTGCTTAGCCACTTTAACGTCACAGGCTGAAACGACAAAAGCAGCTGCGGTTGATATATTGAAGGTGTTAGCCATGTCACCTCCCGTGCCGCATGTGTCCAGGAGCTCATCACTGTGTGTGCTGATTTTTGCAGCTCCGGACTTAACTGCCCGGGCGAATCCGGTGATTTCTGCTTCAGTTTCACCCTTCACCCTGAGAGCGGCGATTAAAGCGGCAATTTGAGCATCTGTTGTCTGGCCGCACATTATTTCTGTCATGACAGTATATGCGTCATGCTCACTGAGGTCTATCTGCGTTGTTACAGCAGCGATCGCTTCCGTTATCTTCATAACTGAACTCCTCCCCGAAGAGATAATTTTTAATAATGCTCTTACCTTCAGTTGTTAATATCGATTCCGGGTGAAACTGAATTCCCCATATTGGCTTTTGCCGGTGTTTTAATCCCATTATTTCACCATCTTCTGATCTAGCAGTTACCTCCAGAGTTGCCGGCAGGGTAGCAGGGTTAACCACCAGGGAATGGTAGCGCGCTGCTTCGAAACCCTGCTTAATGCCTGCAAACAAACCATTGCCGCTGTGAATAATTTGTGAAACTTTACCGTGCATCAAGCGGCCGGCAACCATTATTTCTCCTCCAAAAGCCTGCCCGATTACCTGGTGTCCCAGGCAAACTCCGAGCAGGGGAATTTTATCGCTTAGCTGCCTGATTATCTGCAGGCAGTTACCAGCACTGTCAGGGTTACCAGGCCCCGGAGAAAAAACGATTTTCTGTGGTTTAAGTTCGGTAATTTCTTCAGGCCAGATTTGGTCGTTCCGGTAAACATTTATCTCCTGCCCGCTTACCAATTCTCCTAAGTACTGAACAAGGTTGTAGGTGAAAGAATCATAGTTGTCGATAACCAAAATCATAACAATCCCTCCTCGGCAATTTGTAACGCTCTAACCATGGCTTTAGCTTTACTGACTGTTTCTGCAAACTCTTTTTCGGGCACTGAATCGGCTACGATACCCGCACCGGCTTGAAAATATGCTTTAGCGCCTGAAAAAACTATGGTGCGAATGGTGATGCAGGTATCCATACTGCCTGAAAAAGAAAAGTAACCAATTGCTCCCGCATAGGGGCCACGCTTGGTTGGTTCCAGTTCATCAATAATTTGCATAGCCCTGATTTTTGGCGCACCTGAAACAGTACCTGCAGGAAAAGATGCCGACAGGGCATCCATGGCATCCCGGCCCGGCGCAAGCTTTCCTTTAACTTCGGATACAAGGTGCATTACGTGAGAATATTTTTCGCAGGACATAAAAATGGGGACCTCAACACTGCCAAAAGCTGACACCCTGCCAAGATCATTGCGGCCAAGATCAACAAGCATAACGTGCTCAGCCCGCTCTTTGGGGTCATTTAGCAGCTCCTGTTCCATTTTATTATCGCTCTCTTGATCTTCGCCGCGGGGTCTGGTACCTGCAATTGGCCTGTTTTCAACAATGTCATCTTCCAGTCTGACCAACATTTCCGGCGAAGCGCCGGCAATTTTCAATTCGCCCAGGTCAAGAAAATACATATATGGCGAGGGATTTATGGAACGTAATGCACGGTAAACTTCAAAAGGGGGTGCTTCAGTTTCAGCTGAAAAACGCTGAGAAAGAACAGTCTGTAAAATGTCCCCT
Organism: uncultured Syntrophomonadaceae bacterium; assembly: GCA_964390725.1. GTDB lineage: Bacteria > Bacillota > Dethiobacteria > DTU022 > DTU022 > JAABTH01. The sequence continues at coordinate 47,725 of CAYMIW010000006.1, read as the reverse complement.
GCTTTAATATAATCTTTTATTTTCTCAACCCTGATACAAAAATCTTGCTCATCGATGTTGCTCTCAATGCTGAGCGTTTCTATTCTATCCCTGCTCAAATTATGCTTGGCTTCATTGGTAGTTCCATCGTCGCGAATAACTTTAATAATAGCCTCAATTTCAGAGACTGCCTGACTGTAAGCTGCTTCAGGGTCAGCAGTAATCCTGGCATTACAGATTACTTTAAGCCTCGAAGTGTAATGATCAAAGACAACCACACTTTTGGGGAAGATCAGGCAGGCGTCCGGAAGGTTAAGGTCATCTTTCGGCTGGTTCGGTAATCGCTCAAACTGGCGCACGCAATCATAACCTAAATAACCGACTGCTCCTCCAAAAAAGCGGGGCAGTTGATTATTCTCAGGCACTTTATAGCTGTTGAGAATGCTGCGCATTTCATTGGCCAGTAAGCCCTCTTTGCTTGTTGTGCCAGTTTCCGATATAATCTCTACTTTGCTGCCGTATGCGTTGAGAGTTAAAAAAGGATCTCCTGCAATAAATGAATAACGCGCCAGTTTAGAGTTGCCTTCTATACTTTCCAGCAAGCAGGAACTGCCATGTTTGAATATTTTCGTATAGACTGAAACCGGCGTTTCAAAATCGGCAACAATTTCCCTGTAAACAGGAACCAGATTGTGATCACCTGTGAGCTCAATAAAATCGGCCAGGTCAGGGTAATATTTTTCTTTTTCTGCCATCCTTAACAACTCCTTTCGAAATAAAAAAACCTTAAGCCCATACAAGGGCGAAAGGTTAATTCGCGGTGCCACCTTGCTTAGATTCCTTCTATTGATTTGAACCAAAGGCAATATCGTTAATCTTTAAAGATAGTCTCGGACTTAAGCTACTGCTTTTGATGGCCGGGCTTAACGATAATTATACAAAAAACCTTCCATCCCTCGGGACGAAAGGTTTACTTCCGCGGTGCCACCCTGCTTAAGATCCAATCCTGGTGCAAACGATTATTGCCGGATTCGGAATCTCGCTCGTTTCAGGTGCGGGCCTAACCTATCATCAGGCCGATACCTGTCCCATTGTCACGGTCGGGGGTTCCGTCAGAGTCTACTTGCAAATAATAATTGCTTTCGATCTGCTGCTCACAGGACCATTCGGTTCGCCTGAATGTACCCGATTCCCACCACCACAGGCTCTCTACAACACCGTTGACAAACTTACTATTCCTGATCATTGCATTTCATATATTAATTTTATCTTTTATAGCACAGCTTCGATGTTTTGTCAAATTTATTTTTTATCAAAGGGCTTAACATAAATATGTTATTTTCATCCTGTTACTGAAATTATTGCTTGGATTTGACATAACTATGAACCTATGATATATATATTCACATATTTACACAAGGAAGGTGAATTTACATGCCCAGGCCTTTCAGCGAAGAGGAAAAAAAACAGATCAGAAATCTGCTTATCGAAGCAGGCAAAGATTTATTTTGCCGTTACGGACTCAAAAAAACCGGGATCAGTGACCTGGCTAAAGCTGCCAGTATAGCCCAGGGCTCATTTTACCTCTTTTTTGGCTCCAAGGAAGAACTTTATTTTGAAATTATGGAGCTTGAGGAAAAGTTGATCAGGGAAAAATTTATTAAATGGCTGATGAATAGCGGTAAACTGACTCGTGCGAAGTTCAGGGAATTTTTGCACCTAACTATAAAGGTTTTTGAAGAAAACCAGCTAATTCGCCGCTTATGGATGGAAGACGAGCTGGATGAACTGCTGCGCAGGCTCCCCCCGGAGCTGATGGAGAGGCATAACGAACGTGATATTTCTGTAATGGAACCGCTGATTAAACACTGGCAAAACGAGGGCACATTAATTGAAGGGGATGCGGAGGTAATTGCCGGTGTAATCCGCAGTCTCTTTTTATTGCCGCTACACCACAAGGAAATCGGCCAGGATAGTTTTCCTGCAGTGATAGACATGTACATTGGCTTTATCGCGGATGGCCTGGTTAAAGAAGATAGTTAATGAAGGGAGTCCGGGCAGATGATCAAAGCTTCAAAACTGGAATTTACTTACCGGCAGGCGGCAAAGAAAGCAATTGACGGGATTGATTTTACTATCAACAACGGGGAAATATTCGGTTTTCTCGGGCCAAGCGGTGCCGGAAAAACCACCACCCAGAGAATCATCATCGGCCTTCTGCGAGGTTACAGGGGCAGTGTTGAAGTGATGGGTCGGGAGAGAAGTAAATGGGGTAAAGATATTTTTGAGAAGATTGGCGTCGCCTTTGATTTTCCCAATCTTTATGAGAAGCTGACCGCTTACGAAAACCTTGATCTGCTCGGCTCATATTATAGCAACAACAGTGCCGGCAAGGATGAGCTGCTTGAAAGAGTCGGCCTGCTGCCGGATAGAAATTTAAGAGTTGAGAAGTTTTCCAAGGGAATGAAAATGCGGCTTAATTTCATTCGTTCAATTATGCATGATCCCGACCTGCTATTTTTCGATGAACCTACCTCGGGGCTCGACCCAGTTAATGCCAAGATTATCCGCAACATGATTCTCGATTTGAAGAAAAGAGGGAAAACGGTCTTTTTAACTACGCACAATATGCTCGAGGCAGATTACCTCTGCGACAGGGTTGCCTTTATCGTGGAGGGCCAGTTACCGGTAATAGACCGCCCCGAAGAGCTGAAACTGAAGCACGGGCAGAAAACAGTTAAAGTAACCTTCAACGGCAGCGACGCCAAGCGTGAAGAACAGTTTCCGCTGGCCGGCATCGGCAGTAATCAAAGGTTTTTAGAGATGATTAAGAACGAAGAGGTAAAGACCATGCACACCCAGGAAGCCACCCTGGAGGAAATCTTTATAAAGCTAACCGGGAGGGAACTGGCATGAGGCTGCTTAATGCCCTGCGCGCTGACATCCGGTTCCAGTTTAAACAGGGCTTTTACCTAGTTTATCTGCTGCTTACCCTGGTTTACATGGTTGTACTGGCGCGCCTGCCCCGGGAATGGGAAAGCGTTGCCGTGCCCCTGACTGTTTTCAGTGACCCCTCTATGGTTGGTTTCTTTTTTATCGGGGCCATAGTTATGCTGGAGAAGGTGCAGGGCGTTTTGCAATACGTGACAGTAACTCCGCTGCGTTCCATCGAATACCTCCTGGCCAAAGTGATCTCCCTGACCCTGGTGGCTTTGACAGCCGGCGTTTTAATCACCCTTGCCACCTACCAGGACAGCTTGAACTGGGCAGTTCTGCTTGTCGGTATTACTCTGACTTCTTCTTTTTTTGTTTTATATGGCTTTATCGCAGCCGCTAACTGCACAACAATGAACCAGTATTTTATCAAGATGATCCCCTATATGTTATTGATCGTGCTGCCCTGCTTTTCTGTGGTCGGCTTTCCTTATTCCTGGGTTTTCAACATATTCCCCAGCGTAGCCGGGTTACACCTGGTTTTAGGAGCTTATAATGGGATCCCTGTATTGAAGGCTCTCAGTTTCGTGGTATATCTTGTGGCGGCAAATATTTTGCTGCTTTTTTACGTGGAAAAAGTGTTTGACCGAATGGTCACGAAGGGAGAGTAAACTGGTGCTTAATCAAGCGGCAGTAAAAGCTGATTTCAAATTGATTACCAGGGAGCCAATTCTGTTAATATTCATGGTTTTACCGCTTTTTATTATTGGCCTGGTTAAGCTGATGCTGGTTTATGGGGTTCCCCTGCTTTTTCAATATACCGGCTTTAATCTGGCTCCATTCTATGGGTATGTTTTAGCCCTGACCCTCTTAATGGCCCCTTTTATGCTGGGAACGGTTTGCGGCTTTTTAATGATCGACGACCGCGATGCCCGGATGTTTGAACTGATGTCTGTAACCCCTCTCGGTTACCTCGGTTATATTTTTATGAGAGCTTTAATTCCCCTTGGCACAGCCTTTATTTATACCTTTATTGGTTACTTCGTCCTGAGCATTTACCCTGTCCCCTTCTTCCTTTTATTCTACATTGCCCTGTTGAACAGCCTGGCCGGCGTATTAATTGCATTCTTTCTCTTTACATTTGCCGGAGACAAGGTTAAAGCTGTAACCTATTCAAAGGGGCTCAGCATGCTTAATTTTTTAGCAGCCGCCGACCTGTTCGGCCTGCCCTGGCTCAGTTTAATCGGCGCGCTTACTCCCTTCTACTGGGTAGTGAGGTTGATAAATTACCCGCCAACCGGGCTAAGCCTGTTTCTCTCCGGCTTGATCCATTTCGCCTGGCTGGCTATTATGTTCAAAAAGTTGACAGGGGGACGGGGTTGTTGACAACTTTTTATTTCGCTTTAAACACAACTCCCCTGTTAAGACCAGTAATTCTGGAGAGCTGCCTTAATGATAACCCTTCCTGTTTTAACTTCGCCAGATAATTATTCCTGGTACTGCGATCAATCTTCTGCCACTCTTCTACACTGTATATCTTGAATAATCTTTCAACGATTCGTAATGCCTCATGATCTTTCAATGTTTTATTCTCTTCTACATCCAGGCATTTTTCATCGGTATTCTGCTTATTGAAGTTTATGAATAATTTCAGGGCTTGCGCTTGCCTGCCGGAAAACATTTTTAAGACAAAGTCTGCATCTACCAGCTGATTACGGTTTATGTAGGCGTTGTAGCTGCTCCAGGGATAATGCTCTAGTTCCTTCACAATACCAGATTTCAGTGGATTTTGGTGAATATACCTCAGGACTGTCAGGAAATACGCATCATCTTCTACCGCTTCACTTTTAAATCTGTCCTGAAAAAGGTATCCTGTTCGATCATATTTATGGTTATACCAGTAGACAAATTTACCACAGATTCTGCGCATTATTTGCTCTAACGGTTCATAGCCAACTTTTAACAATAGATGGATGTGATTACTCATCAAGCAGTAGGCATAAATTTCATATCCGCAGGTTTCTTTATAGAATTTTAATGTCTGGAGAAAACGGTGGTTGTCTTCGTCTTCGAGAAAGATTTTTTGCCGGTTTATTCCTCGCATTATAATATGATAAATTCCGCTATTACTTTTTTTCCGCGCTTTTCTGGGCAATTGCAGCACCTCCTAAAAAAAAGTATAGGCTGATCACAAAAAGTTGTCAACAACCCCGTCCCCCTGTCAACTGACAATGTGTTATAATTTCTTTATTAATCTTCAGGAGAGTCCTCGTATGCAAAATTATTTAAGAAAAGCAACCGAGTCTTTAGGCAGTTTGAAAAATAAGGTAAAGCAGGGGTTCCGGGTATTAGCGCCGGGGCATACTGCCTGGAAAGGGGCAGCTTTAGGGGTTGCCCTTTTAGCTGCGCTATCCTGGATTGCCCTTGCTTATGCTGCCTTTGCTTCTGCAGGCTTATTGAGCTTTATCCTGGCCATTATCGGGGGCTTTGTGCTCGCTATAATTGTGGGTGGCCTGCTCACTCTAATCCATTCTTTGCATCGCAAACTGCCATTATATTATTTCTGGGCCCTTAGTGGAGCAATTTTATTGCTTGCGCTCACCTATATGACAACTTCCCTAATCTACGGAACTATTGCAATTATTTTGCTGATTGTACTTTCCGGCTCGCTCATAGGAGGTGGAGCTGCTTCACTGTTTAGAGGCAGATCCCAAAAAAGTATCTCGCAAAAAAGGCTGGCCATCACGGCTGTAGCTGTCGGCATGCTTTTTCTGGGCGGAAGCCTGCTCTGGTCAAGCCTGGTTGGAGCTCCCACTCCTCCCATAAATGCTGCCAACCTTTCCGCAGATAATGTTGCGGTTATAGATCTGCCTGACCCTTCCCTGCCCGGCAGTTACCAGGTGAAAACGCTGACTTACGGCAGTGGAACTGACCTGAGACGTCCAGAATACGGGGAAGAGGCAATTATTAAAACAGACCCGGTTGACGGTTCTATGATGATTGAAGGGTGGTCAGCACTGCGCACCAGTTACTGGGGTTTTGGTCCTGATGAACTGCCGCTTAATGGCCGGGCCTGGTACCCGGAGGGCGAGGGTCCATTTCCCCTGATTTTAATTGTCCACGGCAATCATTTAATGGAAGATTTCTCTGATCCCGGCTACGCATATCTCGGTAAACTTCTGGCCAGCAGGGGTTTTATTACAGTTTCCGTTGATCAAAATTTTCTTAATTTTTCCATGTCCGCCAATATCACTTTTCTAAATGCCCTAAAGAAAGAAAATGATCTCCGGGCCTGGCTTTTGCTTGAACACCTGCGTCTCTGGCAGAAATGGAGCAAAACAGCCGGCCATACTTTTAGTAATAAGGTCGACTTTGACTCAATAGGCCTGGTCGGCCATTCCAGGGGAGGGGAAGCTGTTGCAATAGCCACAGCCTTCAGCAAGCTTTCGAGCCACCCTGATAACGCACAGCTTCGCTTAAATTATGACTTTGACATTCATGCCATAGCTGCAATAGCACCTGTTGACGGACAGTATATGCCAGGTGATATGCGCCTGCCCCTTGACAATATTAGTTACCTGGTTTTGCACGGCAGTCATGATATGGATGTGGTTAGTTTTCAGGGTATGCGCCAGTATTCCCGTATAAATTTTACTGACCAGGTACCACACTTCAAAACGGCACTTTATGTATACGGGGCCAACCATGGCCAATTTAACAGCAGGTGGGGCAACAGGGATTTATTCGGGCCGGCTTTAGCACTTTTCAACCTTGCTGCAATTATGCCTGCGGAAGATCAGGAAAAAATTGCTGCTGTAACCTTAAGCGCATTCTTTGAAGCAGTGCTGCACGAAAAGAATGACTACAAAATGTTGTTCCGTGACCCGCGGACAGCCGGAAACTGGCTGCCGGACACTGTTTATATAAGCCAGTACCTGGACTCAGACACGGTTATGCTCTGCAACTATGCCGAAGATATTGATCCTCGCACGACAACAATCCCCGGGGGGGTAATAGAAGGTAAAAATCTATCATTGTGGCGGGAAGGCGATGTTCCTTTAAAGTGGGGCACCCTGGAAAACCGCGCTCTTTATATAGGATGGAATTCTGATTCTGACAGTAGCCCGGCTGTTTACTCGATCTACCTACCTCAATCTGAGGTGAGGTTGAATTCCGGCAGCACCCTGGTCTTCTCAATGGCAGAAAATGAACAAGCAAAAGCGGGTAATCTATCAAAAGATCACATAAGGGAACTTCCTGCAGAATTAATCGATTTTACAATTGAGCTTACTGATAGCGATGGGAATAGTGCATCACTGCCGCTTAGCCATTTTTCACTACTACAACCCCGCCTGGAGAGCCGACTGGCCAAGGCTGGGTTTATGCAGAGCTTACCCCGAGCTGAAGCGGTCTTTCAAAATTTTGAGTTTCAGCTGGCTGATTTTACTGAACAAAACCAGCGCTTAAACCCCGAAAAGCTGCAAACGATTTCTTTTGTATTCAACCTGACCCCGTCCGGATCAGTTATTATTAACGATATCGGCCTACGTTTAACAAGCTGAATCCCGGCACAACAAGACAGGGCTAACTTAAGCACCTGCATTAATTATTTCTTTGACTTTTTCAACTAAAACGGGATCAAATTTTGGGTCTTCTATATCAACTGCTTTTTCCACACTATAAGCTTTAGCTATCGCCAGAATCCGCCATTCAATGGGAATCTCTTCTCCTTTGAGCCCCCTGGGGTAACCGCTGCCGTCATATCTTTCATGGCAATAGTGCAGCAGCTCGGCTACTTTAGACCATTTAACAGAATCAGAGGCAACCTGGTATGCTCTTTCGGTATGCCGGTAAATGGTCTCGAGCTCCGGACCGGTCAATTTCTCTTCTTTATTGAGGAGATCTGCGGGTACCGTGATCATCCCGAGGTCGCGGATCCGGGCCAGTAATAATAAATTGTCGATTTGCTTTTGATCAAGACCAGCAGCCCGACCCAGCTTTGCAGATAAATCAAGAACCTTTTCATTGAAATTTTCCATCCCTTTTTGTTTGTAGTAGTTGGAAAGTAATTTTTCGAGCAGCAGATCCCTGGCTTTTTTCTTTTGCGTCAGTTTATTTTTATACATCAGATTGTCAGCAGCCTGGTATGATTCTTCAAGGGGCTTGTCTTTTGTTTCGCTTACAGCCAAACCCATGGAAATACTAATATACATTTTGTCATCTGACCGGTTGAACTTATCAACTTTCTTCTGAATTCTACCGATCAGATCGCTTCCCGCTTTAAAACCGGTTTTTGGTAGGATAAGGGCGAATTCATCGCCACCGATCCTAGCCAGTATGTCGTTGCCACGCACATTTGCCTTGAGCAGATCGGCTCCTTTCTGCAAGTAACGATCACCTTCTGCATGACCCAGGGTGTCGTTAATAAGCTTTAATTCATCCAGGTCTGCCGAAATAATTGCTATGGGATACTGATTTGATTCTTCAAGGCGCTTTAATTCACCAGCAAAATAATGGCGGTTGTAAAGGCCGGTTAACTGGTCGTGGAAACTCAGGCTGCGGATTTCCAGTTCAGCCTTTTTGCGATCAGTTATATCAGTTAAAACGCCCTGGACCCCAACAATTTCACCATCTTCATATATGGGGCGGCCCATGGTTCTGATCCACACAACACTGCCGTCCTTTTTAAGAAAACGGTACTCGGTAGCCTCGCTTACACCGGACATCACCTTCAAAAACCGATTGATCCGCTCGGTCTTGTCATCTGGGTGGACAAAATCTATGAATTGCATCTCGGCTATTTCTTCAACGCTATAACCGCTAAGTTCTTTTATGTTGGGCGATATATATTTTATCCTTGCTTCTGAATCCAAAAGATAGACAACCTCATTCAGGTTTTCAACCAGGGAACGGTACTTTTGTTCACTTTCATGCAAAGCCTTTAATACCCTGTTCCTTTCAGTGATATCAATAAATGTTTCCAGCAAAACCTCTTCCCCGTCAAAAACAATCTCCGTGATTGATTTAAGAATTGGGATAACTTCTTTGTTTTTCCTGATCAGAATACTTTCTGAATTGGTAAGTTTCATTTTATGATCCAGAACCGGGCATTCTGTTTGCTCTTGCGGACAGAAATACCTGGCACAATGACTGCCGATTATCTCTTCTGCTTTATCTATACCGATCATCTGACAAGCTACAGGATTGGCCCAGCGTATTTTTCTCTTCATATCTATAATTACTACTCCAAAAATGGTGTTTTCCAGGATAGCGGACAGGTTGCTGTAGCCCTGTTGAAGAGCCTTTTCAGCTTCAACCTGTCCGGTTATTTCATAAAATACTGTGTTAAAATAACCAGGCTTATCTCTATAAGCTGTTATTTGATACCAGCGCTTAAGTGGCTCAATATATTGTTTGAAGCTGGTTTTATCCTCGCCTGCAGCAATACGCCCGTAAATATCCAGCCAGTTAAAATCTTCTTTTTTAATAGCCGGGAATATTTCTGTTGCTCGTTTTCCAATCACCTGCTGACTGGATAAACCGGTCAGCTTTTCAAAAGCAGTGTTTACATCCAGGTAAATATAATCGACAGGATTACCCTGCTCATCGGCAACAATCCTGTGGTGAGTATAGCCAACCGGCATTTCTTCAACTAGGCGGCGATCAATTTTTTCTTCCGGAGACATAATATTCAGCTCCTGGCCCATGACACACAACTTGGGATTTAATAACATGATACCAGTTTTTAATAACATTGTCAGGGGGACGGGGTTGTTGACAACTCATTGTTACGCCCTGAAACAACTCAACTGCTGAGACCAGTATTCCTGGCAATCTTCCGCATTACTAATCCGTTCTGTGTTTATGTCTATAGGCAAATCATGCTTCCCCACCATACTCCAAGAGGATAAAATCAAGGCAGGCTAGATATCTAAAGCTAAATAAGCTCCAACTCGAGCCGGTTGATAATATTCCGACCGACCAGGGTTCTGATGAAATAAGTTGACAACAACCCCGTCCCCCTGACAATCTGGACATTATTGTGTTTTAAGATTATAATGTTGACTTTGTATCATTAAAATAAGGATAATGAATATGACATTTGATCAAAAGCCGAACAACACAAGCTTTTTACAACTGATCCTGGGGCCGGTTTTTTTGCTCAATGCCGGCATTTTCTTTTTCCAGGCTCTAACCAAAAGCCTTTATCCACCCCTGCTGATACCGCTACGGGAAGCGTTTTCCATTGGCAATGCCCAGGCAGGGTTACTGGTAACCCTGGTATTCCTCGGTTACGGTTTGGCTCGTTATCCTTCCGGGGTTGTTGCCGACCAAATTGGCTGCACTAAAACCATTCTTATCGGGGGTGCAGCTATGGCGGTTTTCTTTTATCGGGGTAGCTTTTGCACCAGGTTATACCATGTTAGCCCTGATGACGTTTATTTTAGGGGTTAGCAGCGGTTTATACGTAACTGCCGGCTATACCCTGGCTGTTATTATTGGCTCACGAAAGAGAGCCACCATTGCTACGGCTGCCTTTGAGTCTTTCGGAATTTTAGCCAGCATCGTTTCTCCTGCCGTGGTTACCATATTTGTGATTTACCTGAACTGGCAGCTGCTCTTTGCTTTGTGCGGCCTGATGCTGTTTGTAGCAACACTGCTTTTTTACCGAAAACGCAAGCTATCCAATAGTTTTGAAAGTAGTTATGCCGGATTGAATGATTTCTCTGCCGAATCAACAAAACAAAACCTAAATAAACAGTTCAGCCGCAGGGGCAGATTCCTGGCAGAGGTGAAATCTTCGGCAGTTATTTTTAAAGACCCTGCAATCAGGCGTTTTTTGATATGGAGTACCCTGGTTGGCGGTTTCGGGGCCCTTTCGCTGACAGGGATCAATTCGTTTATCCCTACCTTTTTGGTTGAGGAAAGGTTTTATAGCTTTGATGTAGCAAACCGGATGTTTATTATTGTTGCAGTGGCCGGTTTGGCAACAAAAATAGCGATTGGCTGGCTGGCTGACCACTTCGGCAGTAAAAGGGTTATGTTTATCAACATCACCCTGCTGACTTGCTTTTATATCTTCCTTACCCTCTCCAGAGAGCACTGGCAGCTATTAGTTATTATAGCCTTAATCGGAGCAGCTTCCCTCAATGCCAATACCCTGATCAACGCGTACGTATTACGCTCCATGCCTCCCCAGTATCAGGGGACAGGTTTTGGCTTTTTCTCAACTGCCTATACAGCTATATATAGCTTTGGCCCGTATATAACCGGGTTATTATCAGGGGCTGTCGGTTTGGAAAAGGCAACTCAGCTCAGTCTATTCGGCGCGGTAATTGCAATAGTTTTAATTGCAGCTGCCCGTTATTTCGTCCCCGGGGGCAAACCGGTATGATTGTCAAGTTGTCAGGGGGACGGTTGTCAGGGGGACGGGGTTGTTGTCAACCATTAGGATAACACCAGGGCAGGTAAGGTAAATAAAGAAAATAAGCTGTAACCCAGGCCAATTGACTATATTCCGCCCGGCCCAGGTTCTGTAGAAAAAGTTGACAACAACCCCGTCCCCCTGTCAACTTTCAACGGTTGTATTTAAAGTGATTTTTGATTATAATATGATCCGTAACAGGCGGGCGTGGCGGAACTGGCAGACGCGCTGGACTTAGGATCCAGTGGGGCATACCCTTGGAGGTTCAAATCCTCTCGCCCGCACCATTTTTCACCCGAGCAATATACCTTTTATTTTCCTTATTCTCAATATAAAATCCAAAACACTTATCTTTAATGCCCCTTTCTACTGCAGCCTTCATCAATATAAACAGGGTAGCCTGGTAACCTGTTTTTCTGTTGGGTCGGCGACTAGTTTAATTTTAGCTCGGAATCGCATATAATAAAGGTTAATTATTGTTTAAGTGGTGTGATTATTTGCCTGGAATAAACAGACTTACTGAACCGCGCCTGGCCCGCCGTTTTTTAATCACCTTATTGCTGCTGGCTTTACTGCTGACTGCAATATTTAGCCTTGGTGGTCTATTTACCGGTGGTAAGAGCCTGGTTATCAATGAAATAATGGCCAGCAACCGTATGACGTTATCGGATGAAGACGGTGATTACCCCGATTGGTTTGAGATCTTTAATCGTTCTGATAAGACAGTCAACCTGGAAGGTTACTGGGTCAGCAGCGAACGTGATAATCCTTTCATGTGGAGGTTGCCAGAGATAACAATTGAACCAGGTGAGCATCTGGTTGTTTTTGCTTCGGGTAAAGACCGCTTCAGCGCCGACAACGGCGAACTGCACACAAATTTCAGGTTGAGTGCCTCGGGAGGCGAGCTTTACCTGATCGACCCCGAGGCAGCCATTTTAGATAGCGTTGTTTTTCCTGACATGCTTTCAAATGTTTCATACGGGAGAACGATAGATGACAGCAGCACCTGGGCATTTTTTTTAGAGGCCAGCCCTGGCGCAGCCAATAATGCCACTGCCTATGACCAAGTTACCGATATGCCCCACGCTGAAGAGCAAAATTTTTTTATCAACGAAATTCTCACCGACAACCGCACCTCCCTGCCTGACGAAGAAGGAGACCTGGAAGACTGGATTGAGCTTTATAATCCCGGTCCCAACCCGGTTAACCTGGAAGATTACTGGCTTTCTGATAAAACAGATAACCCTTTTAAGTGGCGCTTCCCTGAGATAATCATCAAGCCGGATGACTTCCTGGTTGTTTTCGCTTCAGGTAAAAACAGGTACAAAAGTACGGATGAATATCTGCATACCAACTTTAGCCTGAACGACCGGGATGACACCTTAATTTTAAGCAGACCGGACGGAGCTATTGTAGATGTTCTGGAAATTCGTAATATGCAGAGCGATGTTTCTTACGGCAGGGATAAAGACAATCCGGAACAGTGGCTCTATTATCCACGACCTACACCGGGTGAAGTAAACTACAGCGCCGGTTTTGAACAGTTCAGTGGAAGCCCTGTTCCCGAGCTGCAGATCAGTGAGGTCATGGCTGAAAACGTAGCAACCCTGGCCGATGAAGATGGAGATTTTGAAGGCTGGATTGAGATTTTAAACCCTGAGAGTTTTTCTGTAAACCTGGAAGGCTACGGTTTGTCAGACCGGGTGGAACAACCTTACCGCTGGCAGTTCCCGTCAGTTACCATTGAGCCCGGCGAACGAATGTTAATCTTTGCCTCGGGTAAAGATCGCAGTGATCCAGGCAGTGGCAACCTGCATACAAATTTTAAAATCAAAGCAAGTGGTGAAACACTGGTTCTTTATCATCCATCGGGCATAATGATCGACCAAATGGCTACAGGAGCACTTTCTCCGGGCCTATCGGCCGGCAGAATAACCTCACATAGCGATGAACGTTATTTTTTTACCTCACCCAATCCGGGTGGAGAAATTAAAGGTGAGTATTTCAGCGGTTATTCATCTCCCCTGCAGGTTTATCCTGTCGGAGGGTTTTATGACACAGCGATAACTGTAACTATAGAATCAACTAACCCCGATGCAATTGTAAAATATACTACCGACGGTTCGGAGCCGAAGGATCATTCACCTGTTTACCATCAATCCCTTGTGGTGGAAGAAACCACTGTATTAAGGGCCAGAACCTTTGAGGAAGGTAAACTGCCCGGACCGGTAGAAAACAGGACATTTTTTATTGGAGATAAACACAACCTGACCGTTGTATCGGCGATGCTCGACCCGCATGACCTTTGGGATCCGGTTGAGGGAATCTACGTTAAAGGCTACGGTGCCATCGATCGTTTTCCCTATTACGGAGCCAACTTCTGGAAAGACATGGAAAAACCTGTCCACCTGGAGCTATACGAACCGGATGGAAGGCTTGGCCTCAGCCTGGATGCCGGGATCAAAATCGGCGGCCAGTTCAGCCGGGGCATGGATCAGAAGATTTTTAACGTATTTGCCCGCAATATTTACGGTTTCAATGAGATAAATTACCCCCTCTTTCCCAACAAGGAGCTCAGCACCTTTAAAGCGATAACCCTGCGCACCTCCGGGCAGGATTCCATTTACAGCAAAATCAGGGATATCTTGATGACCAGCCTGCTGGAAGAAACTAACCTTGATTACCAGGATTACCGCCAGGCCGTTCTCTACCTGAACGGTGAATACTGGGGAATATATAACATCAGGGAAAGGATTAACAGCCATTTCATTGCCGGCAACTACGGCCTTGATCCTGAAAAAATCGACTTGTTGCAGGCTAATTGGGTAGTGAGGTCCGGTTCAAACGATGATTACCTGGATCTGCTCGACTTCGTACGCAGCGAGGATATATCGCTTGACGAAAACTACACCTATGTTAAAACCCGGATGGATATAAACAGCTATATTGATGCCCTGATTGTTCAAATGTATTTTGCCCAGACCGACCAGGGCAACATCCGCTACTGGCGCGAACAGAGCCCGGAAGGTAAATGGCGCTGGATTATTTACGACCTTGACTGGGGGATGTGGCCCAGCCATGTTAATTACAACATCCTGGCATCCATGACCAACCCATCCGGAACAGGGGCCTGGGGGAATATCAGCACAACGCTGACCGTTAGGTTATTACAAAATGAAGAATTTAAAAAGGAGTTCATCAACCGTTTTGCCTATCACCTGGCTAACACATTTACCCCGGACAGGGTGATTGCCAGGATTGACGAACTCTCATCAAACATAGAAGATGAAATGCCCCGGCAGATTGAACGCTGGGGTGGCTCAATGGAACGCTGGCAGCGGGAGATTGAAAGTCTGCGTGAGTTTGCCCGCCAGCGACCGGCTGTGGTAATTGAGCAGATACGTCGGAAATTTAACCTTAGTGAAGAAGATATGCAAATCTTTAAATAACCGGGCATCGCCAAATACTGGAGGTTGATACAATGTGGCAAAACATCACTGAATCTTTTATTATCCCGGGAGAGCTTACCTTAAGCCTTTTCACCGCCCTGGTGATGAGCCTGCTGCTCTCTTTTTTCATCGCCATGATTTACAGGAATACTCACCGCGGCATGAATTATGAACCGGCTTTTTTAACAACCCTGGTTTTAATTACACCGGTAGTTGCCCTGGTAATGTTTTTCATCCGTGGGGACCTGGTTCTTTCCCTGGGATTAATCGGATCACTGGCCATAATCCGTTTCCGCACACCAATTAAAGATACACGCGATATGGTTTACCTGTTCTGGGCAATCGTAGTCGGGCTGGGTTGTGGTACTGAAAATTGGACCTTAGCCCTACTGGCCACAGTTTTTATCGCAATTATTATCTTCCTGTTATTCCTTTTTGAATATGGACGACCGAAGCATGCTGATTTTGTTCTGGTTATGGCAGGCAGTAGCGATAACCCGGGCGCTGAAACCAAAGAACTGATTGAAAAATACAGTACCCGCTCCAGGATTCGCTCTCAAGACCTGGTTGATGATGGCTGGGAGGTTGTTTATGAACTGCGATTCAGCAAAGCCCAGGAAGAAACCGCAGTAGAAATGATTGCAGCTCTCAAGGCTATCGACGGGGTACAAAAAGTTACGCTGCTGGCTCCGCAATTAGCCCTGCCGATGTAAGAGCCGGCTTTAACTTATTTTACTGAGGAAAGGTTAGTCAAAATGGCACCGGCAAAGAATAAAGACCAGGTTATACCCTGGCGATTTGAATATAAATACCGGCTTACCCTGCACCAGTACTATCGGTTGAAAAGCGACCTGGTGCAATTTATGGAGCCTGATCAATTCACCCGGCAGGCAAAGCAAGGCCGCTACCTGGTCCGCAGCCTCTACTTCGATAACGATATTTTTCAGGCATATTATGAAAAAATAGAGGGTAATTTTGGCCGGATCAAGTGCCGTATTCGCACTTACAGCGAAAATCAGGACGACAGTACTGTAATCCGGGTAGAGCTGAAAAATCGTTGGGGTGAAGCAATAGAGAAATACAGCACTTTCGTCTCAACAAAAGAATATAGCGAGTTTATGCATAACCGCCATTGGCCTGCTGTTGAAAACCCTATTCTACAGGAATTTGAAAGAATATACTACCTGCGCGCAATGCAGCCGAAAGTGCTGGTGGAGTATTACCGTGAAGGTTTCAAACCGCGCAGCCGGGATGATTTAAGGATAACCCTTGACCACAATGTTCAAAGCTGCTTGTCTGAAAACCTGTTTCCTCATCCTGCTCTTTTTAAAAAGCATCACCACAAAATTATTATTTTAGAAATAAAATGTCGCAACAACCAACCCGCCTGGGTCAGCCGCCTGGTCCGCAGTCACGGCCTGCAGTATGTGGCCAACAGTAAATATACCCAAGGTATTGAAGCGGTCAGACCCGACATGATCAGCCCCTATTGAGTATTAAATATTGATCATTACCGTTAATAGGATTATAATTTAAAAATCCGACCTCAGGGGCGGGATTTTTATGATCTTGAACCAGCAGGAGGAAAACCTTTGCAATACAACAAAAACCTTGCCCTGTTTTCTTATCTGACTGTCTGCATCGTCTGGGGTTCTACGTATCTGGCCATAAAAATAGGAGTAAGCGATATGCCTTTCCTGACCTTTGCCGGCCTGCGTTTCGGCATAGCCGGGGCGTTGATTTTGATTTTTGCCAGGATCCGGGGATGGCAGTTTCCCCAATCAAAACAGGATTATGGCTCGATTATCCTGGCCGGGGTCATGCTACTTTTTATCAGCAATGGCCTGGTCTGCTGGGCGGAACAGACTATTGATTCAGGGTTGACTGCCCTGCTGATTGCCTCAGTCCCGCTTTTTATGGCCCTGATAGAAGCTGTTTTTCCGAAAGAACACCGGCTCAACTGGCTGGGCTGGGTTGGCCTGGTGATTGGCTTTGTAGGCGTTGTATTTTTAATCAGCCCCCACTTTTCCCTGGACAGCAAAACTCTACCTGCCGTTTTAAGTGTTCTGGCAGCTTCCCTGAACTGGGCAATAGCCTCTATTTATTTAAAGCGTCGCACTGTAAGCGGCGCAATGATGCCCCAGGTAGGTTTACAAATGTTATCAGCGGGAATTGTCTTTTTGCTGGTGGCTTCAATATTTGGAGGTATTTCCATGGCAGGAGCTTCGGCCGGAGGGATAGCCGCCCTGCTCTACCTGCTCTTTATCGGTTCAATTCTTGCCTATACTGCTTTTAATTACATGATCAAGGCGCTCCCGGCAGCAAAGGCAGGAACCTACGCTTATATAAACCCGCTGGTAGCCGTGGTCCTGGGGGCACTGATTTTGAAAGAATCGGTTACCATACAAAATCTTATCTCCGCGGTAATTATCATCATTGGGGTTGTTCTAGTCCAACTGGCGAAGGTTAAACCGGTTCAGCTGGCAACAGTAACAAAAACGGGAATGAAGGTTTGAATCAGTGCAGCTTTTCATCGCCATCTTCGTGGGCAATGATATCCTGGAAATCATAGGTAAATTCCACCAGCCTGGTTTCCATAAATATGGGGGTATCACAGCGTAAGGCCAGGGCTATGGCGTCACTGGGGCGCGAATCAAGGATCGTGGTTTGATCATTCTGACGCAGATGCAGCTCAGCATAAAAGGTGCTGTCGCGGATATCGGTGATAACTATTTTCTCCAGAATTGCACCGAGCTGTTCAAAAACTGTTTTCATCAGGTCATGGGTTAATGGACGGGGCGGTACTTCACCCTGCAAAACAAGGGCAATGGCCTGGGCTTCAAGTGGGCCGATTGATATAGGCAAAACCTTTTTCTCTTCATCATCCATCAGCAGAATCAGGAAATTACCAGTCTGATCTGCCGTTACTGTTTTTACCTCCATTTTAATCATTCTTACCCCCCCTTCTGCTCTCTTAACCCGTATTCTATCACATATTTATTAATCATAAAACCTGGCCAGTTTTAAAAAAGTAGGAAAATAGCAGGCCGCTGCCTCAGTTAACTGCCAATTATAAATAACGTCACAAAGCAATGATGTTATGTTATGATTCATATATGGTAGTAAATCTATCGTTAAAGGAGAAATCTAATGTCATCTATTCGTACAGTAACAGACAGCACGGCTGATATTTCCAGAGAACAGGCGGACAAGTATAATATTACAATTGTCCCGCTCACCGTATCATTCGGGGAAAAACTTTACACTGACGGGGTTGACCTCACCTCCAACGAGTTCTTTCAAAAACTATCTTCAGAAATTCATATGCCTAAAACTTCTCAACCTTCACCCGAAGCCTTCCGGTTGGCTTACGAAGAAATTGCCGGCCCGGAAGATACAATTCTCAGTATCCATGTTTCGGGCACTTTAAGCGGAACTCTCAATTCGGCCAAAATTGCAGCTGAACAGGTAGCGCCAAAAGTAATCACTATTGACACTTTAAACGCATCACAGGGCGTAGGTCGCTCGGTATTAATTGCTGCTGAAGCGCTAAATAGAGGTATACCCCTGGAAGAAGTGCTGGCAATGACAAATATATCAATTGCCAATACTTTCAGCGTCTTTGCCGTGGACACCTTAGAGTTCCTGCAGCGTAACGGCAGAATCGGCAAAGCTGCTTCACTGCTCGGATCTTTACTGCAGCTAAAACCAATCCTTTACGCCGATGAAGAAGGTATGGTCGGTGTGTATGACAAGGTCAGGGGACGCTCAAAAGTAATTCCCTGCCTGGTGGAAGCTGCCCTGAAAAAGGTAAACCCGGAAAATGAGGTTAACCTCTCAGTGGTTCATTGCGATGCCGAAGATAGGGCAAAATTGCTGCTCGAAGCGCTGCAAGCACATTATCAGATTGCCGATTTATACGAAGGACCAGTTGGTCCGGGAATCGGCTCTCATATTGGGCCAGGCGCTCTCAGCCTGATGATTCAACCTTCTTTTGAAACCCTGCAGGGCATGCTTTAAAGAATAAATAATCAGCCTAGTCTGCTTGAGGCAATAATAGCCCGGGTACAACAAAACGCCCCTTCGGGGGCATTTTAAACAGCAATTAAAACCGGTTCCAAAGTTTCAAGGTATGCCAGGCCTCAGTCAGGATACCTGCTTTTCCTGTTAACCTCCAGCATTATTTCATCATTTTTATTATTTTCCCTGAAGGACTGTTTTATTCTTTCAAAAACATAGTTGACCTGACGACGATCCAGATCAACCAGTAGGGAGAGATACTGTGACTCACCAAGACGTGTAATAACGTCGCCTCTGCGCAAATTACTGAGAAGAATATTTTCAAGGTTATCCATAGCCCGGTTTAGCCCCTTTGCGCTGTAACTATTAAAATCAAGCCAGTTTAAGGTGAACAGGCCAAGAGTAATGTGAGCCCTTGTCCTTTCATTACGCCGTGTTTCCAGCCGGTAAAGAAAACGGAAGAAATCTTCATCGCAGATAAAGGCACCACTGGTGCTTGCTTTTTCTTCATATTTATCACTGATCACGTTAAAATCCACTTTGCTGGTGCCGGGATGATTTTTAACACGCCTGTACATATCGCGCATAGCTACCGGAGGTTTTGTGCCATATTCCTGGTAAAGGGCAGAAGAGAGAAATTCATAGTGGGTAAGCGCTTCTTTGGTTCTGCCATCCTTGTATAGAGCTTTCATATAATTACTGTGAAGAGTTTCTGCTTCGATAAAACTTTCGATCCGGAAAGCTTTTTCAGATAGAGAGCATACTTCTCCGTATTTTTTGCTTTTGAAAAGAATATCAATTACACCATGAAGGTTTTGCAGGTAAAGGTTACGGTAGTGTCTTTTTGCCGGAAGCACCCATTTTTTTATTGCATATTCGGGCAAGTAATCGCCACCATAAATATTAATTGCTTTCTTGAATAAGTTACAGGCTGAATCGGGGTTATCAATTCTTATTTCCAGCGCTTTGTAAGTTAAGGCAGAAAATTGATCTATATCAAGCCAACAGTTATTTTTTAAATTGATACAATAACATCCCTGGCTCACGTCAAGCTGAAAAGGTTTTTCAGTATTGGAATATTCCTCGAAGAAAAGTTTGCGCATCCGGTGAGAAAGAGTATGCAGGGCAGAACTGTAATCGTTATAATCCTGATCCGGCCATAAATCGTCTATGATTCTTTCCACCGGCAACGGTTTACCGCGATTCGTGAGCAAGTATTTGAAAAGCTCCCATATTTTATTGGATCGCTTACATTTTTCTGACAGCCATTGCGTCTCTTTAACTACGGAAAAATGGCCAAGGGTGCAGATTTTCAAAACACCTGCATTACGGTTATCCTGATCTTCAGCAAGCAATTCAAGACCATGGTTATCTACTTTTAATGAACTATTCATACTGTAATCTCCACAAAGCGATTATTAGCAAATTCCGATTATTGTGCTTAAGCATTTAATCGTTTTGCTTTTTTTTATTATAACTAGCTTACGTGTCATATATGTGTTTATATTTACAATTATTATAAAAATATCATTCTATATTAGTTAGGAGATAAAACGGAATAATTGATAAGATAACATATAAATGATATAATGGTAAAGATGGTAATATTTTGTTCTTAGCTGTTTAACATCTTTTGTAAGCCTTTGTCTGTAAAGTATAACATGTGATTCTATATTTTCTATTTGCTGAAAATACGTTTTTTTTAAAACCGACATGCGAAATTGCGAAAGAACACCCCGGCGAAAAAACCTTATAAAGGGTGAAATGGATGAATCTATGCGAATTCGGCCTTCTTGTTAAGACTCTCCGGAATAACTGCAATGATGATTACGGCAACAAATGGACAAGAGAAAGCCTCAGTAAGGTAATTCATCTGACTTCCAATCAGTTAGGCCGCCTGGAAAGAGGCGATCGCAAATACCTCGATAACCAGACGCTACAATTGCTGGCTGATGCTTTTAAGCTGACAAACATGGAAAAAAAAGAGTTTTTTGCAGCTGCCGTCGGAATAGATGACCGTGAAATGTACAGAACAGAAGACCCCATCAACCAGTTGTACAAGTTAATGACTATGTTAGAATCACTGCAGTTTCCAGCATATATCACTGATGTTTATGCTGACATAGTTGCCTCGAATATAACTGCTCAAAAAATTTACAAGATACCTACCGAAATAATAGATCAGGTTGCAGATATACCGGCAGGTTTGAATATGATCAACTTTATATACTCGCCGCATTTAGGTTTTCGGGAAATTGTTGGTTCAAACTGGAGAGAAGCTGCCGACATGGCAATTTTAATGTTTAGAAGAACGACTTTACGCTACCGTCACATGGAATATTTTCAATACCTGCTGAGGGAACTGCTGAAAGATAAACAGTTTGATATCGACTGGTACTCAAGCCACCGTTTTGAAGAGCATCTAGATTTAACTTACGAACTATTCGATTTTAATCATCCCGATTACGGACATGTCAGGTTTTATTCAACCGAAACCATCATAAATACTACTGAAGGAGACCTTTACCTGATCATCTATAACCCTGCTGATGCAACTACGGTTAAGGTCTTTGGTGAAATGCAGCGTGAATACGGCAACAGGATTCTAAGGATGGCATCCTGGCCGGAAAAAATCATTATTTAAATCAAGGCGAGCAGTAACCTGTAGCACTTAACCGATCATCCGCGCTGACCGCTGTTTTAGATCATCCATCCAGCTTACAAACCTGTCCGTACCGAAAACTGCATAACGCAGACTCCCGGAAGCGATCACTTTCTCACCTGAATAAATATGCTTGCCTGCTTTCTTCAGAAACCCTCCCTTGAAGTCTACAATGAGCAGTCTTTTTTCGGGTAAATGCTTTGTCAGCTCTTTTCCTATATTCGTATGCCATTTTCCGTTTTTATATCTGGCTATCCGACGGGACACAACCTTGAATTTGCCATTTTCATCCGGCACCAGTAATCGAAGGGTGCTGGAGAAAAGCAGCCACAAAAGCAGGGGCAGTAATAACAAAAGCAGCGGCCAAAAAGCTATCAGCTTAACTATATCTGCAACCGGCTCAACCTGTGGCTCTTCAGGAGGTAAAGTAATCTCTTCCACCGTAGCAGGTGTCCCCTCAATTTCACCTTCACCTTCTGTTTGCGGTTCTTCAGGAGCTGCAAGCAGCACTGCAGCAGCAGGGACGGCAACAGGCTCTTCGGCCGGCTCATCTTCAGGTGCGGTTTCAGGCCCTTCCGGTGGAATAAAATCAGTATCCACCTCTCCTGTTCCGGGATCAGCCCCCGGCCCCGGTGATGTAAGGGTAGCGGCAGCAAAAGACCAGCTCATATCAACAGATTTGTTCTGGGTCGCGTTACCCTGGCCGCTAAGCATGGTTAAACTTAGATCAAGCTCTGTACTGCCTCCCGGCGGCACCTGCACTATAGAAGCTTTGGCCCCGGCAAGAGGACCCTGGTAGTAAGTATGGAGGGCATCGCTGATTTTCAGCCAGAGAGCATCGATTAAAACCTGGTCACCCCCAAGGTTAACAGCTATATCAACCGTGAATGGATCTTCACCGTGATTGTCTATCACAACTGTGCTGACTTCTTCCTTGCCCGGATAGAGATTGGCGAGATCAAATATTTTTCCTCCCACAGGGCTGACATCTATACCTGTATCATTACCCGTTATCGTTATAGGTGCGCCCATGCTGCGCCCCATTGAATAGGCACTAATCAATCCCGCCAGGCCAATAACGACCAGGTATGTTGTTATTACAACTATTGCCTTCTTAAAGTTCTTCATTTTGTCACCCCTTTTTCAAACTCTCATTTTACCCGGCTGTCAGAAACCGGCTTATTCCAATTCGTTATTGATCAGTTATTAGCTTCTCTAACCTTGCTGCCGCTGATTCCGTAAGCATAAACCTTTTCCGGAGTAAAAATAAGGAAGTAATGGTCACCTTCACTTCCTTCTGCCGGACGGGGATATAGAATCGGCTTATCTATTTCATCAGCCAGCTTAAGTAACTCCTCAAAAGAAACTACAACAACAGCACCTTCCGGAATGGACGATACCCCATTAGCTGTAGTAATAATCCGGTCACCATGTTTTTTAAGCAGACCGTTCACATCCGGAACTTCTTTTTTCTGTTCATCAAGAGCAGGAACGGTCGCAAATTGGACATAGGTCAAGGCAAGAATGGAAAGAAGAACTATAAGTGGTAATAGCTGGGCTATACCAATAACCCCGGTGCCGGTTACTATATGCGTTTGCGTAATGCCTCCTTCTATTTCTTCTGCGAGGCTGCCTTCAACTGTAAAAGTATTGCCCTTTAAAGGAATAATCATCTCCGGAACCAGTGTTTCGCTGATAGCCCCTTCTTCTGTTTCCGCGATCATGCTGACATTACAGTTAACCGTCAGCTTTAACTCTGAAGGATTGTAACCAGTCTCTTCTTTCACATATTCCGTAAAAGCAAGGTAATCGGAAAACGGCACTATAATTCTTTCTGTGATTGTTAAATCACTGCCGGTTAAAGAAAAATACTGCCTGGGCAAAACTTGATATGCCTTTTCCCAGACCAGATGCTCTTCCTGGGCGGTATACGCGGCAAGCGTTGCCGTTGCATCGTACTCCCCACTGATCTCTGCTTCCCTTTCACCAAAAAAACGATACTCAAAATCGAGGGCTATATAGTCTGTTAAACCGGCAATGTAAGCACGCCCCGGACCAAGTCTCCTGTTTGTAAAAAGGTCATTGGGTAAAGTATAAACACTGTAGTCAATCAGCGCTTCCTGAATGCAATAATAAACTGTCTCTTCAACTTCCTCGCCGTCAGTACCATAAAAATTCCAAAACGTTCCCAACAGGGATCCGGCCAGGATAACAGTAAGGGCAATAATTAACAGCCTGCGGCTTTGGCTAGGAATACTGTGCGGGCCTTTAAGTTTATTAATAACACTTTTAATTTTTCTTTTTTCCAGATCCGCTGGGTTAGATTTTTTCATTATTTTATCATCCCCTGACTATCTTTTAAGATCTTGATCAGCCCGGATTACGCATTGCTATAGTGATCCATCCTATTTTAGGTATAACCTGGATCACTTTTCCCCTGAGCTGTTCGGCAACAACAGGGTCGCTGTCAATGCTGCTATTAGCATCACCCTTGGTCACAAATAGAGGCTGTCCGCGATCATCTTCCCTGATTTCTATTACCCTGTGGTTAATTCTAATCTGCTGCTCAATCTCTATAAACTGAATAATGTCGCCAACCTCTACCTGCTCGGCCTCAACACTCTTCACAATAACAATATCGCCAATATCTATATGGGGCCGCATGCTGCCGCTGATAATCACGTTCGGGTAAATACTGAATACCCCAACGGCAAACCAGATCATTACTACCGAAAAAGCACTGGTCATAACCCAGCCAACCGGGCTTTCTTTTTCACGCGACCTGATCCTCAGCACTTCGGAACGGTAAAGCTGATAAATCATAACCAGGCAAAATGCAGGTACAAATGTACCGATCAGGGCCCACGTTACCCAGTTAAGATCGGGCAGCACCGGCATAAACCACTGGTAAGCAACCAGCAGGCCCCGGTAAGCAATGGCAGGCAGTGGGCCGCCAAGCAAAGCCAGGTAAGAAGCAAGGGCATTTTCGGCAAGAGCAGGTAAAAAAGTGTTACCAACAAACCGTGCTCCATCGAGGCCCGTTTCAAATGAAAAGAGTCTGCCCGGGGCAAAAGCAAATATAGTAAAAATTATAGCGGTCAGGATAACACCGGTTAAAGGCTTTTTCCTGAACAAATAATTAATCAACCGGGCCCGCGCCAGTTCTATACCCAGAAGCATTGAACCAAGATAAAAAATGTTGATTACAATACCGGAAAAGCTCTGATCATAAGGACTCTTGCCGTACCCTTCTAGTAAACCGACAGCATATACCGCAGCAATTAAAGCCAGGGCACTGATTACAGCAGCCCAAATGAACACTTCCTGATGACGTCGCCTGGTCAAAGATCGTCCCTGTGGCACCAGTCGGTAGAGCGCCAGCCCCAGTAAGCTCCAAGACAAAATAGGCAGGATATAATTACCGCCAAACCCACCGATAATCCTCCCAGACAAGAAATTATCGGACAAATAAAGAATTGCCAGGGCAGTGAAAATCAATAATCCATGTTGTCTTTTAAGCGGCATAGTTTTTATGCTCATAAAAAGTTCTGAACTCCTCCAGTTTACTCAGCTTCCTCCCCGGCTTCTTCAGATTCTCCGCCTGATGTGATTTGAGGGTCGGAATTTTCGTCACTGCCGCCTTCAGCTCCACCGTTTTCCTGCTTATCCAGGTCCTGTTTTAATTCTGCAAATACGGCTGTTGCCGTTGTATCTTTCAACACGCTTATATTTATATCAGCACTGAATTCTTCAGCACCGTTAATAATCCACTTAACAAATCTGTAACCGGGCCATTCCGGATCCTGTCCGGCTGATAGTTTAACCGGGTCACCGGTATTAATCATGTAATCGCCTGGCGGCAGGTTGGTTGTACCCCTGCCCTTAACATTAATACTCAGCAGGTGTTCAGATACAGCAATTTCAGGTTTTTCTTGATCACCTGCATCACTATCCCTGGAACCGTCCGCCTTTGTAGCAATGGCGCTTTCCTGCTCACTCCATTGACCGGTGTTAACCCCACCATAGATCTTTAAATCCACACCCCAGGAAGCCAGACCACCGGGCAAAACAAAGAAAACCAGCGCCAGGCAGCAGGTGATTAATAGTATTTTTTTCACCTCGAAGATAAGCCTCCTTAACCACAACTCATATCCTTTTAAGTTCACCTATTATATTAATATAAGTGGGGAAAGACATTTACTTACTTCCCCCACATTAATTTGAATATTGCTTTACATAATGATCTTGTTAACGTTAATCTTAGAAATTAAACTGCCCAAACTCAAACTCAATTGAATAAGAGCCTTGTTTATCCATTACCCAATCAGGAGTATCTGCTGCTAACCAAAATTCAAGTGAAAATTTAAATGTATCATTTTTATCTAGTATTTCGTCACCCAATACATCGTTAAAAACATCTTCAAGCTTTTCAAGGTTTAACTCCTTTTGGCTGTTCTGGCCATCATAGTAACTAAATCTTAGATACTCATTAATAAATGTCTGTGGTGACTTAACTGTTACTTTAGTTACCTTAGCAGGGATAGAACCATTATTAATAAAATGAGTTGTAATGGTTGCATAAAGGTTACCATCATCTGGTTCTCTTGGAAATAATTTATCCACATTTACAGTTAATTTTTTATCTGATAGATCATATTTAAGCTCTTCGTAAATACCGTTAGATCCAGCTGCACCTTCAAATTTTATACTTAGTTCGCCTGTATCAATATCGCCACCTAAAACAATTGTATCTGTCCATGCTGCATACGCCCCACCGACAAGGGCAAGCATTAATACTAGCGCCAAAGCGATATACTTAATCTTTTTCATTAATTAAACCCTCCTTCATAAATTAATAAATACACTCTTAATTAGTCAAACCGGTTCTCCACTTTCTTAACTCCACTTTGAGTGACTGTTAATCAAACTGTTACTTCTGCCGTACCACCGTCCTTCATATAAAGAGTAATAATTATGAAATTCATGATTGCTAATAAGATAGATTCCACTGCTCAAATTGCAAGGTCACCATAATCTCTGCTTTTGTATTTTCCTCGGCATTGTCAGCAATTTTAATAATCAGTTCACCCTTGATACTGTTAGCAGCACCGCTATTTAAACCAGGCTCTATATAACCATCCAAATCATTAGTCAACTTAAGGTGAGTGGGCAGTTTGAGCGGAGCCACAGAGCATTTAACAGGCAGGGAACCCTTGTTTTCTACAATATATATTAGTTTATATGTATCGCCGGGATGAGCATTGGTTATAGATATACCGATTTCGTGATCACCAACACGTTTAACTATAAATGAAGGTTTATTATTGCGCGGTGTAGTTGGGTTGTTTCTTTCTGCTTCGTGATCAATTACAAGATGATACATGGTTTCGGAAAGCTGACCCGGAACCTCATCTTTACCGTCTTCTTCATCCCTGGGTGTATCCTGAGAGGTATCAAGGTGCTCTCCGAAGGCAACCGCTACCTCACTTGTTCCGACGATGGCGCTTTCAATACTGACACTACCCTGAAATGCCGCCAGGCTTAAACCCATCAGGCTGAATGCGGCTGTTAAAGCCAGCCAGATAAGCCAACTTTGCATACTGCTTTTGCCACGCTCTTTGCGTCTGGTAATAATCTATCACCCTTTTAAAACGTATTATGTAAAAACTGGCAGACAATTGTGCCAGCTTTATTCGCCTTTACTGGCAGCACTACAGCTGTATTCTAGTTCCGGCCTCTGATAATTTTCCTGGTCATCATTATCAGGCTGCCAGTTTCGAAAACTGTAATTAGCCGGGGGAGCATTAAATATCTCCATTGCTTCTTTAAGAAGAAGGGTCAGTTCCAGGCAGCTGCGAAAACTGCGTTTCTGACCGGTTTCCAGCCAATGCACCTGACCCTGCCAGGTAGCGCCTTTACGAAAAAATAACTGTACAAAGAAAGATGATCCATTTTTTGAATACATTTTTTGCTCCCATTTACTTCTGCTCTGAAAACAAACCGATACATTGTTAAGGAAACAATAGTATTTTACGATTATATTAACACCGGCCTCTTACAACTGACTTACAGATTAATTACAACCGGCAAACAAAACACTTTTATTTCGTGAACACGACGCCTTTAATGTAATCTATGTTTAACTTAATAGTGTAAAACCGGAATGAAGTGAGCTTAATGTAATTTAGTTACAATTAATAAAAGGTATATGACCCGGGATATAGAATGATAAAGACAGGATTTTGACAACCAGGCAAAATGAAGTTAATATAACCAATAGGATATGTTACAATTATTGAGAATATGGTCTGATCACAGAGAAAGCATGGAGGTAAAAAAGTGCATTTATCAACTAAGGTCCGTTATGCAGCGAGGGCAATGATTGAGTTGGCAGCCAGGTATAGGGAAGAACCAATTCAATTAAATGAGATTGCCTGTGAACAGGAGATTTCGGTTAAGTATTTGGAACAAATAATGGCTCCATTGCGAGCCAAAGGTTTTGTCAGAACACAGAAGGGCAGCCGTGGTGGCTATCACCTTGCTGTTGATCCTTCAAGAATATCCCTTTTAGATATTGTAGAAAGCGTGGAAGGTAGTATTGCCCCCGTATCGTGCGTTAAAACAGAGACACACTGTGACAGGCTGGAGAAATGCATAACCCGGTCAGTATGGATCAGGGTTAGCGACGCAATTAAAAAAGAACTGCAGGCGATGACCCTGGCCGAGCTTGCAGAAGAACAAAAGAAATTATAGCTATTCGGACACTCTCCAGGAACCGGCAAAATAATACCAGACAGGTTACTTGTTTTTTATAGTGATCATTATAAGCACCCACAGGGGTGCTTTTTAGTTTTCTTTTATATGAATGGCATAACCGTGGTTTTCAAGTAGTTTAACCGCCCGCTGCTGCTGCTCTCTGCTGCGAAAGCCAAGACGTATACTGCCCCCGGAAAGTTCACGGACGTGAAGAATCTCGATAGCATCGATATTTATTCCGGCCTCCCCGAGCAGCCCGGTCAGTTTGCCGATAACACCCGGTGTGTCGCGGACTAACACAATCATTTCAAATAGATCTGGTAATATCCCGCGACCGCGGTGGGGCACGGAACTGCGATAATCACGGGCCTGCAGCAGGTATTCTTCAATAGCTTCGGCATTCGGCTCGTTAAGGTATTCTTCCAGGGTTTCGAGACCTGACTTAAAGCTCTTGATCGCAGACAGCAACGCCCAGCGGTTGCTGAGGCAGATATCGCGCCAGACTGCGGGGTTGCCGAGAGATACGCGGGTGGTATCCCTGAAACCGGCTGCCGCCAGGGTGCGAATCAGGTCGCTGTTACCGGCCGAGGCAGCACTGCGCACCAGGGTGGCTGCCGTTATGTGTGGCAGGTGGCTGACCAGTGCCACAATGCGGTCGTGGGAGAGGGGGTCGATAATAAGCGGCTGAGCGCCGGTTTTTTCAAGCAGAGCTGAAAGTTTGTCCAGCTGCTGCTGCGGGGTATCAGGTCCGGGGGTAAGCACATAAATTGCATTTTCGAGCAGGCCCGGGTCAGCCCCCAGTATACCGCTTTCCTCTGAACCAGCCATGGGATGCCCGCCGATGTAGGAAACCGATGGCGGTATAATCTGTTCAACCGCTGCCATAATTGAGCCCTTGGTGCTGCCCACATCAGTCAGGAGTGCACCTTTTTTTACTTCGGGAAGGATTTCTTTAAGCAGACCTATCGTACTGAGTACGGGAACAGCAAGAACAACCAGGTCAGCATCCTGAACTGCCTGCACGGCTGATTCCATCGAGCGGTCTGCCGCTCCCCTTTTTACTGCTTCTACACAGGTTGCCGGGTCATGATCGTAACAGGTTATGTTAGCGGCCAGGTCTTTTTCTTTTAGAGCCAGGCCAATACTGCCCCCGATTAAACCCATTCCAATTAGGGCAACTTTATTAAAGATATAACTACTGTCAGATAAGCCTGCCCACACTTAAAGCCACTCCTTTGAGTTCACTGATTAATTGGTTAAATTGGTCCGGTGTTAACGATTGCGGCCCGTCGGAAAGCGCTTCCTGGGGGTTCGGGTGCACCTCAATCATCAGCCCGTCTGCTCCGGCAGCAAGCGCTGCCTTGCTCATGGCCGGGACCAGGCTGGCGATTCCGGTACCGTGACTGGGATCAACAATTACCGGCAGGTGGCTGAGCTTTTTAACCAGCGGCACTGCACTTAAATCCAGGGTATTGCGGGTGTAGGGTTCAAAAGTGCGGATTCCCCTTTCACAGAGGATAACATCGTAATTGCCTCCGGACAAAATATACTCGGCTGCCATCAGCCATTCTTCGATTGTTGCCGATAGGCCGCGTTTAAGCAGAACCGGTTTGCGTATTTTACCCAGTTCCCTGAGCAGGAAATAGTTCTGCATGTTACGGGCCCCAACCTGAATAATATCAGCGCACTCGGCAACTTCATCCACGGTAAACTGGTCCATCACCTCGGTTACAATGAGCAGGCCTGTTTTTGTTCTTACATCATCCAGGTAGCGCAGCCCCTGTGTTTCCAGACCCTGGAAACTGTAGGGCGAAGTGCGTGGTTTAAAGGCCCCGGCCCTTAAAACTGCCGCCCCGGCTGACTTTATCGCTTCGGCAGCCTGCATAAGCTGTTCTTCGTTTTCAACAGCACAGGGACCGGCCATAACTACCAGGTCAGATCCACCGATAGTTATTTTGCCCAGCTTTATCAACGTATTGTCAGAATGGAATTCACGACCAGCCAGTTTATAGGGGCGGGTAATAAAGACCACTTTTTCAACCTCGGGCATCGCTTCCATGGTTTGGGCAACCTCTTCACGGCGCTGCCCGATAACCCCAATTACTGTACGGTTTTCACCGGTTGAAAGGTGGACGCCGTAACCCATCGATTTCAGTTTGTCGGTTATCCGGGCTACTTCTTTTTCTTTGGCGCCGGGATTCATTACAACAATCATATGAAGATCCTCCTTACGTTAACTCCGGAAACAGGTTATTTTAATACTCATTTAAGATAAAAATTTTTATAATGCGGTAAAAGGTTGCCGGGGCAGGAAACAGCCATGCCCCTTACTTCCCGTATAGCGCCCGCCATCAAAAATGAGAGCGCCACGGGAAAATACTTTATCCGGTACTCCCCTGCCACTGAAGCCTTCATAAGGGTTGTAATCAACATTCTGAAACTGTTTTTCGGCGCTAATTGTGAAGTCGGCCTCGGGATCAAAAACTACCAGGTCAGCATCACTGCCAACAGCCAGCGCCCCTTTTCGGGGATAGAGACCAAACAGCTTGGCCGGAGCCGTGCTGACCAGATCAACAAACTTGTTAATACTGATCCGGTTTTCCATTACACCACCGGCAAAAAGCAGCTGAATGCGGGTTTCCAATCCCGGGGCACCATTTGGTATCTTGGAGAAGTCGTTACAACCAAGTTCTTTTTGCTCTTTCATGTTAAAAGAGCAGTGATCTGATGCAACAACCTGGAGGTTGCCGGAATCAAGACCGTTCCAGAGATACTCTTCATTACCGGGTTCCCGAAGGGGCGGAGACATAACATATTTTGCCCCGTTAAAACCGGGTTCGTTGTAGCGTTCGATATCAAGGAAAAGATACTGGGGACAGGTTTCGGCATAAATTGGTAAACCCTGCAACCGGGCTTCGGCCAGGCGGCCCAGGGCTGTTGCGTCACTGAGGTGAACAATATAGGCAGGAGACCCGCTTAAAGCAGCAAGGGTTATATAGCGGTTCACTGCTTCTTCCTCGGCCTGGGGTGGACGGCTCAGGGCGTGGTAAAGCGGTGCTGTATCACCCCTGTCCAGCATTTCCCTGGTTAACAGATCAATGATATCACCGTTTTCGGCATGAACAAGAACCAAACCGCCGGCTGCACCGGCTTGTTTAAGTACCTGGAGCAAAGTACTATCGTCAACCTGGAATACTCCCTTGTAAGCCATAAAAACCTTGTAGGAAGGGTAACCTTTACTGATCAGTGCCGGGATTTCTGCCATAACTTCATCGTTCAAATCGGTAACAGCAACATGAAACCCGTAATCGACAGCACATTTTCCATCAGCTTTTTTGTGCCAGGTTTCAAGTGCTTCAGCAAGGGAGTGGCCGGGAGTTTGCAGGGCATAGTCAATTATGGTAGTTGTACCACCGGCAGCGGCAGCTATAGTTCCGGTGGTAAAATCATCGGCAGTTACCGTACCGCCGAAGGGCATATCAAGATGAGTATGCACATCAATAGCTCCTGGAAAAACCAGCTTTCCCGAGGCGTCAATAACGTTTTCACTTTCCCGGCAGTCTGAACTACCGATGGCAATAATCTTTTCATCTTCAAAAACTACATCAGCCCGGAAAGTGTCGGAGGCGGTTACCACAGTTCCGTTCTTAATAATGGTTTTCATATTAACCCTCCTTGATTTAATTATCCGGTTAATCCTGTTTGCAAGTAGCAAAATCCAAGGGTTACCTGCCGATTATATCCAGGTGCAGTCAGGGCTGCCTCTTTATTTTATCAACAGCTCGGCAATCTGGATCGAGTTTGTTGCTGCTCCTTTACGGATATTATCGGAGACAACCCAGAGGTTCAGCCCGTTTTCCACGGAATGATCAGGACGGATACGACCAACAAAAACAGCATCATCATCGGCAGCATCAAGAGGCATGGGATAAGCCAACTCAGCGGGGTTATCAATCACAACAATGCCCGGAGCATCTGAAAGAACACGGCGAGCCTGGTCGGCGTCGAGAGGCTTATCCAGTTCGATATTAACCGCAATTGAATGACCGGTTACCACCGGGAGCCTCACAGTGGTAGTAGTAACAGGCAGTCCGGGAAGACCCATGATTTTCCTGGTTTCGTTAATCATTTTTATCTCTTCCTTGCTATAGCCGTCTTCAACAAAAACATCGATCTGGGGCACACAGTTAAAAGCCAGCTGGTAATTATGAAGAGCACCCTTATGAGGTATTCTTTCTGCCGGAACCGGCTTTCCATCAAGGTAAGCCCGGGTTTGTTCATGAAGTTCATCGACAGCCGCTTTTCCGGCTCCAGATACCGCCTGGTAGGTAGCAGCGACAACCCGTTTAATACCAGCCGCTTTCTGCAAAGGTTGCAGGGCTACTACCATCTGGATAGTTGAACAATTAGGGTTGGATATTATGCCTTTATGCTTAAATGCTTCCTCAGGGTTGACTTCGGGTACTACCAGGGGGATGCCTTCGTCCATGCGGAAAGCATTGCTGTTATCAATTACTATTGTGCCGCGCTTAACTGCCTCGGGGGCAAACTGTTTGCTTATATCACCACCGGCACTGAAAAAAGCATAGTCAATTCCTGTAAATGATTCTGGCACCAGCTCTTCCACAATATATGTTTTTCCGCCTGCCTCGATGCGGCTGTTTGCCGAACGATGGGAAGCCAGAAGTTTAAGCTCGTTAATTGGAAAACTGCGTTCGAGCAATACTTCGATCATTTTACGGCCAACCATCCCTGTTGCACCAACTACCGCTACATTGTATTTTTTCGACATATTATTCCCTCCCGATTATTGTATAACTACAGCATTTTTTTAAAACAACCTGCTTATTCTTCATCTACACACTGGTCGTTTTCAACAGATTCGTTGTTTAACAGGGCGGTTATTACCGGTTTATAATCGGGATTATCTTTAACCCGCCTATCCCAGATCCTGGCACTGAGAAATACAATCAGCATTAACAGCAGGCCCACTCCTACAGCAGGCAGTTCCTGGCTGCCCTGCAATCCCAGGGCAGGTGCAATAACGGTAAGCCAGAGAGCTATTCCGGCAACCAGGGCCAGGGCGGGAACCAGGTAAAGAATAAAAGAAATGAACAGAACCTGGCGATCATCAGATTCAAGCAATACACGCTGGCCTTCCCCGGCCTGAATGGGATTGAGAGCTTCTACAATAATTTCTCGTTTGTTCGAGCCGCTCAGAATACCGCAGCGGCCACAGCTTTCACAAACAAGGTGGCGTTGTAAATTGACCATAGCTGTTTCGCCTTTTGTTTCTGTTACGAGCCCATATTGTTCCACTTTAAAAACCTCCCCGTAAGTTAAATAGATATTAGCACAATAGCGGATTGGTAACAAGTGGCGCAGAGCTGAAGGACACTGTATAAAAGCCTGCCCACGAATGGGCTGTTGATCAAAAAAGCGGGGTAGCTAATTCCACCCCGCCTGCTGTTTGTTGATAACGAGATATCAGGCAAAAGCCTCCGGTATTTCTTTCAAAACGGCATAGCTGAAAACAGGCCCATCCTTGCAGACATACATACCCCCTGCATTACAGCGTCCACACTTGCCAATTCCACATTTCATACGGTTTTCCAGGGTAGTATAGATCTGTTCATCTTCGAAACCTAACTTTTTCAGGTTTTCCAGGACAAACCTGATCATAATCGGCGGGCCGCATGTAATAACAATGGTGTTTTCCGGCGAAGGCTCCAGATCGAGCAGCATTTGGGGAACAAAACCGACATTGTGATCCCATCCTTCTTCCTCTATATCAATGGTCAGGTGACAGGATAGATCTTCACATTTGTTCATTTCATCAAATTCGCTCTTAAAGCAAAGGTCTCCTGAGGTACGGGCACCGTAGATCATGGTCAGGCCGGCATATTTTTCACGGTTAGCCTTTACATATTCAATTATGGGACGCAGTGGAGCCTGACCGACCCCTCCACCAATGGTCAGTATTTTCTTACCCTGCCATTCGTCAACTGGAAAGCTGTTGCCGTATGGGCCGCGAACCATCATTTTATCACCGGCTTCAAGTTGATGCAGAGCCTGGGTTACTTTACCCATTTTCATTACAGAAAAACGTAGAAAATTTCCTTCAGTCGGTGAGCAGGAAATAGAAATCATGCTTTCGCCAATACCAAGCACTCCAATCATGGCACATTGGCCGGGTTTATGGCTCCAGCTTTGTCGCACGGATTGATCGTCAAATACAACCTTGAACGTTTTTATACAGCGGTCCCCACCTGTTTCATACCATGTATCCTCAACAGTTGCCGTGTAAGGAACATAAGGGTTATTTGCAGTCATCACAGCGCCTCCTTTACCTGCCTGAGAATTTCAACAATGTCGATATTGACAGGGCAGAGGTTTATGCAGCGGCCACAGCCGACACAGGCTATAACATCGAACTTGTCAACGTAGTAGCTGTATTTATGGTTGATACGGTTCCTGGTGCGCTCACGCCTTGTTGGCCGGGGGTTGTGTCCTGATGTATGCAGGGTATATTCTTCAAACATGCACGAATCCCACATTCGACAGCGCCTGGCCTCAAAAGCTTCTGTTTCGTCCTGGATATCAAAGCAGTGGCAGGTTGGGCAAAGATAGGTGCAGGTTCCACAGCCCAGGCAGGAAGCAGAAACTTTTTGCCAGAGCGGATCTTCCCAGAGCTCGGGCAGCCCCTGCGCAACATTTTCAGTATCAACTGTGCGACTTATTTTTTCCCCTGCCTCATTTACAGCAGCTTCTTTCAATTTTTGCGAAGCCTCATCTGCTTCTTCAAGAAGCTCTTTCACTGTATCAACCAGGGCGTCACCCTTTGGAGTAATAGTTTCAAGCAGGTATTTATCTCCCAGATCAACCATTAACAGGTCGAGCCCTTCAGTAGAGGCTGGTCCGCCACCAACCGAGGTGCAGAAGCAGTTTAATCCCGGCTCATTACAGGCAAGCCCAACCAGGGTTACCAGCTCGCGTCTTTTCAGGTAGTAAGGATCGTCAACATCCCATCGGAATAACTTCTCCACAATGGAGATTGCCCTGGCATCGCAAGGCCTTAGCCCGAGAATAATTGTTTCCTTATCAAGCTGCGGAATTTCCATCTCCAGGTCTCCCAGCTGAAAACGGTACATGGTTTCGGTCTGGGGGAATAGTATGTTTTTAGGAGGCACCCTGGTGTTGTTAAAAGCTAACTGCGGCGTTTCGCCCTCTGCTACCGGGGCAAAACGAAGCTCTTCGCCATCACCGCTTGGTGCCCATATTTTTTTTCCGGTCAGTTTTCCGATAAAATCAGGCCATTTTTCCTTATTCAACAGCATCGCTGACATATCACCCACCTCTACAGGATAAAGTCATCGGGATCATCAGGCTTGAAGCTGGCCTGAAACGGTTCAGCCTCGGGATCCACTCCCGGCTCGAAACCGTATTTATCCCGAACTTCCCTGGCCATTTTCCGGTTCAGTTTGCCCAGGGGTATATTAGCCGGGCAAACCCGCTCGCACTCGCCGCACTCAATGCAGCGACCGGCAAGGTGAAAAGCCCGGGCAAGGTTAAAAGCTGTATTCTCGGAAAAGTTGACCGCACGATTGACCCAGGTAGGATTTAAACGGTCGAGAATGCAGTCCTGGCAGTAGCAGAGTGGACATACATTCCGGCAGCTGTAACAGCGCACACAGTGCGAGAAATGATTTTCCCAGTAGTCCCAGCGTTCTTCAATACTTTTATTTTCAATCTCTTCAACACCGCTATCCTCCTCCGGTTCCCGCACTTCAACTTTATCACCGAGCAAAATATCGCTGATCACGGGATTTGGATAGCGGCAGAAACGGCATTTTTCAGCAATCACTTCTTCGCGCGGCAGCTTAACTGCTTCCCCGTTGTTAAGAAGAATAAAGTTCTCGCCATCCCATTGAACCTCGGCTGGTGCTTCGGTTTCCGGAAATTTTTCTGCCAGTTTGGCGGTATCAATTACCCCCGGGCAGGGACAGCCAATAATAACTACCTGGTCGCGCCGAATACCGTGTTCTACAATCAGTTGAGTAACAGCGCGGCTGTCACAACCCTTAACAAAAAGGGCCACCTTTCTTTTATCTTCTTCCTGTCCGCGCGGAAGCGGTTTCTTTTCAACCAGGGTCAGGTATGTTGCCAGGTTGGCAGTGCAGAGGGGCGAAAACAGCAGCTCTGCAGCGCCTGCAGCATCTTCGACAAAAACCGGGGCGACCCTGTATCCGTAAGAACCTTTTTTCCAGCCAACCAGGTACTTAACATCTTCACGGGTCACGACTTCTGCCGCGGTTTTGCGTAATTGTTCCAGATCCATTTTCTATTACCCCTCCTACCAGTCAATCTGCCGGCGCCTGAAACCTTCAAATGGCCCGGCCTCGCGTGCGTCTTCAACCGTTTTTTCAACTACTTCCTTCCACTTGTGCCCCTCTGATGCTGAAACCCAGCTCATGTGAAACCGGCGTGGGTCAACACCAACAAATTCCATTAGATCTTTCAGCATGCCGAGGCGGCGCCTGGCATAATAATTACCTTCCATATAATGACAATCACCGGGATGACAACCGGAGACTAGTACCCCATCAGCACCCTGCTGCAGAGCGTTCATCACATAAAGGGGATTAACCCTGCCGGAACACATAACCCGGATTACCTGAATGTTAGCCGGATAATGAACCCGGCTGGTGCCGGCCAGGTCAGCCCCGGCGTAGGAACACCAGTTACAGAGAAAGGCAACTATATTCGGTTCATAGTTTGAGCTCATCTTAATACCCCCAATGCAGCTATCTGCGGCAGAATCTGCCGATCGCGGAATGACTTTGGCTGAATAGAGTCGGAAAGGCACCCGGCCGAGCAGGAGCCACAACCTTTGCAAAGAGCTTCGTTGACCCTGGCTACTTCTACATCGTGACCAAAGCGGTTCACGGTAACCAGTTCAATGGCTGTATAGGGGCAGATATTAACACAGAAACCACAGCCCCTGCAGGTTGATTCATCGACTACAGCCACCTGGGCGCTGATCATTACCTTGCCCCGGGCCAGGGGGATCATTGCAGATGATGCAGCTCCCTTGGCCTGGGCTACTGTATCGGGAATATCTTTCGGGCCCTGGCAGCAACCGGCCAGGAAAACACCGTCTGTTGCCGTATCGACAGGGCGAAGCTTGGGGTGCGCTTCAAGGAAAAATCTATCGGGCGACTGCGACAACCGCAGCAAGTCCATGGTCTCCCTCATGTCAGCGCGCGGCTCCAGGCCCACACCGAGGACTACCAGATCAACCTCGTCCTCGAGCGGTGTGGCAGTTAGTGTATCTTCAGCCTTAACTACCAGCTTGTTGCCCCGCTTGAAGATTTCCGACGGATTGCCCCTGATATAGCGAACGTTTTCACGGCGAACACGATCATAGAACTCTTCGTAACCCTTGCCGAAAGCTCTTACATCCATATAGTAAATACGGATGTTGGCATCGGGTATTTTATCCCTGATCAGGTGGGCCTGCTTTGCTGTATACATGCAGCATACTCGCGAGCAGTACTCGTTTCCCACACTGGCATCGCGTGAACCGACACATTTAATAAAAGCCACTTCTTTAGGCTCAATCTCTTCTTCACCATTAAAAATTGTTACCTTACCGCCTGTCGGTCCGGAAGCGGAAACAAGGCGTTCCATTTCCATCCCGGTTATCACGTTAGGATAATCGTTATAACCGTACTCCGGCTTACGCGATGCATCAAAGGGATCAAAGCCTGTAGCAACGATAATTGCCCCGACCTTAAACTCTACAATTTCATCCTGCTGTTCAAAGTTAATCGCCTCAGCCTGACAGACTTCCTGGCACTTGGGACCTTTCCCACACTTACCCTTGCTGAGGAAGAGACAGTTTTCCGGATCAATAGTATACTTGGCCGGAACAGCCTGTGGAAATGGCAGGTATATGGCTGAGCGTTTGCCCATCCCCTGGTCAAATTCACTTGGAAAACGGTCTTTTACCCGGCAGGCTGCAGCACAATCGCCACAACCGGTGCATTTTTCAACATCTACATACCGGGCTTTTTTCCTGACCTTAACTTCAAAGTTGCCGATAAAGCCACCAACTTCTTCAACTTCAGAATAGCTAAAAAGCTCAATATTGGGATGGCTGGCACAGTCAACCATTTTCGGGGTCAGAATACAGGCTGAACAATCAAGGGTGGGAAAGGTTTTGTCCAGCTGAGCCATACGTCCGCCAACCGAAGGGGTTTTTTCAACCAGGTATACTTTAAAGCCGGCATCGGCAATATCAAGAGCTGCCTGAATGCCCGCTATACCGGCGCCAATAACCAGGGCTGCCGGTTCAGCATCAACCTCTTTCGATTCAAGTGCTTCGAGCAGTCTAACCTTGGCTACCGCTGCTGCAACCAGTTTCTTGGATTTAGCAGTAGCCTCCTCCATTTCCTCGTGCACCCAGGAGCACTGTTCCCTGATGTTGGCCATCTCAAGATAGAAAGGGTTCAGGCCCGCCTCCTGGATCGCTTTCCTGAAGGTCGGTTCATGCATGCGGGGTGAACAGGAGGCTACAATAACCCGGTTTAGGCCCTTTTCTTTTATATCCTGCTTGATAAGAGCCTGGCCGGGGTCGGAACACATGTAAGAATAGGTTCGCGCCACCTCTACATTGGGCAGCTTTTGTGCATATTCAGCAACAGTTTCCACATCAACCGTGGCGGAAATATTGACCCCGCAATGGCAAACGTAGACACCGATTTTCGGTTTTTCCGTCATCTGGTTTTTCATCCTCCCGCTGAGATTGCCCCTGCTTTTATCTGCTAACCTTTCAGTTCTTTCAGTTTTTCAGTCAGCTTGGGCACAATCTTGAACATATCATCAACGATGGCATAATCAGCCACGGCAAATATCGGGGCTTCGGGGTCCTTGTTAATAGCAACAACTGTTTTGGCCCCTTTCATACCGGCCACGTGCTGGAATGCGCCCGAAATGCCCATGGCAATATAGAGTTTTGGTTTAACCGCCTTACCAGAGGTGCCGACCTGGCGGTCGTGCGGTATCCAACCGGCATCGGTTGCCGCCCTGGAACCGGCAATGTCGGCCTTGATAGCCTTGGCCAGTTCTTCTATAACAGGCAGGTTTTTATCTTCCTTCAAACCACGTCCGACGGCAACAAGTATATCGGATTGGGTAATATCAACATCCCCCACTTCGGCTTCAATATATTCAACAAAGCTGCGGTCGGGTAT
Source organism: uncultured Syntrophomonadaceae bacterium (assembly GCA_964390725.1). GTDB lineage: Bacteria > Bacillota > Dethiobacteria > DTU022 > DTU022 > JAABTH01. Next base: position 8,245 of record CAYMIW010000006.1, on the reverse strand, counting down.
TTCTTCCTTCAGCGGGGAATCTATATTTTCAACATTTCCCCCATCTGCCGCATCGGGTGGTTCAACTACACCCTCACGCAAAGTTACCAGGTAGGTATCGGACGGCTTGAAAGCCACGGTAGCATTAACTTTGCCCGAATATAGCTGTCGGGTTGCTTTTAAAGTGTTATCTTTATACTCAAGGGAGATCGCCTCGGCAACAAGGGGCAAACCCTTTTCCACGGCCAGGGACGGCATAAAATCAACTCCCTGGGATGTATGCCCGGTAAGCAACAGGGCCGGCTTAAGATCGTCGATCAGCGCCGACAGAACTTTCTGGTACTTCTTAGCATTAAAATTTTCAAACAGGGGATCGTCAATTAATAATACCTTACTGCCGAAAGCAGCCATTTTTTTAGCCATCTCGTCCAGCCCGCTACCGATTAAGAGCACTTTAACTTCTCCACCCATATCAGCGGCGAGCGCCGGCGCAATGGCCATCATTTCGAAGGATACGTCTCTTAATGCTCCCTGACGATGTTCAGCAAGTACTAAAATGTCACCCATTATACGAGGCCTCCCTTGACCAGGATTGAAGCCAGTTTATCAGCTTTCTCCTCGGCTTCACCTTCGATAAATTCAGCAGAGGATTCAACTTCCGGAATATACAGTTGTTCCAGGATTACCATTGAGGCATCCGGACCAACAGCAACCGGATCAACACCGATATCATCAAGACTGGCTACTTTCAGTTCTTTTTTCTGAGCGGCGCGAATCCCGCGAATAGGAGCATATCGTGGCTCGTTGATTCCGGTCTGGATGGTCAGAACAGCAGGGAGTTCAAGCTCAACAACTTCGAGCAGGCCGCCTTCCAGTTCGCGATGCGCTTTAACCTTACCGTCAAGCACTTCCACTTTCTTAACCATGGAAGCGTGGTTAACGCCAAGTTCTTCAGCAAGAGCAACCCCGGTTGACATATGACCGTCGTCACCGGCCATGCAGCCGGTAAGAACCAGGTCGAATTCCTGTCCTTTGATAGCACCGGCCAGAACTTTTGCCACCATGAGGGGATCGTGCGAGGCGATACGATCATCTTCAACACGTATAGCCTGGTCACAGCCCTTGGCCATGGCCATGCGAATCATTACATCTGACTGCTTCGGCCCAATTGACAGAACGGTTATATCGCCTTCACCGGCCTCCTTGATTAAAACCGATTCTTCCACGGCATAGTTATCGGCGTCATTAATGTCGAATGAAAAACGACTGCTGTCAACTGAAACGCCGTCGGGGTTGACCTTTACTTCTGCCTCGGAAGTATCGGGTACATACTTGATGCAAACAAACATTTTCATAGTTCATTCCACCTCCTGCCAGAATATAAACAAACAAGGCTATGCTTCAGCAAATTCACCAAGTAGCTCGGTAATCTCGGCCACACGCATTTCTTCCTCGTAGCCGAGGCCTTTAAGCGCATCTTCAAGGGTTAAAACGCAGAAGGGACAAGCCACGGCCACAATATCGGCCTCAAGAGCCTTGGCGTCTTTTATCCGCGTTTCAGCAAGACGTTCTTTTTTTGATTCCGATTCAACCCACATTTTGCCCCCGCCCCCTTCGCAGCAAAGACTGCGTTCGCGGCATCGGTCAAACTCAACTAATTCAACACCGGGAATACTTCTCAGCAGATCCCGGGGTTCTTCATAAATATCACCCTGTTTACCCAGGTAACAGGGATCGTGGTATACAATTCTCCTGTTCAGCTCGCCTTTCCAGGAAATCTTTCCATCTTTCAGCATTTCATCGAGCAGCTGGGTATAATGAATTACTTCGGCTTTAAGGTCGGGATACTTCGTTTTATAGGTGGTAAAGCAGTGGGGAGAAAGACAAACTATACGTTTGGCTGAATACTCGTTTAATAGCTCTGTATTATCCTCCACGAGCATTTCAAATAGCCCCTCTTCACCAAGAGTAAACACTTCGCTGCCGCAACAGGTTTCACTGTCGTCCAGGAAGGCATAATCAACACCGGCTTTGTTCAGCAGGGAGACTGCGTTGCGGGCGATTACCCTGACCCTGGGGTCGTAAGCGATGGTACAGCAGACAAAAATAAGATTTTCCACGGGCACATCAGGCTCAGCAATTTTAACATCAAGGCCTTCCATCCAATCGCTCCTGGCGGCCCGCGATTTTTCCCAGGGATTACCTTCAAGAAGAACGGACTGCAGGGCATCGCGCACTGTTGGTTCCACCTTACCGCTTTCAATAATCATTGTGCGCAAACCGAGCAACACCTCGAGAGGTTTTAAACCCTTGGGGCAACGAACAGCACAGGTATGACAGGCCGTACAGTCCCAGATTTCCGCCAGCCTGGCCAGTTCGTCAAGTTTCTCCTCGTAATAGGCATCGTAAACAAAACGGCGCACGTTCAGGTCGGCCCGTACAGTAACCGGGCACCCACCTGTACAGCGGCCGCATTGGATACAACCCAGCAGGTCATATTTTTCAGTAAATGTTTGGATTTCGGTACTCATTAGCATACCCCGCATCATAAGATAATTAGTTTGACGCTTTACCCGCCAGGAATGGTTTCCTGCCGGTTGAGACGGGCATTCTGCATTAAATTACGTTTCAACACCTCCCCGGTTAATCATTAAAAATGAATATTGCGACAATTACGATAAAAACAGATTACACTAATGGTTTTCGACAGATCCTTTTATATATCCTGCTTTTTATTTTTAAATTCTTAAATATTTTACATGAACAACTATTGACCACATTAAGCGTGTTTTCAGGGCATCCTTTAACACCCCGTGAACGCAGCTAAAATTCTCAGCCAATGATTATTCTGCCCGGCTGTTCGCTTTCAACAATCGTGCCGATCAGGTGTCCGCCGCCATTTTCCAACAGCAATTCCATTAACAGGCCGCTTTTTTCTTCCGAAATGGCAATGAGCAGCCCACCTGAAGTTTGGGGATCGGCAAGGATAATCTGGGCATCGTCTTTCAAATCCACAGCACCTTCCCACTGCAGGTGGGGACGCATGTATTCCAGGTTGCGGTAGGCGCCTGCCGGAATCATACCACTGGTTGTCATATCCAGCACATGGGGGTAAAGGGGAACCGTGCTGTAGTCAATTTCAGCTCCCACACTGCTCGAAACAAGCATTTCATGCAGGTGACCCAAAAGGCTGAAACCGGTAATGTCGGTACAGGCTGAAGCTCCTGCTTCCAGCATGGCAGAGGCTGCAGCAGCATTAAGCCCGGCCATACCTTTAATGACCGCGTCAGCATCATTTTCAGTAATCAAGCCTCCCTTAATGGCAGTTGTAATTATTCCGGTACCAATTGGCTTGGTTAAAATGAGCCGGTCTCCGGGGCGGGCACCTCCCCCGGTAATCAGCTTCCCTATTTCGACCAGTCCAGTCACCGAAAGCCCGTACTTCGGTTCCTGGTCTTCGATACTGTGACCGCCGGTAATAACTGCCCCTGCTTCCTTTACCTTATCGTATCCACCTCTTAATATCGATTGCAGTACATCAAGCGGTTGACATGACGCGGGAAAGGCAACAATGTTGAGGGCTGTAAGCGGCCTGGCACCCATGGCATAGATATCACTGAGCGAATTGGCAGCCGCGATCTGTCCGTAAGTATATGGATCATCTACCACGGGAGTGAAAAAATCGACAGACTGGACCAGGGCATGGGTCTCGGATATACGGTATACCCCTGCATCGGAAAAGTGCTGATCCCGGTTCAGAAAGTCGGGATGGTCAAAAGACGGTATCTCGCGCAGAACCTGCGCAAGGGCCTCAGGCCCTATCTTGGCTGCTCACCCGGCGCTGGTTGTCAGCGCGGTCAAACGAATCTCTTCACGGCTCACTTCATCACCTGCTTTTTTTATAAATTTCAACTAACAAACAACATTTTACATATATTAGCACGATATTATGCCTGTAAACTATTCCAACCTGCCGGGAACCCGGTAATCTTCAACCCGGCGGGTTAACTTTACCCGGTCAAAATGTTCAAGCAGAGCCTGGACATACTTGCGTGTGCTACCGGAAAGATCCCTGAATTCAGCCAGGGTTATCCTGCCGCTTTCTGCAAAATGTTTTCGCAGCAGGTCAAGGGCCCTCTCATATGCTTCCCGGTGAAAATATAGATCTTCACTCACTTTTACCAGCAGGTTTGCGTCCTGCAAATAATTAAATAGTTCTTCCCTGCGCGGTAGCGAAACCCCGGCTTTTTCCAACGCATCCTTAGCCGATGGCGGCTGCAAACCTTCAGTGAAATAGTGCTTTACAAGGGAATCGAGAATTTTTTGATCTCCCGGTGACGGCTGGGGGATAAAACCATTACGGTTAACCAGCTCACCCTGCAGTTCAATTTTATCGCCATGCTGCAGCTCTTCAAGCAGAGCATCGTAGTCCCGCTGGCTAAAAGCCGAAGGCAGGTAACCACGTAAGCGGGCCTTCGATAATCCCCGGGAAAGAGGTTTCTGGTCATGGTAAGCATCAAGCTCCCGCAGCAGCAGCTTTTCATACTGGACCAGGCTCTTTTTCAACAGGTATGATCTGCCAATTCCAACCACCTGGCCGCTTTTAATTAAATTGTCGAGAATAGCTTCAACAGAGGAAACATCAAGCCTGGTTTCCCTGGATAACCCGGCCGAATCGGCTATAATCAACTCTTCCAGTTTACGGCGGAGAAAAGCCATATCACCACCTTCAGCCGAGGCCTGTTTAAGTTCGGTAAGCCTTTCAATTACTTCCTGTCGGAAGCGGCGGTGCCGCTGCGGGTAGGGATCGAGAACCTTTCCGCCGCCGATAGTGGCCATCGGTGAATATGAGCGTATTACAAATGAGTCACCCCGTTCAGCAACAAGAGGCCTGTCGAGGCGGCACTGCACAACGGTTCCTTCTCCGGGCAAAAGTTCGTTCCGGTCGAGCATAAGCAACCTGGCTACACTGCGAGCAGTTCCGAGGAAAAAATGGACGGGATCGAGATTTTTAAGCTTTCGCGGAGCGCTGTCCAGCAGCTTTACCCATACATCGACCAGGTTGGTCTGCTTATAATAACCCGGGGTGCTGATAACACTGCCGCGCAATACTTCATCCTTCTCCAGACCGGAGAGATTAAGGGCCACCCGGGAGCCGGCCAGAGCTTTCTCCACATTCATATCGTGAACCTGGATGTTACGCACCCGGGCTTCCAACCCCGGGGGGACAACGGAAACGGTATCTCCAACAGAAACCGATCCCTGGACCAGGGTGCCGGTTATCACCGTACCAAAACCGGCAATGATGAAAGAACGGTCCACGGGTAAACGCAGGGGACCGGAAGAATTACGAGTTTCCAGGTCGGAGATCATATCATCAATCAGCTGCTTCAGTTCTTCAATCCCTTCACCTTTCAGGGCCGAAACAGGAACAATGGGAGCTTCTTCAAGAAAGGTACCCTGCAGCTCCTCCCTTATCTCTTCGCTGACCAGATCACGCCAATCTTCCTCAACCAGGTCGATCTTGGTAATAACGGCTATACCCTCCTTAACTCCGAGGATACCCAGTATATCTAAGTGTTCCCGGGTCTGGGGCATTACCCCCTCGGTGGCATCCACAACCAGCATAACCAGGTCCATGCCTGCTGCCCCGGCAAGCATATTGTGAATAAAACGCTCATGACCGGGAACATCCACTATCCCGGCCAACCGTCCGCCCGGCAGACGGAAAGGAGCAAAACCAAGGTCGATCGATATGCCACGTTCTTTTTCTTCTTGCAGGCGGTCGGTATCCACACCAGTCAACGCTTTGATCAAAACCGTTTTACCGTGATCTACATGACCGGCAGTTCCGATGATCAACTGCTCCAAATAATTTACCTCCCGTTATAACAGTTAAACTATATCATCCGCTTAAGACTTTTTTTAGCGCTGTAATAAGTGCTTCTTCCTGTTCTTCAAATATGGTGCGGGGATCAAAGATCAGGCTCTCCTGTTGAAGACGCAGGATAACCGGAGGAGTCCCCCGGCGAAGTTTTTCTGCAAATTGTTCCGGGCTGCCGTGGCCGGAGCTCAGCCTTACTGCAATCAGTGAAGTGGGCAGTTCCGCGTTGGGCATGGCACCACCACCGACCCTCGAGATACCGGGGATGATCGTTATATTTTCTGCTCCGAATATATCTCCAAAACGCTGAGCCAGGTTGTCGGCCCGGCGCTGCAGGTAATTAGCGGAGGCCGTAAGCATGCGCCATACGGGAATTTCCCGAACGGCCTTTTCTTCGTCATAATAAAGGCGTGCAGTAGCTTCCAGGGCGGCAACGGTAAACTTATCTACCCGCATTGTGCGGGCCAACTGGTTTGCCTTGATTGATTGTATCAGGTCTTTGCGGCCGATAACAATACCGGCCTGCGGACCACCAAGCATTTTATCACCGCTGAAGGTTACCAGGTCAGCTCCGGCAGCAATGCTGTCCTGCACCCGTGGTTCGGCGGGCAAACCATATTTTGCCGGATCGATGAGGACGCCGCTGCCCAGGTCTTCGATCATGATTAGCCCACGGTCATGAGCTAATTCAGCCATTTCTGCCGTACTGACGGAAGCTGTAAAGCCGATCATCTGGTAATTACTGGTATGAACCTTGAGCAGGGCGGCACTGGTGTCATTGATTGCTGACTCGTAATCCCTTCGGTAAGTCTTATTGGTTGTTCCCACCTCAACCATGGAAGCCCCGCTTGAAGCCATAATATCGGGAATACGGAATGAACCGCCAATTTCAACCAGTTCCCCCCGGGAGACCACCACCTGGCGGCCGGAGGCCAGTGTATTAAGGACCATGAATACCGCTGCCGCATTATTGTTAAAAACAGCTGCAGCTTCTGCCCCGGTTAGGTCACAGATGATCTCTTCCAGGTGAGCCTGACGTGAACCACGCCGCCCTGTATCCAGGTTAAATTCCAGGTTGTTATAATGTACTGCAATATCAGTTAATGCCTCCGCAGCTGCAGGAGCCAGTGGTGAACGCCCCAGGTTAGTATGAATCACCACACCGCTGGCATTAATCACCGGCCTGATACTCGGCCGGGTTTTTCCCCGGGCTAAATCTGCCGCTTCTACAGCCAGCCCGGCAGGGGAAATATCGATATTATCCAAAAATTCCTGATCGCCCCGGTTGGTATTAATACTCTGACGGTAGTTATTAACCGTTTCCTGCACAGCCTGCAGGACTAGCCGCCGGGACGTGCTCTGCAGCACTTCGACAACTGCCGGTTCATTCAGCAGGCGGTCAACAGCTGGCAGTTCACGTAACAGCGCTTGGTAGTCAGCCATCTGCACCCCTCATTTCCACGGTGATTTAAGCAAAGATTAATTTCATTATATCAAGTAATAAAGAGCTGCGTAAAATATGCATACAGGATCCAATTAACTGTTTTACTTAAAATTATAAATAACCACCGCTAAACTACCATACACAGGTACGGTGGTTAAAGATCTTTCTTAAGCGTAAAACCGATCGAGAGGTCAAGCGGATTAACGGCCAGGTAGCTGCCGGCACAGAAACCAAGCAAGCTGCGCTTTGAAAAATCGATCCGTCCTTTATCGGTAATCATTTCTTCACTGACGTAGCTGGAAATAACCTCGCCAATAAAAGCGGTATGACTACCCAGTTCAAGGGCCTGGTGCAACCGGCACTCCATGCTGATCGGGCACTCTTCGATCATGGGTGCCGCGGTCAGCAGGCCCCTGGCCGGGGTTAAACCGAAGGTTTCAAATTTATTCATATCCCTGCCGCTGAGAGTGCCGCAGCGGTCAACAAGATCGACCTGCTCAACAGAAGGAATATTAACAGTAAATTCACCGCTATTCTTAATGAGTTCATAAGAGTAACGGTTAGGCCGGACGGCAGCCGAGATCAGCGGCGGCGAAGAATTGACCACTCCAACCCAGGCCAGGGTAATGATATTATTTTCGCTGCCGCTGCCGCAGGCTACCAGGGCGGCCGGGACCGGGCCAAGAAGTAACTGAACCGATTGCTTTTTCTTACTCATTACAACTCCCTCCCCCTAATTATGCAAAGCTTTTCAACCGCTACAATTCTCCGTTAAACGAGCATTACCTGCCCTTCTTCTGCCAACCTGGCCGTAGGAAAGTATTTAACCGCTTCAGCCAGAGAAAGAGCCGGGTCGCGTTCGGGATGCAGGTGGGTCAGGACAAGCTGCTTAACCCCGGCTGAGGCGGCAATCTGTGCAGCCCCGGCAGCGCAGAGGT
>CAYMIW010000005.1:0-117512 GCA_964390725.1 uncultured Syntrophomonadaceae bacterium | reverse complement strand
TTGACTGGCTTTACAGAAATGAAGTACTCGAGCTAATGCAGAGCAAGCAGTTTAAACAGGTTTCGGAACCGGGCGAATCGGAAAGAGATTTTAGAGTTCGCCTTCAGCAGAACGCCCGGGAAGAACGTGACGCAGCAATGGATAAACTGCGCCAGAAATATAACTCCCGGATCACGACCATGGAAGAACGGGTCCGCAAAGCAGAACAGGCTGTCAGCAGACAGGAAGACCAAGCTAAACAACATAAAATGCAGACAGCTATATCTGTAGGCACTACCCTGCTTGGCTCATTCCTGGGAAAATCCGCAATCAATGCATCAACCCTGGGTAGAGCCACTACAGCAGCCAGGGGAGCAGGCAGAGCAATCAGCAAGCAGGAAGATATTAAACGGGCTGCTGAAACACTGGAAGTACAGCGCCAGAGGCTTGAAGAGCTGGAGGAAGAATTTAAGCGTGAAACAGATTTACTGGCAGCTGCCATGGATCCACTCACGGAAGAACTTGAATCATTTACAGTTAAACCGCTCAAGAAAGATATTATGCTTAAAATGTTTGCCCTGGCCTGGCTGCCCTATCGCCGAACCGCGGCAGGTTTGGCCGAACCGGCCTGGTAAGTATATAAGCGCCCCTGCAGGGGCGCTTTTTATCTCTGCCTGATTTCTATCAACTCATCGTTATCATCAATCGCTTCATATACTTTTTTCTCCCCGTACTTAAGAATTTCTGCCATAGCCTGAAAAGTACCTTCCCGATCCCGTTCTTTTAAAGCTGAGAATAGTTGTAAATTTAAAACAAGAGATGTTTCTGCCGCTCCCTCTAAAGAATAGAAAAACTCGGTAAAAAATGAGTATATAGGCTTAAAAGACTGAAATATAAGACGGCTGATTACATTACCGGAAATAGATACTATCTTGTAGTGAAAATCATAATCACATTCTGATAAAACGAATATCTGATCAAGATTTTCCTTTTTCCTCTTCAGGTTTTCACCGAGATATTTCAAATCATTGTCGGTCACCCTCTGAGCAGCATCAGCAGCGGCACTGGTTTCTGTTGTATACCTGAAATTTAACAGTGAATCCAGTGTCTGGCGGTCTATTACACGGCGAACATGAAGCGTCTGCACAAGGGTATCAAGCGACCCGTTCCGGTAAAAATCCCTGATATATGTTCCGCTCTGCGGCAGGGTTTCGACATAACCGTTCTGAGCCAGCATGGCTATTGCTTCCCGGACGGCGAAGCGGCTTGCTTTATACCTGACCGCCAACTCGCGTTCCGGAGGTAATTTGCTGCCAACCGGGTATGCTTCATTGATTATATCGTTTCTTATTTTTTCAAATATTACAGCAGGAAGTCCTACACTCATTCTTTACAACCTTCTTTCCATATCTCTTACATACTTGCGCTTAGCTCACAAGCTTTATAAATAAAAAGCGCAATTAGTATTGCTTGACAATTGGTTATACCAATCATATAATTTGGTATAACCAATTATACATTAAATTGACAGAATAAAAAAGGAGGGTGATTATGCAGGGTAAAAAAGTCTTATCTTCCCGCTTGATCAAATTTTGTCTATCTGGAATAATCATTGTTCTAATCTTAATGAGCAGTACTACAGTACTGGCAGATGAAGTTTTATACAGGGATTTATCGCGGGCTGCCCGGGACACCGAACTGACACTCTTCAACCAGCTGATCCGGGAAGGACAAAACCTGAACTGGAGTGAAGCAGAGGCTGTCGAATTTGAAGGCAACCTGAGGTTCCTGGAAACAGAAGGACAAATAACCGATGACGATTTTAACGGTTTGTTCCTCGTGCGAAGATTAGATGGTGAACTGTACATTGTTTCAATACCTCCATCATCTGAATTAACACAGACCGGAGAAACAGAATATTATGCCGGTTTGGATAATGTTCTTGGCGACAAACTTGTTTTCAGGGGCATACTAATCAATGGAGCTATTGACGATGTCGAATACACTTTCATCCGTTTTACCGAAAAACCCGAACAGTTGTTGTTGGATAGGATATTTAAAACCTCAGTTGTGTTCATGTTCTTTTTTGTTATGCTTGGTATGGGGCTTACCCTGACCATAAAAGACTTTATTCGCGTGTTTAAACAACCAAGAAGCATTATAATCGGGCTTATTTTGCAGTGGATCCTGATGCCACTGCTGGCACTCGGCATGGCTTACGCTCTCGGTTTTTATCACAGTTTTCCTTTTATTTATGCCGGCCTGGTGTTAATCTGTGCCTGCCCGGGCGGGGTAACATCTAACCTGATGACCTATTACGCCAGGGGAGATCTGGCCCTGTCTGTATCTTTAACCTCCATTTCCACTGTGCTGGCCCTATTTTTTACACCACTAATCCTCACTATTTTCTGTAGTAACATTCCGGATATTAATGTTCCCGCCGGCTTAATCGTCCAGACAATAATCGGTTTGGTCCTGATTCCCCTGATTATAGGAATGTCTATACGAAATAAATGGCCCATATTTGCTAAAAAAGCAACACCATTCTTTTCAGCCCTGGGAGTTTTCGCCTTATTAATGGTTATAGGTGTGGGAATTATTACTAATGCTGAAAAGTTTGCCGATACCGAGAGGTACAGCCTGCTATTTTACGTAATGGTTGTATCCCTGTCCATCCTCGGTATGTTTCTGGCGTTGGGGGTCAGTAAGCTGCTCAGGTTAATAAACGCTCAGGCCAGGGCTATTTCTATGGAAGTCGGCCTGCGCAATTCAACCCTGGCGGTAACCATCACCCTGCTCATTCAGGACCTGATGGGCGATTTTTACAGCTCCATGTTTGTTACAACAGCCATATACGGCATAACTATGTATATAACAGGATTTTTAATGATTCCTGTATTCAAAAAACTACTGCCTCTTGAAAACAGTCAGGCCAGGGAGCCCGGGTCAGTTAGCGAAGAAGTTTAGTTTCAGTTTATGAACTGACAGGTATATTATTTGCATCACCTACGAAAGGAGTATTAAGAATGAAAGTTGAAAAAATCGAACTGTACCACATCTCTATTCCCCTGCCGAAAGCATTTTATCCATCCTGGATACCCGGTTACCCTCAAAAATTTAATCGCAGCACTTTGATCAAGATCACAACTGATGATGGCATTGTCGGGTACAGTGCCGGCATGGCCATGGAAGAAGAACGCGAAGGGCTGGGGTCACTTCTCGGCCAGTATCTGATCGGACAGGAAGTTGAAAAACTCGACGAGGTAACCCAGCTATTACGGGAAGCATCTTACCTGGGCTGGCGAAACAACTGGATTGAAGCAGCCTTCTGGGATATCATCGGCAAAAAAGAAGGCAAACCGGTTTACGAACTACTTGGTGGAAAAGGAGGAAAAATTGAAACCTACTGTTCAACCGGTGAAATTCATGAACCCGCCAAGAGAGCCGAAGAAGTTCTGGCCATGCGGGATATGGGTTTTAAAATTTTAAAACTACGAGTTCATGATCATGAACTCAGGGACGATATTGCCCAACTAAAAACTGTCCGCGAAGCAATCGGAGACAAGATGAAACTTGGGGTAGATGCCAACCAGGGCTGGCCGGTAACTATAATAAATAAGCCCGCAATCTGGGATTTGGAGCGGGCAACAGAATTTGCCAGGGCCTGCGAAGAATATGACTTTGGCTGGCTGGAGGAACCCCTTGATATGTATGCCTTTGACGAAATGGCCGAGCTGAGACGCCGCACCAAGACCCCTATCGCCGGCGGCGAACTGACCCCCGGATGGCATGAGCATAAAATACTTTTCGAGAAAGAATCACTCGATATTTATCAGCCGGATGCCACCTTTTCCGGTATCGATACCGCGGTTAAAGTAATGAGAGAAGCGTTAAAGAGAAACCTGAAATTCAAACCTCATACCTGGACCAACGGGGTCGGCTTTGCAATTAACCTGCAGATCGCTGCTGCCAGCCCCCATCGCGAACCGATCGAATTTCCCTATGAACCACCAGCCTGGATACCCAAATACCGCGATGCTATCATGAAAGATCATTTCATGATAGACAGTGATGGTTGTGTTACTATTCCAGATAAACCAGGGCTTGGCTTTGAAATCGATGAAGAAGCACTTAGCCACTACGGTCGGAAGTTCTTTGAAATGACCAGTAAAGGGTTGGCTGTTAAAACAATCAAACAGCGTGGACTTTTCGACGCCCTGAAACTGGCTAAGGCCAAAAAGAAAGGTTAGCCTCTTAATTTAAGGTAAATTTATCGGGGCCGCCCTGCCAGTTCAGGGCGGCCCCGTTGTTTATTTCTGTTATGATCCTGAAAAATTATTTTTCACGAACCCAATCAAATATACAGGATGCCGGATATACTGCTGCCTGCATTATAAATTTTCATCTTCCTGTTGTTGTTCATTCCCAAACCATACTACTCTCTGTGGAAATGGAATCTCAATTCCGGCAGCTTCCAGTTCATCTTTAAAAGCCTGAAGCAGCTCCATTTTAACCGCAAACCACTCCTTCGCCGGAGCCCAGACCCTGACAGTAATATCAACACTGTTATCACCAAGGGATTCTACATACACCTGCGGTTTGGGGTTAACAAGGGCCAGTGGATGCTGATCAATTCTTTCCTTAATAATCCTGGTAGCCTGCCCGGCATCATCGGCATAGCTGATACCGACAGAATACTCAAAACGGCGAACCGGGTTACTTGTATAATTAGTTATGCTGGAGGTAAAAACTGTTTCATTGGGGATGCGGATAAAATTTCCATCCAGGGTACGAATGGTAGTTGAAATTATATGAATATCTTCAACCACTCCCAGCTGCCCCGAAATTTCAATTAAATCGCCGATTTTAACCGGTCTCTCACCCATCAGAAAAAGGCCTGATATCAGGTTGCCGATAATGCTCTGGCTGGCAAAACCAACGGCCAGGGCAACAATACCTCCGGCGACCATCAACCCTGATGGTTCTATCCCTATAGTCGGCATGATCCACAAAATAGCAATTATTATTACACCATAACTAATCAGCTTGGTTAAGAGATCAAGGTTTTCCCTGCTCATCCTTTCTTTTAAAGAACGACGGAGCTGCACTGTTAATATTTTTGCCAGGACCAAGGCGGCCAAAAAAATAAAAAGGGCTGTTATTAAATTTAGCCAGGTTACCGAACCATAGAGAGTACTATTTAACCATTCCACCATTCTAATAACCCTCCTCCATCAGCATTTTCCCCTGCTGGGTCAGAAGGCGGGTGCTGTAACGCTCTGCTGCTGCCGTAAGCCCCGGCTGCAGCGGGCTGTCTATAAAGCTGGTTTCTGCATCATTATCATTGATAATTTTCATGACAGCATTTAAAGTAACCAAATTACCCCCATAATAAATTTTCATGCCATAGGCACTTAACACTGTTTTACTTACTTCCACCCAACCTGCACCGGGGTTCTGTATTTCTAACTGTAAAACACCCGCTTCCAAAGGGTTCAGCTTTGGAAATGTGCTGAATGGATCACTTCTCCAATACTTACAGATCACCCCGTCTTTAACATTCCCATAAAGAGTATGTTTGTTTTTACCGTTTGTAAAAATATCAATTATGTTCTCACCGGTCTCTCTTCTTCCTACGGAAACTGCGATTTCCACGGGAAATTCCAGAAAAATACTGCGAGTTGAATGTGGTTCCACCAGGATTGGAGCAGTAATTTCTATCAGCAGGTGAGAGCTTAAGAGAAGCGGTTTATTTACCGGTTCCACCGGGCTGAGGTAAAGCTTTCCCTTTTTACTCAAAACCAGTTTTTCAACATTTTCCCCCGCACCATTTCTATGGTACATAAAACCTTTATCTCTTTCTTCAAGCCTTATTTTAATTCCATCAAGATTAACCTCTGCCGGGCAACTGTAAGGCCCCCAGGGCAGGGGAGATGCATTTCCCCCGGGTTCATAAACCCAGGTCTCTTTTACAACCATATTAATCACCCCTATCCAGCGCTGCGATAGCAACCGCAACAATACCGGCTACAACAGCCTCATACTGTAGATCTAACTATCCATGCCTGTAAATATTCTATTAGTAAACCATTAAACCCTTTTGATGCTAAGTGCTAAAGTAACAGGCATTACATGCTGACGGACGCTTTGCCTGCTACCATGATATCTTTACTATCATCCCTTGCCATTACCCTTGAGCTAATAGCCTGGTTAACCATCTGAAGATCTCCTCCGGGCTAAATTAATCACTATGAAAACCAAGGACAACTGAAAAGTTTAAATATACTATTGACAGCTTTGCTGGTTGGACATATGATAGACTAAACATATAAACATTTTGTTTAATTATTTACCGAAGGAGTTTCTTATGGCTGCAGAAGAGAAACAACAGGATATTCTGGCTGCATCTTTAAGGTGTTTTGGTCGTTATGGTTATAAGAAAGCAACCATGGAGGATATCGCCTCTGAAGTAGGCTTAACCAAAGGTGCATTGTATACTTATGCCAGGAGCAAGAAAGACTTATACCATCAAGCGGTTACCTCAGCCCTTTCCCGCTGGCAAAACAGGGTAATAGAAGCGATTGAAAAAGAAATTACCCCCCTGGCCAGGTTTGAAACAATGAGTTTTAAAGCCTTTCAATACCTGACTGAGGACCAGGCTTTACGGCAGGTATTAATAGATAATCCGGATATATTCCCCATGTTTGGTGAACAGGATCCATTCAATGAAACTAATGAAAAATCGAGAGATATTCTGCGCTCGATCATTGAGCAGGGTGTAGCCGAAAAAATATTCAGG
The DNA here is from genome assembly GCA_964390725.1 of uncultured Syntrophomonadaceae bacterium. Lineage (GTDB taxonomy): Bacteria > Bacillota > Dethiobacteria > DTU022 > DTU022 > JAABTH01. The sequence goes on along the minus strand of CAYMIW010000005.1, from coordinate 110,734 downwards.
CCCCTGGATATAGATTCAGCAACCTGGATCCTCTTTTCAATCTACAAGATGTTCATTATCGATACCTATATTATTACTGGGCAGGAAAAAACAGAAAAGTTATTCCGTGATTCTGTTGACCTGGTGTTAAAAGGCCTGCTCCGCCAGGACAGGCAATAAAATAGGAGGTGCTTTATATGACAGGCAAGCTGACCTACCTGGGCCCGGAATGGAAAGAAGCTGTCGAAAAGCTGTTGAGAAGCGAGCTTTCCCCTGAAAGAATGAACCGGGTTACTTCTTCCATGTCAAACATCTATACTAATTGTCCGGATGGAAAAAAGCGTTTCATGTTTTTCAAGTACGTTGACGGAGCCCTTGACGAATTCAAGGTAGGCGAAGGAGAAGCCCCGGAAGCTGAATTTGCTATTACCGGTGATTACGAAACCTTCGCAAAGATATCCCGGGCTGAGATGGGAGCCCAGGTTGCCCTGATGAGCGGCAAACTGAAGCTGAAGGGCAACATGATAAAGGCACTGAAACTTGCTTCTATTGTTGACCGTCTTAATAAAGTCATTTCCAGGGTAGAAGCAGACTATTAAACAAGGAGGCATTTGAAGAGTGAATTCAAAGGATCCATACTTTATTGATTTTCCCGAACGAATCAAAAACATCCAGAGGGAAATGGCCAAAGAAGGACTTGACGCTTACCTTGGCTCTCGCCTGAGAACTCTTTCCTGGACACTTGACGCTTTCTGCCCCTGGCGAAGCTATATTGTAATTCCAAGAGAAGGAATGCCTGTTGCTTTTACTTTTGTCATCGATGCCGCCAGGGTTGCCGACGACACCTGGCTTGAAGAAGAGTATGTCCGCGGTTACGCTCCAATGGGAGGGCAGGATCAAATAACCCAGATCGCCGACTATATAAATGAAGATCTGGAAGTCGGAAAGGGGAGAATAGGTTATGAAACGGGACTCTCCAACTACCTCCCCGAGGGTAACCTGACCCAGTATGAATATGAAAGCTTCAAAGCAGCGCTTCCCGAAGCTGATTTAGTTAACGCCCATTATATTGTCGACAGGCTTTCCCTGGTCAAGGATGAGGGAACGATCAACCGTTTCCGGGAAGCTTCCCGCCAGGTCGACGCCGGCCACAAGGCAGTATACGAAGCGCTGGCAGATGGTGGATTCAAAACCCTTACAGAAACCGAAATAGCCGGCATCGCTGCTTTGGCCATGCGTAAAGAAGGCAGTGAATGGGAGTGGTCATTTACCGGTGGAAACGAAATTGCCAGCGGCTACAGGACCGGCTATACAGGAGGAGCCTGCACTCCGCCAACCAGGAGAAAGCTGCAGCCCGGAGAACCCCTGATGGTTGACCTGCACGCCATGTTCAAGCTCGGTCTGGGTGACCATTCGGTTAATTACCTGCTGGCCCCGGCCACAGAACGACAGCGGTGGCATGCCGGTAACTTTGTTGATATTGTCAGGTTAACACTGGAAACCTACAGAGCCGGCATTACGCCTTCCGGACTCGCTGCGGAGATGCTTTCCTACGCAGACGAGAAAGGATTTTCCGATTACATGGTTCCCGGATTTGAGCACGGCATCGGCATGATGGGAGACGAATGGCGAATTGGCAAACACGACGGACCAATCCCTTACTGGACCGATCCTTTCCATGAATACCAGGAAAATGAAATGTTAATTTGCGCCATGCAATACGCCTGTTCCGATGACGGTATCGGATTCCGATACGAAGCACCTATTGTAATTAAAAAAGACGGTATAGAACTAATGCCCAAACACCCGCTTGAGATAATTGAAATTAAATAGAACAAACAGGCACTCGGAGGGCACTGTTATTATAACAGTGTCCTCCGTCTTCCCGATAAGCTTATTAAGGTTCGAAATCATCCAGCAGCTCTTCCAGGGTAACCGATTTACGGACCGGATTTCTTTGAATACGTTTTATTTTTTTCATACGATACATTCTTGCATCAGCCCGTGATATAAGCTGATCAGGATCAGCACCATCTTCGGGGTAAATTGCATAGCCTATGCTGGTAGTTATTGAAACATCACTTTCTTCTATCTTGAAAGAGATGGCAAAAAGAGCCTCCAGCTCTTTTACATATTCTTCAGTTGTTTTTAATGGGTATTCGCTGACAACCAGGATAAGCTCATCGCCTCCCATCCTGCAAATATCCATTCTATCCTGGTAATGACTTATTAACCTTTCGGCCAGGGCAACCAGCAGGGCGTCTCCGGTTTTATGCCCATAACGATCGTTAATATCCTTAAAACCGTCAAGATCAAGATATAGAAACAGAACCTGTTTATGCTGCTCGCGTGCATCCTTCAGCCTTCCATCAAGACTGTCATATAAGTATTTGCGATTATATAAACCGGTCAGGTAGTCCTGATGTATAAGCTGGTGCAACTCTTTTTCCCATTTTTTCCTGTCAGATATGTCCTGATAGAGAACATAAGCGCCAAGGCGGTCATGATCGAGAACAACAGGGTAAGCAGTCAGATGGACATCTATTTCCCGGCCACTTTTAGCAACCCTGACAGTTTCAGCCCTGATAGTTTTACCTTTTTCCATTACTTCCCTGGAAAATCTGTGTATTTCATCACTATCCCTGTCTTTCAGAAGCAGGTCTCCCAGCTGCGAGCCCTTAATTTCATCAGGTTTATAACCAAACAATTCTTCAAAGGCGCGGTTTATTTTAACAACCCGATCTTCATAATCGAGGAGGACAATTGCATTTGGCGAAAAATCAAAAAGCTGGCTGAAGTAAGCCCTTTCCCTTCTCAGATCTTTCAGGGCTTTAATCTCTGGGCTCTTGTCTCTATACATGGTAAATATCCCGGAAAACTGGCCTTCCAGATAAATGGGGCTGTAATACACTTCCACTGACAATTCCCTGCACTCATTATCATTCCTGACAGTGGATACTTTTACAATTTCCCCGTTTCTTATTCTCTCAAAGTATTCGGCTTTTTCTTTTCGCTTGTTTTCCGGCACGATCAGTTGCTCTAGTGGTTTGCCGGCCAAAACTTTTCTGCTGTAACCAAAAAGCTTTTCAAAGGCAAAGTTAACCAGGATCACTTTTTCCTGCCTGTCTAAGAAAGCTATCGGAAATGGAGAGTTTCTGATGATTTGACGAACCAATTCACTTTGTTTGTCTAACGCTTCTTTCAGGTTGAGCAAATGATCAAACTCCCTTGATAAAAGTATTTTAAAAAGGAACGATCAATCAATTTAAATAATTAAGTTTATATTCTACTACCTGGCAGGTTAAACACGTCGCGAACTTCGGTCTCTGCGCCCCTGATCCAGAATTCGCTTACGCATGCGAATTTTTTCCGGAGTAACTTCAACCAGCTCATCATCCTCGATATATTCCATAGCCCGCTCCAGGGTAAATAAAACCGGAGGGGCCAGGCGTATAGCTTCATCAGCACTGCTTGACCTGATGTTAGTAAGATGTTTTTTCTTACACACATTCACATCCAGGTCAGTCTCCCGGTTATGCTCCCCGACTATCATTCCGGCATAAACTGAATCATTGGGTTTAATAAAAAAGGATCCCCGATCCTGGAGGCTGTGAAGTGCATAAGGGGTAGCCTCGCCTGCTTCAAATGCTATCAAAACACCACGGTTGCGGCCGGGCAGGTTTCCTCTCCAGGGCCCATAATGGCTGAAAAGATGGTGTATTATACCTTCACCCCTGGTCAGGGTAAGCAGATCGGACCGAAAACCTATAAGTCCGCGGGCCGGAATAAGAAACTCCAGTTTAACGTTATTGTCACCGGCCGGCTGCATATTCTGCAAATCTCCAAATCTGCGACCCAGGTTTTCAATCACACTACCCGAATGCAACTCCGGAACATTCAGAAATAATCTCTCAAAAGGTTCACAGGTAATTCCATCTATTACTTTTAATATTGGTTTCGGCTTGGATATCTGCAGTTCATATCCTTCGCGTCTCATTGTTTCGATCAGAATACCGAGATGCAGCTCCCCCCTGCCTGATACCTGAAAGGAATCGGGAGAATCTGTTTCTTCCACCCTGAGACTTACATTGGTCTCTGCTTCTTTCCAGAGACGGGCCCGAATCTGTCTTGAGGTGATAAACCGCCCTTCCCGCCCTGAAAAAGGACTATCGTTAACTATAAAGTTCATGGTTAATGTCGGCTCGTCGACTGCAAGCAACGGCATTGGCAAAGGGTGATCCGGTTCACAGACAGTCTCACCGATGTTCACTGTGCCCAGACCCGCAACAGCAACTATATCGCCCGCTTCAGCCCTTCCTGTCTCACAGCGTTTCAATCCTTCATACTCCCATAGTTTTCCTATTTTCAGCATCTCAACACTACTATCCTGTTTACAGAGCGAAACCTGCATTCCCGATTCTAGAAAACCGTTGATAATTCTGCCAATAGCAATCCTGCCAACATAATCGTCATAGTCAAGAGTATTAATCTGCATCTGTAGTCTGCCTGCAGGGTTAGCAACAGGAGGGGGCATTTCGGAAACAATCATCTCAAAGAGAGGCTGCAGGTTTTTACCTTCTTCATGATAATCTATGACAGCCAAACCTTTTCGTGCATCAGCATAAATAACTGGAAAATCAAGCTGCCAGTCCGCAGCCTCCAGCTCTACAAACAGATCAAATACTTCATTTAGAACTTCCTCCGGCCGCGCATCCGATCGATCTATTTTGTTAATAACCACACCAATACGTAATCCTACTTCCAGCGCCTTTCGCAAAACAAACTTGGTCTGGGCCATCGGGCCTTCAAACGCATCGACCAGGAGCAATGCGCCGTCTACCATACGCAATACCCTTTCAACTTCACCACCAAAATCAGCATGTCCCGGGGTATCAACTATATTGATCTTAATCTTATTGTAATGTACCGCTGTGTTTTTTGACAATATTGTAATTCCGCGTTCCCGTTCAAGGTCGTTGGAATCCATGACCCTTTCCATAACCCGCTCGTTATCCCTGAAAATACCTGCCTGCCTGAGCAATCCGTCTACCAGCGTCGTTTTGCCATGATCAACATGAGCGATAATCGCTATATTACGTAAATGTTCCTGACTTTTACTGGACATCTGTACACCGTTCCCATCCCATTTTCCCAATGGCTTATTCACTTTACCAGGATTATATTAAATCATTATTCTGCAGGAATGGAAAGGTTTTTTTAGAACATTACCTGGTTTATTCTCTCCGCTTTGAGGCATACAGGGCCCGGGTACTGTCCAGATAGCTGACTATTTCTACAGCAAGCCACTCCGGTTCAAGAATTCTGATCTCCGCCCCCCAGCTGGCAATCCAGGGGATCATTTCATTGGGGCTGGTTAATCTGTAACTTACTTCAAGATCACCATTGCCCAGTTCTTTTATCTGCTGAGATTCATGAAACATGATCTCCCGAAAACGCTCTGCCGTGCCCCGACTGACCCGGAGCTTAACCGATTCCAGCCTGGTCCCCTCGTCGGAAGTCCATGTTGCCCAGGCTTTACTGTAGGCTCGTTTAAGAGAATAACCTGAGGCCATTTTATATTCGGAACTCTCTAAAATTTCCAGAGCACGAATATGCACAAGATGAAAAATACGGTTAGCCTTACTGCTGAGGCAATAACCAGTAAGATAGAAATTATTAAAACGGCATAATAAACCATGTGGCTCGATTACTCTCTCGGTTTCTACACCATCATAAGTCCTAAGATACTTTATTTTTATCCTCTTTTTTTGCCTCAGGGCTGTAAACACTTCACTGACCAAGTGGCTGAAACGGTCCGGATCGGCAGGAGCTGGTTCAGCAACATATACATGATTCTCAATTTCGTTGATCAGCAGGTTATACATACTTACCCCGGCCAGGGTTTCGGCCAGCAATTTACGCAGAATCTTATGATAGGCATCTTTCAGCATTCCCCTGTACTGCGGATACAAACTAAGAGCAATACAGATTGATTCATTAATATTAAAAGAGGGAGCTGCAATGTCACCGTGAAACAGGTAGTAGGTTTTCCTGTTTCGCTTAACTCTTTTTATTCCAGCCAGTGGTTCCGGCAAATCATCATTAATTAAAGTTTTAGGGTCTGTGTCGTGCTCTTCTCCTTCTTCCGGTGTTTCCCCCGCCGCCAGGGGATCAAATAGCAGTTCCAGGCGTTCAATTGCCCGAAATATTGTTTTTCGTGACGGATAGGTCCCCTTGATTTCCTCGTATGCATCTTCCAGGTCCTCAATAGTCGCTCCACCGGTTGGCGTTTTCTCCAGGATTCTAACCAGAATATTCGCAATTGCCTCGGGGTGGTGGCAGCGCGGCGCCCTGGACGACATAATCATCCCCACCTTTCTGAATAAAACCTAATTGACTACAAGTCTCCCAAATTAATCACAAAATGAGCTTGAGAGCGTCTGCAGCAGATTATTAACTGTCTCCGGAGATTCTGTAAAATAACCTGCCCTGGTGAAAGGTTTGTAACCGACCCTTACACTCCAGGAGTGATCCGGCATGACTTCAAAAATATCTTCATCTGTCCAATCATCACCCATCGCTAACAGAAAATCCCATTCATCTTCCTTCTCCAACCAGTGAAGGGCAGCCTTGCCCTTGTTAATTCCGGCAGACTTTATTTCGACAACCTTATTACCCAGTAAAACCTGGAGTCCTGTTCCCGAAAGCATATCATGCAGGGCATCTACCAATTCCTTTGCCCTCTGGGAGCCGAGATCCGGCTCTGCCTTACGATAATGCCAGACCAGGGCATGGGTTTTTTCTTCAATAAAAGCACCCGGAGTCCTTTCGCTAAACATTTCCAGCATGGGGCAAAAGTTGGTTTTCCAGTTCTCCTTAAGACCTTCTTCTTTAAGGTGCCAGCTTTCCCAGCCAGCTTCCCTAAGCCAGGCACCGTGTTCAGCAACCATATCAACCCCGGTTTGACACAGCCATGCTTCCAGATCTTTTCTGTCCCTGCCGCTGATTATTACCACTTTATTGGCTGGATCTCTACTTAAACAGGTAAGCAAAGCCAGAACTTTTTGATCCGGGCTGGCCTGCTCCGGCTTTCTTTTCAGTTTGACCAGGGTGCCGTCATAGTCAAGTAAAAGTAATCTTTTCTTTGCTTTCTTATAGTCACTTGTTAATTGATTAACCAGGGGTTCACTTAGAAACCTCTGCTTGGCCTGCTCCTGCCTGCCCCTGGCCAGCGTCAGGTGCTCAACAAAATCTTCAGCCCACCGATAAATATTGTATTTTTTTATTCGTTTAACCATGAAAGCGTTTGCCGCTCTTATTTCATCCCCTGCAATTTTCAAACCCTGGTTTATAGCATCGGCAACCATGGATAGATCATTGGGATTAACAATAATTGCTTCGCCAAGCTCAGCAGCAGCTCCAGCTGTTTCGCTTAAAATAAGCGACCCCCGCCCTGTTTCACCCTGGCAGGCCAGGTATTCCTTGGCAACCAGGTTCATGCCATCTCTCAAAGGAGTAACCAGGGCCAGGTCGGCTTCCCGGTAAAGAGCAACCAGCTCTTCGAATGGGACTGAACGGTACATGTATAGTATGGGCTGCCAACCCGGGCGTCCAAAGCGTCCATTAATTTTCCCGACCAGCTCATCTACTTCGCGTTTAAGGAGCTTGTACTGTTCAACTTTGGTCCTTGAAGGGACACAGAGCATAATAAAGGTAACCTTGTTGCGCCATTCTGGAAATTTTTCAAGAAACAGCTCATAAGCCCTCAACCTTTCCGGAATTCCCTTGGAAAAATCAAGCCGATCAACTGATAAAAGGATTTTTTCTGTTTTTATTTTATCAAGCAATATTTTTCTTTCTTTTATTACTTTTTCATCATGAACAGCATCAGAATACCTGGCTGCATCAATACCCATGGGAAATGTGTCAGCTTTCACCAACCTGTTTCCGGCGACCACCTGGCCATATTCCTGCTCTCTGCCCAGGATGCGCAAAACTGAACTAAGAAAATGGCGGGTATAGTCATAGGTATGGAATCCGATCAAATCTGAACCAAGCATACCGGTTAAGAGTTCTTCACGCCAGGGCAGGTAACGGAATATTTCCATCGATGGAAAAGGAATGTGCAAAAAGAGACCGATTGCCAAATCAACTTTTTCCTGCCTGAGCATATCCGGCAACAGCAGCAGATGGTAGTCATGAATCCAGATTGTATCACCAGGTTTTATCACTTCCATCAACCTGCGGCAAAATTGACGATTTACTTTTTTATATGCTTTCCATTCGGACACTTCATAATCACTGTACGTTGTAAAATAATGAAATAGCGGCCACAGAGTCCGGTTGCTGAAACCGTAATAATATTTTTTAAGATCTGAAGCAGAGAGGTAGACAGGCAAACAGTTATAATCCTTGCGGAGAGTCTTCTCCAGGGAAAGTCCATCATTTTTGTCGGCAGGTGTTAAGCCCGGCCAGCCAACCCACAAGCCATTACTATCCTTATGGAAAGATGACAAACCTGTTGTAAGCCCTCCCACACTGGGGGTTATATTAAAGGTTCCATCTTTTTTTACCACACTAACCGGTAAACGGTTAGATGCAATTATTATTCTCCCTGTTTGTTTTTTTGACTCTCTTTTTTCCATCATGATCACCTCTTTTTCCCGCAGCTAAAGTCAATCTTTATACTATTTCTATGCTTCTCTGGCATACCCTTTTTACGAACCGGCCTGATAATTGCTTGCCATGGCAATCTGTTCCAGGTAAATTCTTATAGCAGGAAATAATCACAGCGTCAAGAATAAACCCTAAGCAGCAGTTAAACCATTATCAGGAAACAAAGGAGTAATACAGAATAGATGGATACCCGCATGGAAATTGACGAAAAAATAAGGAAAGTGATAAAAAGGATTGATGATGTTAAAAGCAGGTGGCCTTTTCATTCGCCAAAACCGGCTATGTTCAGGGAACTGGAAGAACTCGAAGAAGAGCTGGCCGAACTGCAAAAGAAAAAAAACACCCGACAATTTTAAAGTTTCCCGGAGATTAGCAGTTATTCTTGCCATTACCAGGATCATGCATACTATAAATTACTTAAACCGGTTTTCAGTTATCCGACCCAATCTAATCAGGATATAAACGTAGGAGCTCATCTGTCAGATAGTTGTAAGAGTCGTCAACACTGTCGCTGAAATAAATCAGGTCAAGATCTTGTTCCCCGATTACACCAAAATCAGCCATCTTTTTGATATCAATAATCTGATCCCAGTACTTTTTGCCATATACAACGATAGGCATTTTCTTCAGAACCTTTTCAGTCTGGATCAGGGTAAGAACTTCAAATAGTTCGTCGAGAGTTCCAAACCCTCCCGGGAAAATAACCAGGGCCTTGGCGAGATAAACAAACCAGAATTTACGCATGAAAAAATAGTGAAATTCAAAATTTAATTCGGGAGTAATGTAGGGGTTAGAAAACTGTTCAGTCGGTATGCTGATGTTTAAACCGATCGATTTACCACCGCCTTCAACTGCCCCCCTGTTTGAAGCTTCCATCATGCCGGGTCCCCCTCCGGAGCAAATTACATACCTCTGCCCGGAATTAAGGGAAAGAGACCATTCAGTTAGACGCCTGGCTAATAACCTTGCATCCTCATAGTACTGCGCCATGAATACCTGGTTCCTGGCAAATGCCAGCTTCTGCTTCAAAACTTTATCTGAGTTAACTTTCGCTAGTGATACAGCTTCTTCTGCTTCTCTTAAAAGGATTTTTGCCTCCTCCAGGCTTTTTGTCCGCGCTGAGCCAAAAAACACAATGGTATCTTTTATATTCTCTTTCCTGAACCTCTGCAGAGGTTCAAGAAACTCAGCCAGGATGCGAATGGTCCTTGCGTCTGAACTATTTAAAAAATCCAAATTTTTATAAGCCTTTGGCGGCATATACTTTTCTTCATTCATCGGTTTTCCTCCCGAATGTAAATAGAATCATTATTAATATTCACCTGTTATTGTAACCCTTATTCTATGAGGGTTCAAATATAATTGTACAGGTTAGAGCCCCGGTAGTGGAGGACCGGGGCTCTAACCTGGTTAACAATGCATCTCTTAATTCACTTGAAGGAGGGATGCATTAAAGTATAGTATTACTCCAGGTTGCACCAAGACTGCCGCCTGAGTAATTAACTTTTATTGATTGATCGCTGTAACTTTCAACTATATGCGAGGTATGCGGGAAAGCGCCAAAATACTGGAATGTCAGGTCAACAGGCACCCAGCCAAGACCTTCTACATAAAATTCAGCCCAGCTGTGACGGGATCCCTGCAAAGAACCGGATGTCATTGCTCCACGCTGGGGACGGGCGAACCCGACAACCTCACGGGCTTTAATCCCCTGATCATTTGCTTTTTTGATAAATGCCCTGGCCAAATCACGACAGTTTCCTGAACCTGCATACTGCTGGTAAATGCTCCGTGCTTTTTCAACAGTTTCGTTAGTTGAATTAATGGAAAGAGATCGTACGCTGATGTTAAAATCAGCTACAATGGTTTTACTTTCCCCGGGAGCAAGATCGCCAAGATCAAATGTATTGGTCCTTCCGGAGCTTGAAATGATACTATAGTTAGTCGATTTCAGAGTTGTCGTCTGGTAAGGTGAGCTGTTTTCTAAAAACGGAACAGATACTACAACATTACGAGAATAATCCGAACCATTATTAACAACCTTTACCTCCATTCTGAAGGTATAGTTGCCTGTTTTCCCCCAGGAATATGTAACGGGAACTGTTTGCTGAACCTGCTCATCAGCTCCACGGCCAGCTTCTTCTACCTTAACTTCAGGTGCAGGAGATGCTGCCGGGATTTCAGTTGGCTGGTTTGACTGCTGGGAGTTGGATGAACCCTGGGCCCTGAAATCAACCGGGGCCTTCAAAGAGGTTTGCACAACAACAGGTGTTGTACTACTGTTAACTGCAGGATCTTCCTGTTGAGCACTTTTTTCAACTGCTGCATCAGTAACAACCGGCTGGGATACAATTTCATTCTTGTCTTCATTTACTGCCTGAAGCCCAGAGGTTGCCTCTGCATTTTCACCATTATTATCAATGTTGTTGCTAACTTTTACTTCAGCCTGCTTAACATATTCACCGGCTTCCACTTTGCCGGCTGTGAGTGGTTCCCTGTCCATGGTGAGCAATGAAAAACCTGCTCCGGCCATTACTGCCAATACGATGATGCTAACTAACAAACCTTTTACCCATACCGCTTTCTTCTTCATCAAAAAGTCCCTCCTTCAGAGGGACCGACAAAGTTGAAACTGGTTAATCCTGTTTCGGTAGTCAGGCTGCCTTATCTCACATGGAGCTTTAGGCCCTATAACTTTGCGTCCCTGTCTTTCAACAGGTTTGCCTTTGTCGGTCAGGTAGATTTTTGGTCCGGCTGATTTGTTCTCAACCGGGTTCTTGCTTACTTGTCCTCCACTTTATCTCCACTAATAAATACAAAAAACCTGTTTCGGTAGCCAGGCTGCCTTGGCTCATGCTGAGCTTTAGGCCCTTATGCTTTGCGTCCCTGTCTTTCGACAGGTTTGCCTTTATCGTTCAGGAAATCCACACATATGCTTGTTAAAAGTATAACCTAATTGAATCAGCATGTCAACCTTTTTTATTTTCACTTGCCCTTCTTACCTGTTGAGGTTATTATTAACCTAATTCTTAACCCCTTACCTAAAATAATTGGAAGAGAAGTGCTATGAACACAGACATTGATGAACAGCGAGTCAGATTTTTGAATAATCTGCCCGCGCTGGCTGGCCCCGTTATTTTATGGATCAGCAGAGATCAGCGTTTTGAAGATAACTGGGCCCTGATCTATGCCCAAAAAAGGGCTGTTGAACTTAAAAAACCTCTTTTAGCTGTTTTTTGCCTGACCGGTAATTACCCTGGCGCAACCGCGGCACACTACCGGTTCATGATCAACGGTCTTATTGAAACCGAAGAGACCCTCAGAAAACACCATATTCCCCTGATCATGCTCTACGGCGAACCTGAAACAGAAATATACCGCTTAATCCGCAGCTACAAGGCCGGACTCCTGGTAAGCGATTTTTCCCCGCTGAAAATCAGCCGCCAGTGGAAACAATCGCTCACTGAAAAACTAGGCATATCTCATGTAGAAGTTGATGCACACAATATAGTCCCGTGTTGGTTTGCCTCGCCAAAACAGGAATATGCGGCTTATACCTTTCGCCCCAAGATAAAACAACTGCTTTCCCGTTTTTTAGTCGACATACCTCCACCAATCAGGCATCCTTTTAGCTATAACGTTAGCATCCCGACAGTCAACTGGGATCATATATGTGATCTTCTAAATCTCAACAGGATGATTAAAATACCAGCCGGTCATCAACCCGGAACAGGTCAATCCCAAATGCTGATGCAATCGTTTGTTGAAACCGGGCTGGTTAATTACTCCAGGGACAGGAATGACCCCAACAAGCAGGCCCAATCAGGCCTTTCTCCTTACTTACATTTTGGTCATCTCAGCGCCCAGCGGCTTGCTTTAATTGTAAAAGGCTCTGCAACACCTGAAATAAATAATGAAGCTTTCCTCGAAGAGTTGATTATCAGGCGAGAACTATCCGACAACTTTTGTTTTTATAACAGCAGCTATGACAGTGTTAAGTGCTTCCCGCGCTGGGCCGCTGAAACATTGGCCAAGCACCGCGAAGATCCGCGGGAACATCTTTATTCGTTGGAAGAATTTAAAGCGGCTGAAACTCATGACCCTCTCTGGAATGCCGCCCAGAAAGAAATGCTCCTTACTGGAATAATGCCCGGGTACCTGAGGATGTACTGGGCCAAAAAGATTCTTGAGTGGACAGAAAGCCCTGAAGAAGCCATGGGAATAGCCATATACCTGAACGACAGGTATTCACTGGACGGGCGGGATCCAAACGGCTACGCCGGGATAGCCTGGAGCCTGGGCGGGGTTCATGATCGGGCCTGGGGGGAGCGAACGGTTTTTGGCAAAATACGCTATATGAGCTATCGCGGAAGCCGCTCTAAATTCAACGTAGACGCCTATATAGAAAAAGTGCAGCTTCTGTCGAAAACAGGTTTACCTGATCACTAATCATCAATTACCTGGATGCCATCGGATTGATGCCTCATCTGGCGGTAAAATTCGTGGAAATCAATACGGTAGTTGAAATCATCTTTTTCATAGTCGCGCTGACTTTTTATCTCCACATTGTGTATAATCAACAGCTCTTCATTAATGTTTGATGCCTGCAGCAGTTTCATCCCCGAAGGCGCCCACAGACCACTGCCGCCCCAGAAATACTGGCGGCCCTTTTTATGTCTGCCGACCCAGTTTGCTCCAAGGCTCCAAACCTGATTATATGCTGCTTTTGATGCATTCATCAGGTCCCAGAGAAACCCATAATAATGATCTGTTCTTGTGTTCATCATGGAATATTCCCTGATCGCCTGTGATTGCCAGGCAGCCATGGTAACAATCGCATCAACGCCATCTACAAAAGCGTACTGCCGGGGCAATTCAACAAAGCACAGGTCATAGCAAATCAGGAAACCAAAACGCCCCCACCTTGTATCAATACTGAGCCTTTTATCAGTACCCTGGCTGAAAAAGACTCTTTCACTCGGGGTCAAAAACACCTTGGCATAAATAAATTCCTCCTGCCGGTAATCAATTGAAGGAGTTAATATAAAAGTGCAGTTATAATAACGTTTCTCTTTCTCTCGCACATTACTGAAAAAAATATATTCTAGCCCGCCCTGGCCCTCAGTAAGGCTGTCCTTGATATTTTTTAAGCGTTTTTCAATTTTATTGTTTTCGCCTTCAGCAAGAAGGTCCCATACCGGAGCGGGATCACTTGCCTTCCATATATAACCGGTAACGGTTAGCTCAGGAAAGATTAAAATGTTAACCTTTTTTTCATGAGCAATCTCAATGATTTTTTCCATCTTGGTCAAGTTTTTTTCAACATTCGGATCCCCGTTAATGTTGGCAATCAGCACAGTAGGCTTATCTTCATTTTCGGAAAAAACGCGCTCAACAATACGAAAGTTCAATAATCTCACCCCGGTTATTCTTTTCTTCTCACCACTTTAATTTTAAACAACTTAATCCGTTTTCCTGCTTTAAGAATTTTTATCCGATCAATTTCTGCCCTGAAATTCCTTATGATCACTACCACCAGACAAACAGGTATCTGCAAAAAGCCTCTTGACAAGACGGAAATATGCGAATATGATGGTGTTACCATTTAATATAAATGTAGCACGTTATTATTATCCACAGGGTCTAACCTGCCCTGTCCCCTTATAAAGGTACGGAAGGTTTTCAACCCTTCCGTACCTTTATAATTAAAAAAGCTGTAAATGGTATATCCTCAAACTTTTTTGATCCCCTGACCTGCTTTTTTTGCATACCGGCGCAGGTAAATAAAACGCATTAGCAGTGCTTCATAACCCCTGAGAGGCTTTCCCCTGTCGAACAGATCTACTGCCATCGCAGCCCGGCAATTTTTTCCCAGGATCATTTCTACAGCCCGGGCATCCTCAATATCAGCACCACAACAAATTGCACCATTTCCTTTCAGCAATACTGCGCTGCGCCCTAAGATTTTTAATTGAATCATGCGGGCTGTTTTTTCTGCTTGAATGTAATCAGGCGCTAAAGCTTGGGCATTAACACCAATTATTTGGGCAAAATCATCAACCATTGGATAAAGAGTTTTGCCTGTCAGAGAATAATTCATGATGTCTGGCTTAACTGAGTGAATAATTGTCATCGTTCCGGGATATCTCTCGTATATTTTTCGGTGAATTGTCACTGCCTTTCGCAAACCCGGATCGAGGTTATCGCCATGCCCGTTACCGGCACCAAGAATCAACAACTCGCTGCAGCTATCTTCACCGGTTCCACCGCCTGCTCCGGCCAATCCCCCGGGGTAAAAAAAGATTTTACTGCCCTTTTTTATACTACTGCCCAGTAGATTACAGCCGGACCCACCAGTTTTCACTTTTTTGTCAGAAAAGTTAGCTGCATAGAATTGACCAAATTCATTAGAATCATAACTGGTTCTGCCGCTGAGGGTTAAATAGCGATTAAGCAGATGACGGCAGCATATTTCCTCCAATTTCATGGCCGTTATGAAAGAGTCGTTACAATCTGATCCCAGGCAAAGTGCCCCATGTGAAGTCATCAGGTACGCTTTACCTGTGCACCTGGCAAGAACTGCCTCAACGTTTTTCATCAGGGCTGTGCTGCCTGGGAGAGCGTAGGGAACCGACCATACTTTTTCGCCAACCTGCTCCTTTATTTCCGGTTCATCAACATCCAAATCAACGGCCAGGGGGCTGAGAGCCGACGCATTAAGCTGGTGGGTGTGAATGATAAAATTAATATCTTTGCGCTGCCTGTAAGCAGCTGCATGAACCTTCCTCTCCGACGAAGGCTCCACATTACCAAAATAACTCAAATCATTAATGTTTACAGCAACAATATCTTTCGTGGTGAGGCTGTCGTAAGTTTTGCCGCTGGGGGTAATCATAAAGGTACTACTGTCAATTCTGCAGCTGACATTACCCCAGGTCCTGGCAATCAATCCTTCCTCTACCAACCTGTTGCCCGCTTTAACAACTGTTTCCGCAGCTTCAAGTACATTCATCAGGCTTTACACATTCCTTAACAGTTTATTTATTAACCGGCCATTCCTGCAAAACACCGCCAGTAACGGGGTAACAGGAAATTGCAAATAGTTCATACACGGGCAGCCTTCCAGACTTATATAACACCAATTGTATTAATATATTGCAACCAAAACTATTATATCAGATAGAAAAAGGCTGATAAAAATCACTTGCCGGGGTCATCCCCGAAGGAAACGAAGTTTAAGGAATTAAATAATATAAAGAGAACAAATAAAGGATTTTCGGCTCATTTATATAATTCTTTTTTAGCTCCCAAGGGAGATGACTAATGCAGGGGCCGGTTTATTTTAGCAATTACGATGTAGGCACAACAGGGATTAAAACCTGCTTTTTTGCTGTCGTGACAGATAAGTATAAACTTATCAATGCTAAAATGGCTTCCTGCCATCTATATGTTCTTGACAGACGTTAACATTTATTTTCTGTTTCTCTTAAATAAAGAAACCGTTGCCTTCAGTGCCAGGGGGGTATCAAGTTTTCATGGTTGTACAGCCGAATAAAAATGCCAGTTCCGATCAACCGGAAAAAACTCAGATTAGTTCTAAACGGGATCTGCTCACGGAAGTTTAATATTTAAAAGAAGGTGAAATTATGTCAACCGCCTGGAGTGCGAAAACACGTCAGGAAACAGTTAGCGGGGCCGGCGAAAAAGAGTTTGATTTAATCATTATCGGAGGCGGCATTACCGGGGCCGGTATCGCCAGGGAATGCGCTTTACGAAAGCTATCATTCTGTCTGCTGGATAAAAATGATTTTGCTTTCGGTACTTCATCACGCTCTTCAAAATTATTTCATGGCGGCCTGCGTTACCTGGCTTCCGGAGAATTCGGGCTGGTACGCGAATCAACAGTTGAGAGAAACTGGTTGCGCTGCCACTTTCCCAACCTGGTAAGACCATTGGCCTTTGTTTATCCTGCTTTTCAAAATGGCGGATCAAAGGCTATCAAAGTTCGGTTGGCCGTGTTTCTCTATGATCTGATATCAAACTTTTTCAGCAAGTATAAAAATTACCGCAGGGGAAGAATCTTCAAAGCTTCTTTTATAAAAGAAATAGAACCGGCGATTACTCTTGAAGATCCTGATCTGGGGGAAATGACCATTGCCGGTTTTTACTATGATACCAACTGTGACGATGCGAGGGTAACCCTGGAAATTATCAAAGAAAGCATTAATTCCGGCAATAACGAATCAACCGCCCTGAACTACTGTCATGTGAATTACTTTTTAACCGACGACCGTGGAAAAGCAGTTGGTGTAAAGGCGACCGATCTGATCAATGGAATTGAGTTTACCGTAAAGGGGCGATGTGTAGTTTCCGCTGCAGGGATCTGGACCGACCAGGTTCTTTCAGCAGGCAGCTATTGCGATGAAAGGATTTTTCCAACAAAAGGAGTTCACATCATTGTTCCTTCCGAACGCCTGGGTAACAGAAATGCTTTCGGCCTGACATCACTTGATGACGGTAGGTTTTTCTTTATTCTGAATCGTGACCGGGTCTCTGTAATCGGCACAACCGATACTGCCTATCCCACCAGCTCCAGCAACCTGGATGAACCGTGGTGCACAAGAGAAGACTGTGACTACCTGCTGAACACTGTTAACCGCCTTTTCCCGCACGCCAGGCTTGGTGATCGAGACATCATAGGCACATATGCGGGGATCAGACCATTGATACGCCCGGAAAAGGCAGAAAATGAGTCCGCTGTATCGCGTAGACACGAGATTTTCCAGACCAATGACGGTATTGTTGCTATTGCAGGTGGAAAATCAACCACTCACAGGCTAATGGCAGAAGACTTGCTATTTTACCTTGTTAAAATTGGATACTTAAAAAGATTTTCAGAAGAAGAATATAACCGCCGCGGTTTTTCGCGCCAGCCTTTTAAAATAGGGATAACACTCAAAGAGTTCGATCGGATTCTTGATGAAAACAATTACTGGAACCTGGCCCACCCCGATCAGATTAAACATTTTTATACCCAGTACGGCCGGGGAGCTTTTGATATTTTCGAAAGGATCAATGACAACCCTGCCTGTGGGGTCCCCCTGCTTGATGATTATCCCTATTGTGAAGCCGAAATCAATCATATCCTGGAGTTTGAATGCGCCCCGAGATTGATAGATATCATGTGCCGACGAACAGAAGCGCAGTGGGCAGTCTGGCATCACAAACAGGAAACACTCGCTAAAAAAGTAGCGAAAATAATGACCGCCTATTACAGCTGGGACGAACAGGAAAAAAACAAACAGTTACAAGAATATCTGGACTATGTTGGGAAAACTATTAGTTTCCTGAAGATGTAAATATTTTTTGATTCCTTTTTTATTTATGTGTTGACAGTTTGGGCAGATGCTGACTATAATCAAGCTGTATAACCCTTCTCCCGCTTCCGGGGGAAGGGAATAATTAATATTTCGTTATACTTTGTCAAGTATAACGCCCTGAAGGATGATCAACTTATAGCAAAAGAAGGTGCTTATAATTGAAAATGCACCAACTGGAAACAGAAAAAGCAGTTGGCAGGTTACTATGTCATGATATTACTAAAATTGAAAAAGGTGTTTACAAAGGTGCCCTGTATAAAAAAGGTCATCGCATCGTCAGTGATGATGTTGAAAAACTGCTCGACCTGGGGAAAAATCATATATATGTTCTTGAGCTGGAAAAAGAAGACCTGCACGAAGATGATGCCGGACACCGTATTGCTTCTGCCCTCGCCGGCCCCGGGCTGACCATTAGCAAGCCTTCGGAAGGTCGCGTCAACTTGTTAGCCCGGGAAGCGGGACTGTTTAAAATTGATGTTTCCCGTTTGTACCGTATTAACTGCATCACCGATGTAGTTGTTTCAACCCTGCATGACAATTCACCGGTTAGCAGTGATGACCTGCTTGTCGGCGCCAAGGTTATCCCCCTGGTTGTTAATAAATCAACCGTGTCTGAAGTAGAAAAAATCTGCATGGAGGGCGACCCTCCGGCCAGGGTCCTGCCTTATCTCCCTTTTAAGGCAGGCTGTGTTATAACAGGCAGAGAAGTATATGAAGGACGCATCAAAGATGGTTTCGCCCCCATTCTTGCAGAGAAATTATCCCATTTTGGTCTTGAAGCACCCCTGATCAGGTATTGTAATGATGATGCCGGACAGATATCTGCCGAAATACTTGATTTAATCCATCAGGACTGTGAAATGATTATCGTAACGGGAGGTATGTCTGTTGATCCGGATGATGTATCCCCCACCGGGATAAAAAATACAGGCGCTGAAATAATCAAATACGGCGCTCCGGCTCTTCCGGGAGCCATGTTTATGCTGGCTTACAAAGGAGATATTCCGTTGATTGGCCTTCCCGCCTGCGGAATGTATTTTAAAAACACTGTTCTTGACATTATTTTGCCACGTATAGTGGCAGGCCAAAAAGTCAGTGCCGGTGAAATTGCCGCTCTCGGGCATGGAGGTCTGTGCCGTCGTTGCAAAACCTGTGTTTTTCCAAACTGCTCATTTGGCAAGGGTGGCTATAGCGATGTATTTTAGAAAACCTGCTGCACACGCGATTCTTGTTTTTAGACTTATGCCGGCGATCTTAATTCCTCTTGCAATTATGGCAGGGTGCAATACACTACAGGCTAAAAAAACGGAGATTAATGCCGAAGATATGCAAAAAGAACAACCCGAACTACTTTTATATGTTGCTGCCGGCATCAGGGAAGCGGTTGAAGATGCAGCCGCAGAGTATAACCGGAATTTCACTAACGACCCGATCAATTTTAGGTTTGTCTATAACAATTCAGGACGGCTTGTAACCCAGCTTAAACTGCACAGCGAAGGAGACATATTTATTTCATCCGAACTGCAATTTATGGAAAAAGTTATTTCCGACGACCTGGCCGATGAAATGTTTGATTTAGCTTTATTCGTTCCAGCTCTTGTTGTAGAAACCGGAAACCCGCTTGGAATTGAAACAATAGCTGATCTGACCAGGCCCGGTTTAAGAGTAGTAATCTGTGAAAGCTCTGCCGCCATGGGCCAGGCAGCGGAGAGAATACTGGGCGAACAGGGAATACTTGATCAGGTTGTTCCCAACATAATCAACAGGCCGGCAACAGCTCCCCAAATTGCCCTGAATGTTGCCCTTGGCCAGGCTGACGCCGGAATCACCGGACGCAATTCCGGTGGGGAACTGGAAGATAAAGTTGATTTTATCATGATCCCGCCGGAGATTAATGCTCCAACCTTAATCACTGCAGCAGTATTGAACTCTTCCCTAAACAGAACTGACGCTGAGTTATTTGTTGATTTTCTCTGTTCACCTGCCGGACGTGCAATATTTGAAAAGCATAACTACGGTGATGCAAGCTTAAAATGATTACCAAGTTAAAGTAAACCCAATTATTATGCTGTCAAAGGAATGATGAGCCTTGCTAAAAGTATCCATAACTAAATCCTATCCCGGTTTTAGCCTGACTACAGAATTAAGTACCTCTCAAAATGCCACCCTGCTCAGCGGCCAATCGGGATCAGGAAAAACAACCCTGCTGAGATGTATTGCCGGCCTGGAAAAGCCTGACCATGGCTATATTAGTTTCAATGACAGCTTTTTTTTCCGGGAGGGCAGCCTGAACATTCCTCCTGCCAAACGCAAGGCAACTTTAATGAGCCAGGAAAACAGCCTTTTCCCTCACCTGACCGTGAGCCAAAATATTCTTTATTCGATAAAAAAGAAAAGTCAAACACCCGATCTTTACCATTCAGTTATTAAAAAACTGGGTCTTGATACCCTGGAACATAAACACCCAGCCTGCCTCTCGGGGGGTGAAGCACGCCGGGTGATGCTGGCTCGTTCTCTTTTACACAGACCAGCGCTATTGCTACTCGATGAGCCGTTCACAGGGTTAGACCTGAAACTTTGCCGCCAGGTATCATCCCTGCTCAACGAATACCGGGAGACCTATCAAACAGAAATAATTATTGCCACTCATATCCGACAGGATTTGCTGAACTGGATTGATAACAGGCTCTGCCTGATACCACCCAAAAGAGCCCTTGCCGGATAAGCCTTGCAACATAAAATCAGCCAGAGGATACTTATGTCAGTTAACTGGTTAAAAGTCACTTTTATATTTTTGTTTACGATTTTATTAATCCTGGTTCTTTCTGCCTACCTTTCTCTTTTCAGCCTGATCCAAAAATCCAGCCTGTTTTCAATCATTACATCGACAGAATTTTATCGTCCGCTCCTGTTCAGCCTGTTTTCTTCTACTGCAGCTACATTATTGGGCGGCCTGTTTGCCATCCCTTCAGCTTACATCCTGTCACGTTATACCTTTCCAGGCAAGGATCTGGCAGAAGGCATCCTTTACCTTCCAGTGCTGGTTCCTCCCCTGGTCAGCGGTTTAGCCCTGCTGGTTCTGTTTAGCTCGCCTGCAGGTCACTGGCTGGCAGCACAGGGAATCAGGTTTATCTTTACTCCTGCCGGCGCGGTTATGGCCCAGTTTTTCATCGCGACCCCTTATGCCCTGCGAACAATCAAGGTTTCTTTCAATAAAGTAGAACAAAGTCTTGAGGAAGCTGCGACAACATTGGGAGACAGCCCTGCTCGTGTTTTTACCAGGATAACCCTGCCCCTGGCCTACAAAGGTATATTATCCGGCCTGCTGTTAGCCTGGGCCCGCGCCCTGGGCGAGTTCGGTGCAACAATTATGCTGGCAGGAACTATAGCCCGCTACAGCGAAACTATGCCGGTAGCCATTTACCTGCGCTTTTCAACCGGTGAAATGGAAACTGCAGTAACAATGGCTGCCATGATGATGCTTGCTGCCCTGGTAATTTTGATTGTAACACGACATTTTCTTACTGCTGATTGAAAAAGATAATTGAGGTGGATGCTAATGGAGACAATCATTAAAGAGGCAATAGAAGCTTATGTTGTTGATTATCAGCAACCGGAAAACAGGGGGTGGGAACAACCTCTTATAGCTTTTGCCAGTGCAGGAGATCCACTTTTTAGCCGGCTGAAACAGATTATTCATCCCGGTCATGCCCTGCCGGAAGATTTATTAGAAGGAGCAAAATCGGTAATTACTTATTTCATCCCTTTTCATAAGCAGGTTATTAACAGTAATAAGCAGGGCCGTCTCTGTTCCAAATCATGGGCCTTGTCCTACATTGAAACTAATGATTTGATTAAAGCAACCGGTGAACATCTCTGCTCAATAATTAACGCTAAAGGTTATCATGCTGTTCATATACCGGCCACCCATAATTTTAATGAAACCACTTTATTAAGCGACTGGTCGCACCGCAGCGCTGCTTACATCGCCGGGCTGGGAACCTTCGGGGTTAACCATATGTTGATTACTGCAAAAGGGTGCTGTGGACGTATCGGATCCCTGATTACCGATCTTGAATTGAAACCAACGGCCAGGCCTACTACTGAGTATTGTCTCTACCTGGCCGATGGATCCTGTGGAATCTGCGTAGATAAATGTGTGAATACAGCTTTATTAATAGATTCCCTGGATAAACATAAATGCTATGAAATGTGCCTGACTAATGCCGCTCGCTTCAAAGATCTCGAAAAGATTGCTGATGTATGCGGAAAATGCCTGGTAGGACTCCCCTGTTCAACAGCAAATCCTGCCCAACTGTAGAGTTTATCAACAGGCACCCGGGATACACTAATCAGTGATCAACTTAATGCTTTTAGCATCTGTACTTCAGGCGGGCCTTCCAGGGCATCCTTAAGTGTTTCTCCAAATTCTTTATAGTGAAGTGAGTTCCTGTGCTTTTCAAGAGCTTCCATTCCGGTATACTTTTCTAATATAAATATTTCACCTGTTCCTTCAGCAGTCATGTATGGTTCATAATATAAGCATTCCTTTTCCTGTTTATTAACCTGATCTGCCATTCTTAAAGTGGCATATGCTGCCTTTTCTTCCATGCCGCTTTTAATTTTTAACTTTGCAATAATGGCAATCATTTTTTCATCTCCCCAATAGTTATTTGATAAAATCAATACCTCAGGTATTTCCTTCTCCACACGAATAATTCCTGCCATTGACTTTTAGATAATGAAGCTTTATAATATAAACAAATGATTTAAACAATTGTTTAAATCAAACATTTTAAATATATGTTTGCTGAACTGAACAGGAAACTTTTATGCTGAAATTGGGACAATTTGTTGTCAAATACCGCAAACTGATCATAGCTGCTTACCTAATACTATTAATACCTGCTGCCCTGGGGTATCTGCTTACCGGCGTTAATTACGACCTGATTTCGTATATGCCCGAGCAACAAAATTCACGTCTGGGTGAAGATATTCTCGAACAAGAATTTTCACTATCGGCTCTTGGCATATTGATGGCCCGTGACAAAGAAACCTTTGAAATTGAATACCTCATTTCAGATGTAAATAACATAGAGGGAGTAGAAGATGTGATCTGGCTGGGGGACTACACTGATATCTATATGCCCCCGGAATTTACCGACCCGCAAATACAGGAGCGTTTCAGAACTGAAAGTACCGTTCTGATGCAGGTCCAATTCAGCGATAATGCCCGCAGCCCGGATACAATCGCGGCTGTAATGTCCATACGTGAACTGACCGTACATGATGAAGAAATATATTTTGGTGGCGAACCGGCTATACTGGCTGAAATGCAAACGGCTGTTGATGATGAAATGTTGATTTATACTGTTCTGGCAGCGGTTATTATCCTAATTGTTTTAACAATATCAACATCGCTTTATCTTGATCCAATTCTGTTTTTGGTTGCTGTTGGAGTAGCAATAGTAATAAATATGGGCAGCAATATATTCAGGGGCGAGATATCTTTTTTAACTGCTTCGATAGCAGCCGTAATGCAGCTGGGTATTTCGCTTGATTATGCCATATTTTTAATGCACCGGCTGGAAGAAGAAAAAGAGGGATCGGGCAATATCGAGGAAGCAATGGTTTCTGCCGTCAACAAAACAGCAGTTACTGTTGCCTCAAGTGCTTTAACAACCATCGGCGGTTTTAGCGCCCTGATAGTGATGAAAAACGGCATAGGGAGCGACATGGGATTTGTGCTGGCAAAAGGAATTGTAATCAGCCTTATCGTAACATTAACCCTTTTGCCCGGTTTGATTATAACTTTTTATCCCTTTAGCAGCCGGTTTAAGCACAAAATATTACTGCCTTCATTCAAGAAGATTGCACCTTTTATGATCAGGCACTACCGGGTTTTCCTGGTAATATTTCTAATATTGGCAGTTCCGGCTTACCTGGGACAGAATAAGGTTGATTTCTATTATTCCAATGAAAATTATCTGCCTCTTGATTCTATAGCAGTAAACGATACAAATGAAATAATGGACGAGTACGGAGCAGTTGATATTCTATATGTAATAACCGCAGACCTTGGAAGGCAGAGGGAACACGATCTGGTAACCACCTTGGAACAG
Organism: uncultured Syntrophomonadaceae bacterium; assembly: GCA_964390725.1. GTDB lineage: Bacteria > Bacillota > Dethiobacteria > DTU022 > DTU022 > JAABTH01. Next base: position 86,577 of record CAYMIW010000005.1, on the reverse strand, counting down.
ATTGGCACTGTTGATTCAGTTCTTGCCATTACATCACAGGTTGACCAGGCGCTGCCCGATATTATTATTCCGGATGAAATATCCGAAGAATTCCTTTCCGGAGGATACAGGAACATGATGGTATTTCTATCCCCATCTTTAAACGAAACAGAAGCTTTTAATACCGTTGACCTGATCAGAAGAAATACAGCTGCTCTTTATGAAGAATACTATGTTACCGGGCCAACCGCTGTAACCCGTGATATGGCTTCTTTATCGGTTGGTGATGCACGTAACGTTGCCATTGTATCAATACTGGCGATCGGGTTAATTGTTGGACTCAGTTTAAAATCGTTAGCCCTTCCGGTACTGCTCGTTCTGGCCGTGCAACTGGCAATCTGGATTAACATCAGTATGCTCTATTACCAGGATCAGGTTGTCTCCTCACTTACCCCGATAATTATCGGGGCTATACAGCTCGGAGCCACAGTTGACTACGCCATACTCTATACACTGCGGTATAGGGATAACCTGGAGGTAATAGTTTCGCGAAGCGGCGCAGCAATAAAAACTCTTCAGGAAACCGGAAGGTCTATTCTAACCAGTGCGTTGATTCTTTTTTCAGCAACATTTAGCATATCAGTTGTTGCCGGGATTAAAACTACCAGGGAAATGACCATGTTAATCGGGCGGGGAGCTTTAATAAGCATGATTGTCATGTTTGCTCTGCTTCCCGGGCTTTTAATTGTATTCAACCATGGAATTGGCAAGTTTACCATCAACTGGCCGGGAACAAAAAATAGAACAAATCAGGGAAAATACCTGGAGGCTTCACACAATGAGGAATAAACTAATCTATCCAATAGCAATAATTCTAATCGCTTTACTAGCCCTCAGCGCAGCGGCATATTCTGTTGTCACGGAAGATAAAATGAGCAATGCCGACTCCTACAGACCTGCTTTCCAAAGCAGTAACCTGGAGGATGATAACCTGCCTGACGGCGTAACTGAAGCTATTAAGAATGAAACAGTTTACATAATACTCGATCATGGTGGTCAGGTGAATGATTTGACAATTGTTAACCGGATTTACGATCAGGTTGATCACGATGCTGGCTTTGTTGTCGATTACGGTAGTTATTTGCACATAGACAACATGACCGGAACCGAGGAACCAATTCTGGAAGAAGACAGGGTTGTCTGGAACAGCAAAATCTTTGAAACAGGAGCCCTCTACTACCAGGGCACTGTTGACAAACAACTTCCAGTGGAAATCTCCATCAGTTATTACCTTGACGGCATCGAAACAGAACCGGAAGATCTAGCCGGCAATTCAGGAAACCTTGAAATCGCTATTAAGTTTACCAACAACCTCCAGTACGATCAGCCGTTAAGCTATTATGACTACAACGGTAATCTTACCTATAAAAATGATATTAACTATGTTCCAATGGTTGTCCAGGGTTCTTTTGAGCTGGACCTGGAGCGTTTTTCAGATATTGACCCCGGAGATGGAACAAGCATGGTAATGGGGCAAAATGTCAGTATCAACTTTATGGTTTTCCCCTACCCTGAAGAAGAACTGCGGTTTAGCATGAACGGAGCAGACATTGAATTGGACCGTTTCTCATTCATGATTATGCCTCAAATGCCGCCGATAAATACTATAGATATTGAAAGCATTCTTATACAAATGCTTGAAGGTATCGAATCATTTGATCAAATCTTTGGTGAGTTAAGCACCGGAGCAGAAGAAATTGAAAAAGGGTTGATCCTCTTTACAGATGAAAGCAAGAAACTGAAAACCGATTTTGATGATTATCAATTAATGATCGATAATTATCTGGCTCAACGAGAGCAACTATCCGACTTAATAAATGCAATTGATTCCGAATCACTGGTTGATTCTATGGGCATCCTCTTAGCTGCCGTAGAAAATATTGACAACATGGCAGGCAGCAATTCTATATCAGAAGAGATAGAGGCTATCTCTGCTGAATCACAGAGATTGGGCGGCCGTCTTGACGAACTTGAAAATGATCTTGACGAACTTAACCGTTATTCATCCACCATCCAAAAAGAAGCTGAAAAACTGGTCAGGGACAACGACCCAGGATCACCTCTTTATGAAACAGGCTTAATCATTTTAATGAGAGAAGAACTTTTCCAGGAGATGCTTGAAGAAAGTGCCCTCATCGGCACAGACCTTACCGATCTGCAGAAAAGTATTGATACGCTGCAGAATCAGTGGCTGAATGAATACCTGCCAGGGATTGAAGCTCTGGAAAGAGTTTCTAACCTGGCAGAGTCAGAAAACCTGGTTAGTCAAATAGCCGGTATTGCCGGGGGAGTTGCCTCTTTTGAAGATTACCTGAATCAGGTTGACGCCTTTATATCTGATGCAGAGATGATGTCTGGCGACCTTTCAAAACTGCCCGCTGCTCTGGGTCAACTTGCAGATGGACAGTCTGAACTGACAAATGCTCTTGACTTATTAAGATCCGGCGGAATAACAGCTATGAAAAGTGAGTTAATTGATGGCATCAATGAATCAAGAGCAGGCCAGGCAAAACTGGAACTGATGGAGAAGCTTGCTGATGATTATCGCTCCTTTGCCGACAATGAGAACAACCGGCACAGCGAAGTACGCTTTATCGTGCAAACTCCCAGAATTGAAAGAGAGCTTGATGAAGATCAGGTCAAAGACCAGGATACAGAAGAAAATAAACTGTGGACAGAAATATTATGGTATAAAATAATTAATTTATTCGAATAAGTGAGGTGATAGAATGGCTCTTGAAAAAAGCGATACAAGAAATAAAATACTGGATACTGCCGCTGAAATTATTGGCAGGGAAAAAAACCTTAATCTGACCATCAGGGAAATAGCCGGAAGGGCCGGAGTTAACCTGGCTTCGGTAAATTATTATTTCGGATCCAAGGAAAAGCTGCTTGAAGAGGTTGAGATGCAGTTAATGGAAAACATACGCCAGATCTACACCAATCTTGAAAACAAGTCATTACCGATCAAGGAAAGGCTGATAAATTGGGCTGATAAACTGATAAAAAACCTGATTGATTACCCTGGCATCATTTATCTGATCGGTACCAGAGTCTTAGAACGTGAAAACACCAGCCTTAATTTCTACCTCGGTCTTCTCGAAACCGACATCACGCCACTTGTCAGGGAATTAACCGGTCTCAGGAACGACGAAGAGGTTAAGTATAAGGTTTTACAATTAATCTCCGGTATAGTGTATCCTGCCCTGATTATATCCAGTGATAACGAAGCATCCGGAATTGATATAACCGAAGATACCATTCGCAGAAAATATGTAACAGCCCTGGTAACCAGCATCTGATATTATAAATGGGTGGGAAGTATACTTAGACAACTTTTTTAGACAGCATTCACGGAACCTGACAGGATATTATTCAGTAATGTTGAAATAAACCTTAGCAGCGGGCTTTATGGTCCAGGGAATAAGCGTCCGGGGCCGGGCTGTATACGGTCCTGTTAGAAGGATCAAGCCCGGTTTACACAACTACCAGGGGGGGGCAGTGGATGAATAAAGGCCAGTCCGTACTCAGAATCAGCAAAAAAGCATTCATTCAATCCTTTATCATTCTTCTCATCTTAATAATCTCGGCCGGGTTGCTTAGCACGGCTATTCCAAGCGGCAGTTATGAAAGAACGGAAATTGACGGGCGTGAAATAATCACCCCGGGTTCTTTCAGCTTCGTTGACACCCCCGATTATCCCTTCTGGCGCTGGTTAACTGCTCCTGTTGAAGTCCTCTGGGGCCCTGATGCTCCAACTATTATTACAATCATATTGATAGTGCTTTTTATCGGTGGGTCGTTTGCTCTACTTGACCAGGCTGGGGTTCTCAAGGCTGTTATTGCCCGGGTTGTACTAAGAATGGGAAACCGCAAATATTTGCTTCTCGCCATCATTATTCTTTGTTTTATGCTTTTTGGCGCTTTGCCTGGAATATTTGAAGAAGTAGTAATTTTGGTCCCGGTGATGATTGCCCTGGCTTACCTGTTGGGCTGGGACGTTATGACCGGTCTGGGAATGAGCATACTGGCTATTGCCTTTGGGTTCTCAGCTGCGCTGGCTAACCCCTTTACTATTGGAATAGCACAAAGATTATCCGGGCTGCCGGTTTTTTCAGGGATGGGTTTAAGAGCTGGTGTTTTTCTGGTCATCTATTTTATGCTCACATTCTTTTTAGTGCGTTATGCCAGAAAGATTGAAAAAGATCCTTCTCTTTCACCGACTTTCAGAGAAGACGAAAATCTGCGGGCAAAGTTCACCCTTACCCGTGAGGAACTGGAAACCCAGGCTGATCCGCGTCTAAAAAAATCTGTGACCTTATTCATCATTTCACTGGCACTAATCGTTGCTGTAAGCATCAGCGCTTCGTTTGTCAGCGCTATTTCAACCATTACCCTGCCACTTGTCGGGTTGCTCTTTCTAATGGGAGGACTAGGTTCCGCACTACTTGCCGGGATAACCCCTGGAAAAACTCTGAAAATCTTTGCCAACAGTGTTAGCGCCATATCCCCGGCCATCATTTTAATATTAATGGCCGTCAGTGTAAAACATATTATGACCAATGCCCGGGTAATGGATACCATCCTCGATTACGCTGCGCGGGCCATTGGTGGCGCTTCACCATTTATTGCAGCTCTTCTTGTTTATGCCCTGGTTCTGCTTCTTAATTTTTTCATTGGGTCAGCATCAGCAAAAGCTTTCCTGGTTATTCCTATTATCGCTCCGCTGGTAGACCTTGTTGGCGTAACAAGGCAGACCGCCGTTCTGGCGTTTGCTTTTGGCGATGGTTTCAGCAATGTTTTGTATCCAACCAATGCCGTTCTGCTTATCGCCCTTGGACTGGCCGGAATCAGCTACATCAAATGGTTCCGCTGGGTCATCGGCCTGCAGCTACTGGTCCTTACCGTTACGTCAGCTTTTCTGCTGATCGCGGTAGCAATCGGCTATGGTCCCTTTTAAAATAACCCATTGCTTATTATACTTTTCTGATTAAGTGAATAATTGATTTGCTGTCGGGGTCAACATCGCCAAATATCAAAAATATAGCGATTTCTTCAAGAAAACCAAGTATGTATAATGATACAACCAACCTGACAAACCAGGTTACATCAAAAAAGAATGATGATATTATTACAAAAAACACCATAACAGCATTAAAACGCAAGATAACCGTGTGCATCATTACAGGACGCCGAAATAATATAGCTGAAAGAATAAACGATAAACCAAGAAGAATAAAGAATATGGTCAGGTAAATACTATTTGCCGCAACAGCTTCAGGCTGCAACCGATAGAGGAAAAATGCAGATGCTATATAAAAAAACAGATCGGCAAGAGAATCCAGTTCCTTCCCAAAATGTGACACCATTTTAAATCTGCGGGCAATGAGACCATCAAAAAAATCTGTAGATCCCAACAATATATAACCAACCAGAAACGGGTAATAATATCCGTTGTACAGCAATATAAACAGGAGTGGTAAAAAAACAATTCTTGAGGCTGATAACAAATTGGGTATTGTCAAGTATATCGCCAAATATTTCCCTCCTTCAGTTTAGTTGGCTTATCTTATCATAAAAATAATGTTTAATCCATGCCGGGCTTAAAATGATCTGATCTTACAAAATACAGAAATTATCCACATCAAAAAGCCCGCGATCAGTTATTTTCAATGAAGGGATAACCGGAAGAGCTAAAAAGGATAAAGTTAGAAAAGGTTGGGGCAGGTCAGTACCCAGTAATGCGGCCTCTTTTAACAATAATTCCATTTCCGTTGCAACCTCCCCCGCGGTCTTAACCGACATAAGTCCACCAATCTGCAGGGGCAGCTGGGCCTTTACCCTATTGCTGCCATCTACCACAATAAAACCACCCCCTGTTTCCGTTAAGCGGTTCACAGCAACTGCCATGGCTTCCTCATCTGCACCGGCAACTATAATATTATGTGAATCATGGGCAACAGTTGAAGCCAGGGCTCCCTCCTTAATATTCATACCCTTGACAAGAGCAAGACCATAACTGCCGCTGGCCCGGTGTCTCTCTATTACAGCAATTCTATTCACGCCTAAAGCAGTAATTCCTGTTACTTCCCCATTACTGTCCAGGGGAATATCAATTTGCATTTTTTCCGTTAATAACTGACCTGGAATTAAGCCTATAACCTGTTTTTTAGCTAAATCGGCCTTGATGCGAAAATCATTTGCATTATATATTTTCCCTGTTTTTACTGTTTGCAGGGCATGTTCCGGCAGTATACCGCGCTTAACCGGACTAACCAACCTGCCCTTGCTGGCAACTAGCTTCCCATCTTTTATAACCATATCCACATTAAAGTTTTTTAGATCTTTAAATGCAACCAGGTCAGCCCTGTATCCCGGGGCTAACAAACCCCGATCGAACAACCGGTAATGACGGGCAGGGTTAAATGTGGCCATTTTTAAAGCCAGGCAGGGATCTAAACCCATTGAAACAGCTGTATGCAATAAATCGTCGAGGTGACCTTTTGCAATTAATTCAGCAGCTTCGCGATCATCACTGCCGAACATGAAAAATTCAACATTATTATCATTAACAAGGGGCAGTATCTCTTTAAGGCTTGAAGATGCCGAACCGTGACGTATTATTACTCTCATACCATTCCTGATTTTTTCCGCTGCCTCTTCCCTGTTTACACATTCATGATCGGTGCTGATGCCGGCAGAAAGATATGCCTGAAGTTCCTTTCCCCTTAAGCCAGGGGCATGACCATCAACTATTTTCCCCGCTTCCAGGGCGGCAGCTATTTTAGCCAGCACAACCTGGTCTGCGTTAATAACCCCCGGGTAATTCATCATTTCCCCAAGCCCGACTACGCGAGGATGTCCAATCAATTCCCTGATCTGATTAACATTAATTTCTCCCCCGGAGCTTTCCATTTCTGTTGCCGGAACACACGAAGGTACAGTCATAAAAAAATCACAGGGAAGATCATCGGCAGCCTCGATCATCATTTTGACCCCTTCAATTCCTAACACATTGGCTATCTCGTGTGGATCATTGATAACTGTTGTAGTACCGCGAGCAGCTATAACCCCGGCCAGCTCTGGTGGAAAAAGGAGGGTGCTTTCTATGTGCAGGTGAGCATCAATTAAACCGGGGGTTAAGTAACAACCGTTTATATCAATAACCTCTTCTCCTTCTTTGTAGCAATCTCCGATAGCGGCAACATAACCTTCTTCAATGGCCAGGTTTGTCAAGGTTACTTTCTTGTTGAATAAATCAACCAGGCGGGCATTTACTATCAACAATTGCGCCGGTTTTTCACCGTTGCAAACTGCCAGCCGACCAGTTAGTGTTTCTTTTGAAATGTTTGTTTTCTGTAAACTCATGATCTACCTCCGCTCTTTAAATAATTGCCTGTTCTCCCGGCAAAAAACCTTTACCACACCCGGTGAGCATATAAACCGCATGGTTAATTATCGGAAGCGGTTTTCTATTAATCCTGTTTATTATAGTTATTTAAAATCGGCAGAGGGCTATCTTGTCATGCTCTGCCGATCCTTTTTTTTAAACATAGGACTAAACCTGCTGCTACTACTGCAACACTCAACACAATCAACAGCCATTTTGCGATGGAAAACAGGGAAGTTACATGTGCCAAAACAGCAGTAGGCCGGGGGTACCTGTACATCACAACAGCGGCAGCTAAATTTTCAAGAAGATCAAATAAAAAAGCATAAACAGGCAGTAATTTAACAGTATGAGCAAAGCGACTCATACCTGTATACCGGAAGATATAAGTTAACACGACCAAAAAAAATAAAAGATAAACAACCGGCCAGAGTATATCAAAAGTATATTTCTGCATTATGTAGTAAGCCCGTCCCGTATCGCCGTATGACTCGGCCATTGCATATAAATCTCCTGCAGAATATAAAAAAGAAGTATCCGGTGATATTGTTACACCTGTCATTTCAGCTAGGCGTTCGGACATATATGGAAGTATAAAAACAGTAAAAAGCAGAAACACAACTACGGTAACAACTAAAAGCCCGGCATTTACTATTTCTTCAAAATAAAGAAAAAGACGGGTAGTTAGCTTCAAATCAATATTCCTCCGCAAGGGAAAATTAATAAAATGATCGAGGGGTTTTTGGTTTAAAAAAAGGCCCACCCCAATAGAGGAGCAAACCCGTTTTAGCTGCTATCCTTAAAAGGTGTCGCTGTCAATTAAAATATCAACTAACTCTGCCATTATCTCTTCAAGATCTGAATCATTTATTTCCAGCAGGTTCATTGCTTCCTGGTCTAGCGGGTAAAGTAATCCGTCAATACCGAGCCCCAGTCCCATCTGCATTGTAGCTGCGTCAGCAACATGTACAATTGCCGTAAGCTGCGGGTTTATCTCTGCTTTACCAGGCTCGTGGTGGCAGGTTATCGCTTCTGTAAGATCTACGGGCAGCTTCCACTTTTCAGCTACTTTACCACCAAGAATTGCATGATTATACCCAAAGATATTATCTTCAACTTCATTAAAAGGAATTTTCTCTTCTGCAACTATATCTATAACCTGTTGGTACATATCGCACATAAAACTGTTTAATATCAGCTTTCCAATATCATGCAACAGGGCGGCTGTATAAGCAAGCTCAACTGACCTGAATCGAATTTTTTTTGCCAGAATTCGAGCAAATACTGCTGAACACTGTGAATGCTTCCACAGTTCACCCTCATCCATAGCATAACCCTTAAGCTCCTTTTTTAATATTTTACTGACTGATGCAGCAAGAACAATACTGCGGACCGCATTAAAGCCAATCAGAATTATAGCATCTGTAACAGTAGCTATGCGCCTTGAATAGCCGTAGTAAACTGAGTTCGCCAAGCGTAAAACCTGGGCAGTCATCGCCTGATCCTGGTTGAGCACTGCCTGTATATCAAAAGCAGTAGAATCAGGGTCTTCAGTGAGCTCCATAACCCTGGTAACAATCTGGGGAAGTGCAGGGAGCTCGTCAACTTGAGTCACAATATTTTCCAGCGTTAGTTTTGTCATTTTTTCTCCCGCAGAAGCAATTATTTTGTTCTCGTTTTTAATTATAACAATTTTCAGCCACAATCGTCAACAAGCAGCAATATCCCGTCACCATTGTTTTTATTACTGTATTTCATCAGGAATAATCATTGCAATAAACCTAATTTAGCGTATTACTACTATGCATTTTTACTAAAAATACTTTAACTGTGTTACAATAAATCTCGGAATAATTATTCAAAGTTGAGCGGGAGGTAAGAAAGAAATGTGCAGTATTGTACTAAGGCATATCCCCAAAGATCTGGCAAGTTTTGAACAAATATGTTCAGAGTTTCCCAATGCACCGGAAGGAGCGGCAGCGGTTATGATCCTTGCACTGCTGCTTTATACTGAGAATAGCCAGGATGGCGAAACCGCCCTGGGCCTGGCAGTGCATCCGGACCAGCTGACTGGCGGAAACAAATTAAGCCAGCGCTCACTGAATTTGATCAAAAATCAGATCAAAGATAAAAAATACCATATGCAATCCTACTTTAAAAACACTTCACCCGAGAAAGGCTATACCCTTGTCACCGCTCCTTACACTCTCGAGTTTACTACTAATCCACACAGTGGTAGGGCCGACGATGGCTTTATTAAACTTTTTATAAAATCATCGGGAGCAGATTCACCCCGTCCTATATCAGTTAAAATTGACCAGGAGAGAAAGTGGAAAACCGCAGAGTGGAGCAGCCTTTTGTCCGGCATTAGGCCGCCCGGCGCTACCCGGTAATTGTACAACTAACCAATTTGCCGTCACTTCATCGATCAAAGCCTTAGACTTGCTGTACACTTTTACTAAGCGGCAGTAAACTGCTGCCATGGACGATCTTTGTTTTTAATTTAATATTCAACTGCTGCCTGATATGGGGTGGAATCAATTTTTTTTAAACATGCTGACAACCAGCGCAATAACCAAACCGATGGCAAATCCGCCAATTAAACCATTAGTGTGATATAGTAAAACACCAAGCAGGGGAAATACAGTGAAACCAATTATTACTATAATCAGTGGAAGCAATTTTATACCGAAAATAACCATCCATCCCTTCTCATCTTAATTTATGTAGTGCAACCGGTGATTGCCGGAAATAGTTGCAAACCAGAATATTTAAGCTGTTTAAATACATATTATATATTATATGATTAGTAGTAGTTAGGCAAAGGTTAAATATGCTTGTGAAATTGTGATACAAACTGCTAAGCTATAATTAGCATGCTGTTATTAAGCTATTCTTTGAAAAACAGGTTTATTTGATAGTTTTTCGCTTGCAAAACTCAATGATTAATTTCTACTACAGTCTCAACAATTAATCCACAGCTGAATGATAAAAACAGGGCCTGTTAAAGAACAATTAATAAATATAACACTTTTTATATCCTCAAGTTAGCAAATAATTTAAGCTGTTATGATGGCTGAAAACACCAGGTTTGTTATACATTTTTCTCAATTAATGAAGTTGCCGCCTTTTTTAAGGCGGCAATTTCATTGCAGTTCATTAGTCGCACCATAGCTGCGCAGCATGCTTTTTAGCCCATCTGTAACTTCAACACGGCCATCATGAAATACCCAGTAAACTTCAACCCCTTCGAAGCTTTCTGCCATAGCTATGCTTTCTTCGAAAGGCAACAGGAACAGAGCCGTTGAAAGAAAATCGGCCAGGGCAGCATCAGAACATACTACAGTCAAGGCCCGGTAGTACCTGCCCGGCATCAATGTTTTAACATCTATTATATGATGCATTACCTGGCCGTCAACTATATAATAACGTTGATAATCGCCGCTGCTGACTACTGCTGCATCCTGAACAAAAATTACATCAAGTAACCTTTCATCTTCTGCAACAACAGAGGCTTCCGGATTTTGGATGCCTACCCCCCACTTTTCGCGTATACCATCAAGCGGCCTGCCTATGGTGCGAATATTACCCCCGGGGCTTAAAACAGCAGATTGCAACCCGGCATCTTCCAGTTCGCGAGCAACAATTTCGGTAGCAAACCCTTTAGCAACTGCCCCGACATCAAGGCTCATCCGGGAGTCCGGGAGGTAAACCGTCCCGGCATCAGGATCAACTACAACCTGGTCAAGATCTGTAAAAGCAGCTGCTTCTCTTAGCTCATCCAGGGGAGGTATTCTTGCGCTTTCGGGATCAAATTCTGCTTCTTCACGATAGTAACGCCAAATCTCCAGCACTGGTCCCAGGGCAATGTTTGTTGTATAACCGGTTCGCTCATACATTTCCCTGGAATAAATGATTAGATCTATGATTTCCTGCTCCACAACAACCGGCTTTATCCCGGCGTTGTCATTGATGGTTTTGATGTTGTTAACCCCTTCGTAGTCTAGATAAATATTATACAGTTTATGCAACTCCACAAAGCGGTCGTGAATCATAGTCATATAGCCATCGAATTCATCTTCGTTATCCGTATAAGCTACAACCTGGACCAGGGTATCGAAGGTATCAAAAAATGAACCGGTGTACCTGTTCTTCTCATTTACCTGTTCGGTAGAACAACCAGTTAGTAAAAAAATAACAAATCCTGAAATAAACAACCTGAGCTTCATTATCCTATCCTTCCCACTGCTTCACAACATTAATAATATATGAAACGCTCCCCACAGTAAATGGAGGAGCGTTTCAAAAGCTCTGTTTATTCAGCTAAGCTTATTTAGCATTCTCATAAGCTGTGGCAACAGCAGCCTGATAGCTTTCTACAGTAATCGTAACGGTCGAGGTAAGTTCAGGAACATCTGGAACATGCTGATGAGCATCATCAACAACCTTAACCTGGAGGCCCAGCACCTCGTCTACTGTTTTGCCAACCATCCACTCGCTAAAGGAGGCAATCTGCTCGAACCATTCTTTTTCAATTTCAGAAACCCGTTTCATGCCATAATCGTCACCAAGCTGGGTTTTTGTCTTCGGAGCTTCGGAGCGATCGGAAGTTACCTGGCCTTCTTCATCAAAGTTAACCCTGATCTGGGCATTGTCAATTAAAGCACCGACAATTACACCCTCAGCATCAAAGGCAACGGCGGCCATGGTATTATCCACCTGGGCCATGGGCATAAGCTCGTTTGCTTCATCAAGTCCTCTGGATTTTGCTATCGAAATGTCTGCTCCCAGCCCTGCAGTAACTGCATTTTCCACTTCGATTGAATTGTTATAAGCATTTTCAACCGCAGCAATATAATCTTCAACAGTAATTGTAACGACAGAAGTCAGTTCTGGAACATCGGGAACGTTCTGATGTGCATCGTCAACAACCTTAACCTGCAGGCTCTTGATTTCATCAACAGTCTGGCCCAGCATCCAGGCTTCAAATTCTGCCATTTGCTCGTACCATTCTTTTTCAATTTCGGAAACCCGCTTCATGCCGTAATCATCGCCCAAACCAACCTTGGTGGTTCCGGGCACACTAATGTCGGTAGCAAGCTGCATTTCTTCATCAAAAGCCACCCGGTTCTGGGCATTATCGATTGAAACACTAACAACACGCCCTTCGCCATCAAACAACACAGCAGCCATTACCACGTCGGTCTGAGCCTGTGCAGTAATATCATCGCCTGCATCGCGTGACTTCGCAATCGATGTCACAACACCGAGACCCAGTCTTGAGGTACCTGTTTCAACAACCTCGTCATCCGGAGTTTCATCCGGGGCTTCATCAATGGGTGCTTCTTCTGCTGGGGTATCCCCGCAACCGGCTATCATAACCAGCGCTAAGACAAGCACCAGGGTTAACCATAATACTTTTTTCATCAAACTACCTCCTCAAAAAAAATAACAGTCAGATTTTGCTTCCCCGTCTTTCTACAATCTACAAACAATGAAAGTAAGGAGATTAAATCTACCTATTTTATAGTATATCCATAATACTATATGGTTGAAATGATGTCAACTATTTGCATAACTTATTATTGTTACTATTTTGGTGGCTGGGAATTGACTTCCTTCCATGCAACAGTGTAGTATTATACTCTAGAATATATATACTTGCAAGGTTTGAAACGGAGTTTTTTATGACTACAGCTATTCTAAGCCTGGATTATAGTAAATGCCACCCGGAACAATGCAGCGGTGGAGTATGCCTGGCTGTTGCAGCCTGCCCGGTTAAAAAAATCGGACAGGAAGAGCAGTTTTCTTATCCCTTCTTCAGCCCGTCTCCATGTAAAAACTGTGCCAAATGTGTCCAGTCTTGTCCTGGGCAGGCCATAAAAATATCATGACTAAGCACAGTCTCTTTTTCACCAGGGTAGATTATCCAGATCAACATTGCCGCCGGAAATAATCAACCCGATACTGCCGGCATCGATTTTATGACGACTGCTGGTAACAGCTGCCAGGGCAACAGCAGCAGAAGGTTCAACCACAAGCTTTGCCCTCTCCCAAATCAGACGCATCGCCTGGATGATTTCTTCTTCGGACACAGTTATAATCGTTTCTACCGATTTTGCTATGATGGCAAATGTAAGCTCTCCCAGCGACGTTCTCAACCCGTCAGCAATGGTTTCAGGATTATTGGCAGGGATGATTCTGCCTTCCTGTAAAGATTGCCAGGCATCATCTGCCGCTTGTGGTTCGGCACCGAAGACCTTTATACCGGTCGCGGCATAGGAAGCTGCCAGTGCAGTGCCACTCAGAAGGCCTCCTCCTCCCACAGGTGCAATGATTGCTTCAAGCGAACTTACATCATGCAACATTTCCAGCGCCGCAGTTGCCTGCCCCTCAATAACCCGGTAGTTGTTGAACGGGTGTATAAAAGTAGCTCCTGTCTGTTTAACTACATTTTTGAGTGCCGCCTCCCTGGCTTGTTCGTTGGCTTCACAATAAAAAATATCCGCACCATAACTCTTAACCGCTGCCTTTTTAACTGCAGGGGCATTTTCAGGCATTACAACATAAGCCTTGATACCCCTGCAGCGAGCAGCATAAGCGAGAGCCGCAGCATGATTCCCGGATGAATGAGTTGCTACACCGTTACAGGCTTCCTTTTCTGTCAGACACATAACTGCATTTACAGCACCCCGTGCTTTAAATGCACCAGCTTTCTGCATATTCTCAGCTTTTAAGTATATTTTTGCCCCGCAAATCTTATCCAGGGCAGCAGATGTATAAATCGGGGTATGATGAACGTATTCCCTGATCCTGCCGGCAGCGTTTCTGATTGACTCTAATGTCGGAACCATTTAAACCAGCCCGCCTTTCCCGTCTAAATAATTATTTACAACCATCTGACAAAATTCTGCACCAAATCAATTGGCTATACAGTAAATTTCTATTCAGTGGTTTCTTATCCTCCAAGTGCTTTTTAACTTTCGCTTCTAAAAATGTAATCTTTAATTTTCCTGGTCTTCATTTTTTCATTAAGGTATGTTTCAGAAAGTAAAAACTGCATTATTGAAGAACAGAAATAATTACCGGAGAAGCCGAGAGTGGAGCCTATGATATTGTTGTTATCAGACAGAGAGAAAACGGCGGTGTAAAATATTTATTCATGGGCATTGCAAGCAGCATAGTTCTGCAACCTGTAAAAACGAATTTTTTAATAGTTAAGTAGCAATAATAAGCTTTACTGTGAAGCATATAATGGCAGGACCCGCCTCCGTTTAGAATACCGGCGGGCGGGCTAATTATAAGAGCAGGTTTACTCTGTCAGCGGCATAATGACTCTTTGGAAACAAAACGAGGTTTCATTTTCAGGGTATGCGTTGCGTAAATATTTCGGATTGTTTTGGTTATACCTCTCATAACCAGGGAGTGAGTTTCGGCAACATTGCCGCGGTAGCGAACACCGCTGAGCATATCGCCATCAGTAATCCCTGTTGCAGCAAAGAAAATGTCATCTCCCTTTACCAAATCATCAAGCATTAGCAGTTTTCCACACGCCTCATGATCCTGATCATGTATACAGTTAAGGTCCTCTCCCTTGGGAATCAAACGTCCCTGGATTTCACCATCGAGTATTTTCATCGCCACTGCCGATATTACCCCTTCCGGAGCCCCTCCGATACCAAACAAAATATCAACACCCGTATTATCAATTGCGGTTGATATCGCTGCGGAAACATCGCCATCAGAAATTAGCTTAACCCTGGCGCCAGCTTCACGGATTTCTGCAATTAATTGTTTATGCCTGGGCCGATCAAGAATAATAGCAGTAACTTCGCTAACATCGCGATCCAGTGCTTTAGCCACCGCATTAAGGTTTTCTTTAACCGGCGCATCCAGGTTAATACAACCTTTTGCCTTCGGTCCAACAGCAATTTTGTCCATATAAAACACATCGGGAGCCTGGAGCAGGTCTCCTTCCGGAGCAACAGCCATCACAGAAAGGGCATTTGGTAAACCCCTGGCTACAAGATTTGTTCCTTCAAGAGGATCAACAGCAACATCAACACAGGGTTTATCGGCGACGCCAACCTTTTCACCGATATAGAGCATCGGCGCCTCATCCTTTTCTCCTTCCCCGATTACTACAGTTCCATTTATGTGAACAGTGTCAAATACTGCACGCATAGCATCAACTGCAGCCTGATCGGCAGCCTCTTTATCACCTCTACCCATCAGACGTCCGGAAGCAATTGCTGCAGCTTCAGTTACCCGGACAAATTCAAGTGATAATTCCCTTTCCATAATATCTGCCTCCTAGATCTTTTATATAATGAACCTGGCCTGCCTACTCAAGATTTGAACGGTCGAGCGGCATGCTCATGCACCGCGGACCACCGCGGCCACGAACCAATTCCGAACCATCAATTTCAATAACATCTACCCCATGCTTACGCAGGGTATCGTTTGTTGCTTCATTACGATCATAGCATATCACCGTTCCCGGCTTAACCGCCAGGGTATTGGTGCTGTCGCCCCACTGCTCCCGGGCGGCAGTTATTTCATCATTAGCCCCTGAATAAATAATATCGACACTTTTTAAACTTAAAGCTTTCCTTAAAGCACCCTGCAGACTATAGCCATTACTGGCGTTCACCCTGTTATCATTACCCTTTTCCAGCCAGTATATGTTAACCTGGTTCCTGACCCCTGGATACATTAGAAACTTGTCGATATCCACCATTGTAAATACAGTATCGAGGTGCATGTAGGTTCTCCTTGAAGGAATTTGCACCACAATGATTTGTTTAACCATTTCTTTTTCCACAATATACTTATGAGCAACCCATTCAATAGCCTCTTCAGTAGTTCTTTCGCTTAAACCGATCATCAGTGTATCGCGATTCAGAATAAAAATATCTCCTCCTTCAATGCCGTAAGGAATTTCCTCATGGAAAGACAGTTCCATATTCTTAAACAGAGGATGATATTTCTGAAGAATACGAAGAAAAATCGTTTCCAGCCTGCGGGCGGTTAAAAACATGGTGCTGATCTGGATCCGACTCCCAATCATTGCTCCGTGATCCCTGGTGAAATACATGTTTGGCAGAGGCGCCAGGTAAAATGGGTAGCTGTCGATGGTCAAATCGCTCAGTGAGACATACTTCTTTAAGTGCCTGATATCCTGTTTTGACAACCCGGCTATAATGGTGGAAACCAGCTCTTCCGGAGGCAGCTCATAAAGGTATTGATAAATTGTATCAAGAACATCCGGTTCAATAAGCGGGCTGGCTTTGAGGTGCCGTTTGATCAACTCACTTTTTACCTCAAGATCACCGACAATATCCAAAAGCATACTGCTCACATAAAATACCTCTACTCCACTCTCTTTTAAGGCCCTGGCAAAACCATCATGTTCAACCTGTGCTTTCGCCAGCCAGGGGATCTCATCAAAAAGCAAATCTTCCAAGTAGCGGGGTGTTAGATTTTTTAACTCCAAACCCGGCCTGTGCAGCAGCACTTTTTTTAACGGTCCCACTTCCGACCATACCTGCATTGCCTTTTTCACCATTTTCCCTCCTGCTTATTGATAATTAGTTATTCGCCGGTCTATCACGATTTACCTGTATGGCAAGCATTTTTATTCGAACCATTTGCGATCTTCGGCAAGGCCTGAGAGTTAAGACATTATAAGAAGATACAAAGACATTTTCCCCCAAAGTGAGTCTTTAGGATCTAGATTATGTCAGTTTGATTAGCTGGTGGTGGCAGAATTGACCCTATATATATCCTGACAATTATCTAGATTAGATCTATTTACATGATCATGGTGTAGAAGGTAATAAAAAAAGAAATCCTCAACTTTGTCGGAATAGTCTTTAGGCAAAACCACAACAAAGAAGGACTTCCCTGATGGCTATTATAATTCGACAGCAACAGATTTTTAACTGGGCTGAGGTTGAAAAATTAGGTAATCTGGAAAGACTTAAGCTGGTGCTTGAGTATATGCCTGATGAATGGCTGACACAGCATTTAGAAAGAGTGAGTTAAAATAGCCGCAATGATTATTCGGTCAGGGTGATGTGGAACTTAAGCTTAGCGGGAGTCATCTACCAGCATCCTGGCATGGAAAGCCTGCTCAGAAAGCTGTCGCGAAACCACCTGCTAAGAAGAATATGTGGATTTTAAAAAATGGCGAGGTGCCGACTTCCTCGGCCTGCAGCGCAAACAGCTCAACAACCCCGTCCCCCTGACAATTCGTCCCCCTGACAATTCCCTGACAATTTTTAGATTTCAAAAAAAAATGTCAGAATAGAGGGTATTTTAATTTAATGACGAAGTATGATGTGTGCCGACCTATTCGGCCATTTTTTCGACCAGCTATTGTAAACGTTTACAATGCTCATATAACGCCTGTTTTCCCGACCAGGAATGGCTAAATATCAATGGATTGGGAAGATCAGTAATCCTGAAGCAGAAAGGCGGATTTTATTGCAACACAAAAGAAGAAAAAACAGCGTGACCATAAAAGATATCGCCGCAGAAGCTGGAATATCCTACGCAACTGTTTCCAGGGCATTAAACAACCGCCCCGGAGTAAATAAGGACACCAAGTTTAGGGTGCAGGAAGCAGCAGAGCGCCTTGGCTATTCTCCCAATGCCGCTGCACGCAGCCTGGTAACACGGCAAGCCTGCGCTCTGGCGCTGGTTATTCCAGATATCACCAACCCCTTTTTCCCGGAAGTTGCCCGCGGGGTTGAGGAAGCCGCAGCCAGGGCAGGGTATTCTGTTTTTCTTTGCAATACAAACTGGAATGGCAAAAAAGAGCTGTCTTTTTTGTCTCTCTTCGAAAGCCGACGGATTGACGGGTTGATTCTGGCTTCTTCTAATGACAACGGTACGATTGCCGAAAAGTTCGCCCAAACCTGCCTTCCCCTGGTGGCCATAAGCAGCTTTGCGCGGGATATTCAATGCAACCAGGTCATTATCGATGATGTCCGTGGGGGGTACCTGGCCGGCTGCCACCTTTTAGAGCATGGCTACAAGCGGATAGCTTTTATCGGTGGGCTGGAGGGAACGCAAGCAACCAAGGAACGATTTTCCGGTTTTTTGAAGTCCCTTGCCGAGGCTGGAATAGAAATTGATCCTGAACTGTGCCGCTACGGATCTTTTACCTGGAAGTCAGGATACCACAACACTCTGAAACTGCTGAATATGGCCGGCCGACCCGACGCTATTTTTGCTGCCAATGACCTCCTGGCCATGGGAGTTATGCAGGCGGCCGATGAACTGGGCCTGAACATCCCCGGTGATCTGGCTGTCATCGGCTTTGACGATATAAGTTTTGCCTCTTATCCACGGGTTTGCCTGACGACCATTGCCCAGCCGAAGAATAAACTGGGGCAAGTCGCCGCTGAACTAATCCTGACTGAACTGAAAGAAGGCCAGAAAAAAGAATTCAGTAAAATAGTTCTTGCCCCCGAGCTACTTATCCGCCGTAGCTGCGGTTGTAGCTAAAGCGCGGGTCGGCGGGCCAGAAGATATTTTTTACAACGATTTCCAAATAGTTGGCGAAATAAATGCTTTGCAGTAAAAAAGCTTTCTTAATATGTAGTCAAGGAGCTGAACATCCTTGAAACAGTTAATGCTGGCTGCACAGTTTAAAGCCCCAGGACAGTTGGACCTGGTCCGCCTGGCCTGCCGAAAAGGCATGCCCAACTCCTGTTCGGCGATGACTACCCTGGGTATTTTTCTTGATGGCGGGTTTGTATCTTATGCTGTTGTACCGCTATCTTCTCTTTATATCATCTCTACTCATGCTTCTGTAGAGCAGGCAATCCTGGGCGCCGGACCGATCGGTGTAATATTTGCGCTCTTATTCGGCGCCGGTGGTGCAGGAAAGATTGTCCTAACTGATACATCCCCCCAACGCCGGGAAACAGCCCGCCGGATCTGCCCGGCAGCAGAAGCCCTTGATCCAATTAGCATCGATCCGGCTGAGACCTTAACCACAGACAACGAGATGTCCGGCGCGGAAGTGGTAGTTGATGCAGCTGGCTGTCTCTTTGAAGAAGCTGTGCGGATCTGTCGATCCGGAGGCAGTATCCTTCTTGTCGGTCAGGATAACACCGCCTGTAAAGCAATTGTTCAAAATGATATCACCCATCGGGAACTAAAAATCTTCGGAAGTTACATCGCCTGTCATACATTTCCAACTGCTGTCAGGTTGCTGGAAAGTGGCCTGCTTCCTTTGGAAAAAAATATTTCCCACTGTGTTCCTTTATCTGAGATTAAAAGGGGGTTTAATGCTCTCCGGGATGGAACAGCTCTTAAAGTGCTGGTCGAGGTAAACTGATAATTATTATGGATTAATGCAGAGCAGATGGATAAACAATATCTTTCGTCGGCCAGTGATTTTTCCCTGTCGAATTCAACACGGCTTAGAAAGATGGTGCAAATGAAAATTGGGACAATACTATTTAAGTGGTTAGCCCGAGCGGTGGCGGCGGCTTTAAAAAGCTGGGTTGCTTTGGAATTTTACTGTGACTACCGTCGTTCTTCAGGGAAACCTGAAGCGACATCTGCCGAACCGAATCAGACTGTCTATTTTATTGATGGTTATCACGGCGGAGCAACATTCTGGGACTGGATTGTTATTCCCGGTGGTGAAACCTGGAAAATATATAATTGGCCGGTGGTGGCCAAACCGATTCTAAAGAGGCTCGAAAAGTGTCATTCTCTCTCCAGCGCATTTGAAATAGATGGCCACACCTTTTCGGTAATGACTGCAGAGATGCCTGAAGCAATCGCGGACCTCCGGAAGGCTCTTGACAATGGTCGACTGGAACTGGTAAATGGCACCTTTGCCCAACCTCTGGCTGGATTACTAGACGGCGAATCATATATCCGCCATTTCTACTATGGCCGACTTATGATCAGGGAAGCCCTTGCTGCTGAAGTGCAAACCTTTGCCGCCCAGGAACCCTCTTTCTTTCCCCAGCTACCCCAGATTCTTAACTCTTTCAGATATCAACTGGCAATCTTAAGAACACACTGGGCTCCTTTCGGCAGTGATCCATCCTTGTCTTTCCCCCTCTTCTACTGGCAAGCTCCCGACGGCAGCCGAATCAAAACGATTCCACGTTATCCCTTTATGCATTATGGCAGTGCTTTTGACAGGGAAGCTCTTGATGAGCAAAGTATTCCCCGGGAAATATCCATGCATTACGGGCCGGATGATCCCGTTCACTTTATGGGTGCGCATTTGCTCCCTGAGGGATTAACCAATTATAACAGCGAGGGATTAGAGCATTTTAGAAATCTTGCCAGCGACCATGACCTTGATTACCCACTGCTCTCCCGCTTCGAGGATTTTAATATTCTTTCCGGAGCGCCCCTGAAGGAGGCTTGCAGCCTGGCAGCGTCCGGTGTGGCTCGTTTTATCACCCCTACAAAATATCTGAAGTTGCTTTCTAATGCCCGCAAAAAGTTCCCTTCTCCGATTGAAACTTACTTTAGCAGTGATGACTTTCCCTGTTATTATCCCTATGGATTAATGGGCGATGCTCCCCTAAAGGCAGCCCAAGAAGCGACCTATCAAATTCTGGAAGCAGAGCAACTGGACACGCTTGTTTTTATCAGCGGCAGTGGAGAACCAGGCAACCTGGATGCTCTGAGGGAGGCCTGGAAAAGCGCCCTTCAATCCCAGCATCACGATCTACACCTCTGCAGCCCCTGGCATTCTCGCCTGCACAGCCTGCCGATGGGAGAAATTGCTGTTCAACTTGCAACCGCTGCTACCAGTAAAGCCCGGGAGGTTGTTTCAGGTTCTTTTGCTGCTCTTACCGGGGCCAGGCTGCTGGAAAAAGATGAGGTTCTACCCAGGCAAAAAAGTACAAGCATTACTACCTTCAACTCCCTTCCCTTTCGGCGTCGTGAGACCGTGATCATCCCCCTCGATAAAGATTCAGATCAGCGACAGCAGTTAATCTGCGCCGATGGGGTCATCGGGGCAACCCAGTCTGTGACAGGAACAAATGGAAGCTATTTGCTTTACACCCTCGAGCTGCCGCCATTTAAAGGAGAAACGGCTATCTTTACTATTGAAGAAAGTCTCCCCGATAAAAACTGTAAGCCGCTACAGGTGGAAGAAGAAGTTCTTTTCACAGGCGAGTGCTACCAGGCCCGGCTTACCATGGAGGGAGAACTGGAGCTGAGAGCATTAGAAACAAAGCAGTTTATCAGAGGTGGCTACCTGACAGTTATCGGAGAAGGACAGATCTATGATTCCCGCCTGCAAAAATCAACTCTTCAGAGGCTGTCCTGTGGTCCGATAGCTGATATTTATCTTCTCCAGGGCAGCATCGGTAAAATACTTTTTGAGGAGGAGTTCGTCTTTTACCGAACCCTGCCCCGCATTGAAATCAATGTGACCTTAGATTGCGGAGAGGGCCTTTATTTCGGACCTGAGAAAAAAGAATCAAGCCCAGGCCGCGCTTATTATATGCAGAATGAGAAGAAACTGAACCTGAATTTTCATTTTAATCCAGCTTCTGAAATTCTCACAGGCGGCGCATTCCTGGTCGAGAGTCGAAAAGCAACTAATTTTAATGCCGATGGATTTGCTGCTCCTGCTAGCGGCAGCAATCCGGGATGGTCACTTCTCAGGAAGGGCACTTTCGGCTGCCGCTGGGAGGCAGAGCAGGGCCTCCTGCAGACAGTCCTTGCCTGGGCTCCCCGTGAATGGCTTTATGCCAGTGACGATTCTCTACGCGCCGGCGGCTCCCTCTATGCCAGGCTGAAGGGTAGACTTACCTACCGTTCTGCCCTGCATTATGGTGCTATCACACCCGAAGAACTAATTAGCACTTCAACATCCTTTGCCAGACCTTTTTTGGTTGGGACTATTGATCAGGACGAACCTCGAAAAGCGTCTGCCATTTATAATTTTCTGCCAGTTTTACCCCCCGGTCTCAATATCACTGCCCTGTTCCGGGAAGAAGATAGAATTTATATACGTCTTTGCAACTATTCCTCAATTGCAAAAGAGTTTTACTTGCTGGACAATCAACCAATACGTCCGGTCAGTATGGAACTGAAAGCAGAAGGTGATTCCCGGACCAAGCTGATTCTCGCCCCGGGAAAGATTCAGACAGCGCAAATTTTAATGAAGGAGTGATCAGCATGAACTTCTCAGAGGAAGAAATATTTCAGATTTGCCGACGGTTGGAAAAGCTCTATACGCCAGCCGTGTCCGATTCTCTTGATGAACTCGGATTTTTCGAAGCATCCCTGGCGGCGGGTTTCAGCCCGATCATTTCCAACCGGACAGCTGCCGGGCCCGCTTTCACAATGGAAGAAGACATGGCCGATTCATCAATGCCGCGACATCTTTCCGACATGGACCCATCATTTGTGAAGGGAATTTTAGAAGCTGTCTTTGAAAATGTCCCCCGGGGAGCAATGATGGTTATTACCACCAACGGTTTCTACGGTTCCGGAGCTTTCGGCGAACTGATGGGAACTACAGCCCGTTACTACTGCAGCTCCGTTGGTGCAGTAGTTGACGGACCGATTCGCGACATCCCCCGCCTGCTGGAGATCGATTTTCCGGTCTGGGCCCGGGGCAGCATTCCCACCGATTCGGTTGGCCGGGCTCAGCTAAGCGGAGTGAACCTGCCCATCACCTGTGGCGGTGTCAAAGTTAACCCGGGTGATATAATCTTTGCCGATCGAGATGGGGTAGTAGTTATCCCAATCAGTGAAGTCGATCTCAGGCAGGTTCTGAAGCTATCTGAAGAAAGGGTTCACGATGAACGGCGCTCCCGTCAGGAGCTCCGGGAAGGACGTTCCCTGAAGGAAGTGTATGAAAAATATGGACGGCTCTAAGAAGGAAGTCCGTTTTTGCTATTACGATCAGTATCTAACCGCGGAAATTGAGGAGAATAACCTGGTCAAGACCGCCTCCATACCTCCTGCCAAACCGCTGAGTGATCTGAAAGGTGATCTACTAAAGGCCCTTTCCAGTCCAATCGGCAGCCCGCCGTTAGTTGAGCTGCTGCGGGGCAGAGAGGAGGTCCTCATTGCCGTGCCCGATCATACTCGGCGCACCGACCTGACCCCGGTTCTTACTGTTCTCCTGGATGAACTGTTCAAGCTAGGGTTCGGACCCGATCGGGTCATCATCGCTGTTGCCGGTGGAACCCATAAACCGATGAGTGACGCCGATTTGAAAAAACAGTGGGGCCCATATATTACCGAACACTATCGCTTCCTGCGGCATAACTGGAATGAACCAGACGAGCTGATCATGCAAGGTTGTTCACCCCTCGGCATACCGCTACAGTTTAACCGTGCCCTTTTCGAGGATAAGCTGCACATTGGCCTGGGAACAGTAAAACCACATCCCGTGGCTGGCTGGTCAGGTGGAGCAAAAATCATTCTGCCGGGACTGGCCGGAAAAGATTCCACTGACTATTTTCACTGGACGGCAGCGAGCTATCCCGTAGAAAATATATTCGGCCAGGAAAACAACCCGATGCGCTTAGAAATCGAAAAAGCGGTTAGCATGGTCGGCCTGCACCTAATTATTAACGTTATTGAGAATAAACTGGGGCAGATCTGCGGGTTGGCCGCCGGTGACTTCGTACAGGCTCACCGATTTCTTATCGAAAAATCCCGTTCTGTTCCCCTGCTTGACCTGCCCCTGGAACAACCCGATGTAATGATTGTTGGTGGTGGAACAGACCGCCCGGAGCTGTGGGAAGCAATGGCCGGTCTCTACGTGGCCAATATCCTTCTACGGGAAGAGGGCACCCTAGTTCTGGTTGCAGCCTGCCCTGACGGGGTAGCAAAAGAGCATTCGGCCGTGCTGGAGTGGGGCTACCGGCCATATAATGAGGTGGCCGCTCTGGTTAAGCAGGGTAAAGTTGACGATCTTACTGCAGCTTCCCATCTGGCCCTGATCGGAGATATTATCGCCCGCAAAAAGTTTAAAGTCATCCTGATTTCTGATGGTATTAAAGCCCCTGAAGCAGAACGCCTGGGTCTGGATTATTGCGACGATCTTTCTACAGCGCTGTCTAAAACAAGGGAGCGGCATGGTAACAATGCGAAAATTTTAACCTACGAGCAAATTTGAAAGGAGGCTCTGCAGTGCTGAAATCGAAAAGTGCTAACCTGCAGAAGAATAGTGATCGGCTGTTTACAGCCATGCTCAGGAAAGAACTGCTACACGGGGCGGGATTGACCGATGAGGAAATTGACCGCCCCCTGGTGGGGGTGGTCAATTCATGGAATGAGCTGGTTCCCGGTCATATCCATTTTCGCGATCTGGCCCGGGCAGTCAAAGATGGGATCCTGGCTGCGGGAGGAACTCCCCTTGAATTCAACACCGTTGCCCCCTGCGACGGTTACAGTAACGGCCTGACCGGTATGAAATATATCCTTCCACAGCGAGAAACCATCGCCGACGGTATTGAGGGGATGGCCCGTGCTCATTATCTGGATGCCCTTGTCTTCATCTCGGGTTGTGATAAAATCGTTCCCGCCCAGCTAATCGCCTCCGCTCGCCTTGATCTACCTTCCATTTTTGTCACTGGCGGAGCCATGCTCCCTTACAATCTTTTTGTCCCAGACAACAATCCTTTCATGGCTGCCCTCCACTGCCCTGGTGCAGGAGCTTGCTCAGGCATGGGAACGGCCAACACTATGCAGTTTTTGGTCGAAGCTCTCGGTATGAGTTTGCCCGGTAGCGCAACAATTCATGCCGTTCACAATGAAAAAATCCTTTCGTCCAAGAGAAGCGGCGCCTCCATTCTCGCCCTGCTGAAAAATGAACTGACCCCCAAACGGATTATGACCCGTTTAGCACTGGAAAATGCCATCACCGTATTGATGGCCACCGGGGGCTCTACCAACGCCGTTCTCCATTTACTGGCCCTGGCCTATGAGCTGGGAGTAAGGCTGGATATTAACGAATTTAATGATTTCGCCAACCGGGTTCCCCGTATTGCGGCTGTCTTCCCAAACGGTGAATACACTGTTCTCGATCTGCACCGGGCAGGAGGCATCCCGGCAGTGATGAGGAAAGTAGGCCATTTAATTCACAGGGAAGCTCTTACGGTTAATAACAGCTCCGTAGGGGCAAACATTGACAGCGCTGAAACTGCCTCGCACCCTGTGCTCAGGGACCCCGCCGATCCCTTTGCGCCATTCGGCGGCATCAACATACTTCGCGGTACGCTCGCTCCTGATTCGGCTGTTCTTAAAGTGAGCGGAATAAAAAGTGAAAAGGTGATTCATCGCGGCCCGGCCAGAGTTTTCGACAGCGAAGAAGCAGCAATCGAGGCAGCCCTGACCGGTGCATTTAAAGAAGGAGATACGGTGGTTGTCCGCTATGAGGGGCCGCGCGGCGGGCCGGGCATGCGGGAGTTGCTTACACTTACTGAATATCTTTTTCAGCAGTCTATGGACGAGTCCATAGCCCTGGTTACCGATGGGCGTTTTTCCGGTTTTACCCGTGGCCTTGCAGTGGGACATGTTGCTCCGGAAGCCCGGGAAGGGGGGCCCCTGGCCCTGGTGCGTGATGGCGACATGATTGTCATTGATCTGGCTGGACGACGTCTTGATCTGGAAGTGCCCCCAGAAGAGCTACAGCGGCGCCGAAAAGAGTGGCGCCCGCCACAGCGGCAATTAACCGGCATGCTAGCCCGTTATGCGGCGCTGGTCGGTTCTGCTCACACCGGAGCAGCCGGATGGAGGAGGGATGATCATGAACAGTAACTGGAAAGTTTTAGTGACCGGCAGCGAGGGATTCCTGGGCCATTACCTGGTGGACACCCTGGTTGATGCCGGGTTCCGCGTATACCGTTTTGATTGCCGGGAACCGAACAATCAGGAAAAAAATGCGGTTAGCCCTTTTACCCGCGGCGATATCCGGGACAAAAATACTGTGGACAGGGCGGTGGCCGGCATGGATGCCGTGGTTCACTCCGCGGCCGCCCTGGCTCAGTTTCAGCCCGACGAAAAAATAATGCGCGAGATCAATGTCGGGGGCACCGAAAATGTTATTGCCGCATCTCTGGATCACGATCTGAAAAAATGTGTTTTTATTTCCAGCGTTGAGGTGTATGGGCCACCACCGACCATCCCCTGTCCTGAGGATGCCCCCCTTAAACCCATTTGTGAATACGGACGCAACAAGGTGGAGAGTGAAAAACTTGTATTGTCTATCCATCACCGCGGGCTGCCGGCAGTAATTTTTCGGCCTCCGACGATCGCCGGCCCTGGTCAAAATGAACCCTTCCTGTTAGACCAGTTTAAAGCTGTTGCCACAGGTAGCCGGGTGATCATTCCCGGCAGTGGAAGAGTAAAACTGCAGATGGTCGATGCCTGGGATGCAGCAGAAGCTGTACGCCTTGCCTTATGTAGCAGCCGCGGCGACGGAGAGATTTTTAACCTTGGCTCAAAAAATGTTCCCACCCTGCGTGAGACGATCGAAGCCCTCTACCGCAAGACCGGCCAGAAACCACGGATGCTCTGTATTCCAGAAAAGCCGGTCAGGGCAGTGATCAAACTGTGGGCAAAGTTTGGCACCCCGCCGATCAGCCCACAACACCTGGAATTGGCTTTTCACGATTCACTATTTGATATTCAGAAAGCTGCTCTAATTCTCGGCTGGGAACCGACCCGTACAGATCTGGAATCACATCTTGAAACCCTTGACTGGTATCTTAGAAAAGAAAATATCGACGGGAGGTGAAAGATAAATGAAAATCACCTCGATCGGGCAAGCTACTTTTTATATTGAAGACGGTTCGCTGACGGTGCTGACCGATCCCTGGTTTTCAACCGGAAAATTAAGTGCCCTTCTTGCTCCCCGTCTCGAACCGCCAGCTCTCGGAGCGGACCAGATTAATTCCTGCACCCTGATCCTTCTTTCCCATATTCACCTGGATCACTGGGATGAATCTGCTGCTGCTCTGGCCCGTTGCTGCGGCAGTACGGTAGTCACCGCTGTAGATGCAGCTCGCAAACTCAGGAAAAAAGGTTTAGATGCTGTCGGCCTGCATCCTGGCGAAAGTTGGTCGGGAAAAGGTGTTACAGTTCGGGCGGTGAAAGCAGTTCATCCGCTGAGCCCGCAGGCGATTGGCCTGGTCATGAGCAGCCCGTCGGCAAAGAAGCTTTATTTCAGCGGAGATACACGGGATCATCCCAGCCTTGATGAGCTGGCCGTAACCTCTCTTGATCTTGCTTTCTTACAGGTTTCCTGTGCCCGCTATCCCCTGGTGGGAGCAGACGGAATGGACTGGCCCGCCGCTGCAGCGTTGGCTGCCAGGATCAAGCCGCGCCTTTTTATACCAATGCATTATTCCTGCCGGGGCAAATATCTGGATCTGGGCAATAACCTGAAAATAAAATATACCAGCCAGGTAGAAGCATTCCTCTCCGTTCGGAAAAAGGAGTTCCACGTAACTGGTACTGCCTGCCGGATTCTTCATCCAGGAGAAACCATGGAAATTTAAGCAAGTAAGGGAGGAATATATTGTGGAGGGGAAAACACCTTTCAATGTCAGTGAGCCGCCAAAAGGCTGGCGCAGGTTGCTTTTTCTCGGGCCGGGCCTGGTCTGGTCAGCCAGTGCGGTGGGAGTGGGATCCCTGGTTTTTGCCACCCGGGCCGGGGCTATTTACGGCCTGGCTCTGCTGTGGGCGCCAATTCTGACCATCTTCATCAAGTTTTTCATGACCGAACTGATCGGCAGGTATACTGTAATAACCGGTGAAAATGCCGTTTCTGCTTTTGGCCGGATCAAAGTGAAAATCGGTCCCCTGCGACTGCCGGCTGGCTGGATCCTCTGGATATTCTGGCTCTTTTTTATTGTCAGTGTTGTCGGCATGAGCGGAATTGCTTTAACAGTCGGTAGCACTCTGCAAGGGCTATTCCCCAGCTTATCCTATATTACGTGGGCTCTGATCGCCCTGTTGGGAGCCGGCCTGATTCTTTACTGCGGCAGCTATAAAAGCCTGCAAACTGTCTCACGCCTGCTAGTAGCTGTAATTGTTTATTTTATTGTCTATGCCGTAGTCAGAGTGCCGCCTTCTTCCGGCGAACTGTTGGCCGGCCTGATGATCACTTTTCCTCACGATTCTCTCCAGGAATTGGTACCCCTGTTGGGTTGGGCCGGAGCAGGTGCCATCGGTACAATCTGGTTTTCTATGTGGACACAGGGAAGTGGCAGGGGAGCGGCCAGATCCACCGCAGCTCCCCTGCCCGGGGACCACGAAAGGATCAAAGGCTGGATCAGGGTTCACCAACTCGATCTATGTATCAATACTGTTCTCACTGCATTGCTGACAGTTGGTTTTTTAATTGCCGGCGCAGCAATTCTCAAGCCTGCAGGGCTGGTTCCTGAAGGCGATGAACTGGGGCTCGTCCTGGCAGGCATCGCCGGAAATTTTTTCGGGAGAAATGGCGAGGCTATTTTCCTGGTGGGCATTTTTGGCACTCTTTACAGCACCCTGGTTGCCAACATTGACGGTTTATGCCGGGTCGCCGCCGGTGCCCTGAAAGATAGATCCGGTAAAAGGGAGGTAAAGTTAAGCAGCTACCGTATTTTTGTCGCCGTCTATGTAGTTCTTGCTGTTTTATTTGCAACAATTCTTCCTTCGCCGGTAATTCTGCTTCAGCTAACCGCGGTGATCGACACCCTGTTGCTTCCTGTTGTAGCCTGCCTTGCTGTCTATATCTGCAAATATTATCTTCCACAGGAATATAGGCCCGGTCGGTTCTCAATAGCAATGACCTATTTTTCAGCCCTTTTCTTTGTATTCTTTATTATTTTGTTATTCAGCGCTGTTTTGCGTGGAGTCAGCTTTTCTCTTTAATCAGATCTGTATTTCAGCCATGGGGGAGGAATTGAGAAATGAAAAAACATCTGCCCACCTGGGCAAAATGGGTTTATGGTGTCGGTGCGGGCGGCTTTGCCCTCATTGATCGTATCCTGCTAACCTGGCTGCTTTTCTATTATGTGGTCAGTCCGATCCGGGGTTATGAACCACTTGTCTCGCCGGCAACTTTCGGAATTATTATGTTTTTTGGCCGGGTTGTTGATGCGGTGACCGACCCGCTCATCGCCCGCTGGTCCGATAACCACGGAGGGAAATTGGGTCGGCGAATGCCCTTCATGCTCTTCAGCGGAGTGGCTTACGTAGCCGTTTTTATTGCCCTTTTCTACCCTCCCGTGGCGGGACAGGCTCCGATCAACAGTATTTATCTGATCGCTATGCTCGGCCTGTACTTTATTTTCTATACTGCCTATGTTTGTCCCTATGTTGCTCTGCTGCCGGAGCTGGCCCGCACCAATCGCGAACGGGTCGATCTATCCACGATCAAGGGTTTCTTCGGCTTGATAGCCATGGTCATCGCCTTCGGACTCGGCGGGGTGATCATCGAACTTTTCAGCCCGCACGGTATGGTCTGGACTATGGGCTTGATCAGCCTGGTAATGCTTTATTTCCCCCTTTTAATTAAAGAAAAGGATTATGCAGTCGCCGAGCCGGCTACACTGGGACTTTTCGAGGCAATCAGGACTACTTTTAAAAATCGTCCCTTTATAATCTACCTAGTCGGCAATGTTACCTTCTGGCTCGGTTTTAATATTATCACCCTCTGCATTCCCCTCTATGTAACCATCCTGCTGGGAGGAACGGAAGGTGACACGGTTATTTTTCTCGGCATTGTCATGGTAGTGGCCCTGCTGTCTTTTATGCCGCTTAATCTCTGCGCCAAAAAATATGGTTTAAAAGCGGTTATGATGACGTCCCTGGCTGGCTTTATGACCATTTTACCCTTGGCATATTTTATGGGGCAGTCGATCGGTTTCCTCTCGCCAAATGCTTTTGCCTATCTCTTGATGGCTCTTTCCGGCGTTCCGGTAGCTGCTATTTTCATGGTACCAGACGCCATTGTCGCCGAGGTGTCAGACCTGGAGGTAACCCTTTCCGGCCAGCGCCGGGAAGCGATGTATTACGGGGCGCAAAACTTTATTCTAAAACTGGCCATGGGCCTGTCCACCCTGATTACCGGTTTTTTGCTGGAGTGGTTCGGCAGCACGCCGGCCGAGCCGCTGGGTGTGCGCCTGACCGGTCCAGTTGCTGCCGTGTTCCTGCTGGTCGGGGTGATCGTCTTTTCCCGCTACCCCCAGAAAGAGATAGCTGAGCAGCAGGCAGAGAAGGCCCTGCGCTTGGGGAAAACAACAGAATAGGCTGGGGTGACGAAATATTGCTTTTTCAGCCAGCATCCGCCCGAAAAACTATAATAATAGCTGTATTCCGTACCCTCTTGCATTTGTTGGAAATACATGATATATTTCTTAAGCAAAGCAAAGGAAAACTATTTACAATAATACCGGGGCATTTCCTTTCGTTATGGAAACGCCCCTTATTTATCAGAAAATATAATACAGCCCCTGACCTTACTTTTTTTACACAGAAGGGGCAGAAAAGAAAGGTTTATACCCATGAATGCATTTAATGATTTTAATATCAGTGACAATTTACGTAAAGCAATTGCTGATATGAGTTTTGAAGAACCAACTGCGATCCAGAAAGAGGCTATTCCTGTTGCCTTAAACGGGAGGGATATCATCGGACAGGCCCAGACAGGAACAGGGAAAACAGCCGCTTTCGGCATTCCACTGCTTGAAAAGTGCCGCGCTGATGATAAAGCTATCCAGGGATTAATCATAACACCAACAAGAGAACTGGCGGTCCAGGTGGCCGAAGAACTTAACTCCCTGGGACATTATAAAAGAATTAAGGCTCTGCCAATTTATGGTGGGCAGAATATGGAAAGACAGATTAAGGCCTTAAAAAACCGACCGCAAATAATTGTGGCCACTCCGGGACGTTTGATGGATCACATTCGCAGAAAGTTAATCCGTCTCAATAACATCTCCACCGTAGTCCTTGATGAAGCTGACGAAATGTTGAATATGGGTTTCAGGGAAGATATTGAAGAAATCCTTTCAGGAGTGCCGGATGAAAGGCAGACCTTGCTTTTTTCAGCAACAATGCCGCCTCCGATTCGCGAACTTGCCCTTCGCTACATGCATGATCCGGAGTTTATTACTATTAAAGCCACGGGGATAACAGTACCGAATACAGAACAGTATTATTACAAGGTTCATGAAAAAGATAAGTTTGATACCCTGTGCCGCCTTCTGGATCTGCACTCTCCGGATGCCGCCATTGTTTTTGCCCGGACCAAGCGCAGGGTCGATGAAATTTTTGAAGCGCTGAGTAAGCGGGGATATTCTGCTGAAGCCATTCATGGTGATCTGACCCAGTCAAAACGGGATAGCGTTATGAGGAAGTTCAAGAAACGCCTCGTAGAAATTCTGGTGGCTACCGATGTTGCCGCCCGTGGTCTCGACATTGGTTCGGTAACCCATATATATAACTTTGATATTCCACAGGATCCTGAAAGCTATGTGCACAGGATTGGACGTACAGGACGAATAGGGCGATCCGGTGTGGCAGCAACCCTGGTTCAGCCTCGTGAACTTAATCATTTAGAGCTGATTGAAAGAATTATTAAGCGCAAGATTATTCACCAGTCAGTACCAACCCTGGACGAAGCCATAAAAGGTCAGCAAAGACTGGCCGCTGAAAAAATACTTCAAATTGTTGAAAAAGAAGATTACCGGCTTTACAAAGAAACCGCCAGAGAGCTGCTTGAAAGCAATTCTGCTACTTCTTTGCTGGCGGCTGCATTAAAAATGTTAGTTAAGGAGCCCGATTCAACCCCGGTCAGCATAACTGCAGACCAAAACTGGCAGCCGAAAAAGAAACAGCCGCAAAGGCGCAATCAGGGTAACAGTTATAAACCGAGACAGACATCAAGCAGAACCAGAAGCGGGTATAAAAAGTACCATAAAAATAAAAAAACTTACAATAAATAAGCTTCTTCTTAAATGCAGCCGGTCCTCAAACCGGCTGCATTTTCAATAAAATGTATATCCAAAAATCGTATAACTGATTATCTGAAGCCAACTTTTAAAGAGAACATTTCCCCGGATGCTGAAAACTGGAATACTTGTTTACAAACAGTACCTATATTCGCTATTTTCAAGTAACATATATTCGTTTATAATAGTCTCAATAATGAAATTATAAAGGTGGCGGGATTATGCCTGCTTCGGTTTCAGGCGTAAAAAGATTCCTGGTGATTGTATCGATGTTCCTTCTCTTTCTCATCCCGGGGTGTGGTAATGAGACTGCTACTTTTGATGAAACGATTGCTGTATCCCTTGGCAGCACAAGCTCAGTCAGCGGAGCGCCTGTAATTATTGCCCTGGAAAAAGGCTTTTTCGCTGATGAAGGGCTAACAGTGGACCTTAAGCTTTCCAGCGACAGCCCTGCCGTAATGGAGAATTTAGCCTCGGGAGCAATTGATACTGCAATTGTTGTCGAAGTTACCTTGGTCTCTGCTGCTTTTGCTGATGACACGCTGAGAATTGTTGCCACTACATCCATTTCGGACAATGATGCAATGGTTATTGCCCGCCGCAGCAGCGGTATTAGTAAACCGGACGATTTAATAAATAAAAAGATCGGCGCTATAGCCGAAAACTCTACTCATTATTATCTATACCTTTTCATGCTGAAAAACGGTATGACCATAAATGATATTGATCTTTATTTCAGTCAGCCGGACGAACTTATAGATATGCTTGCCAGCGGCAGGCTTGATGCTGTAAGCCTTTTTGGCACATATCTGCCGTTAGCCAGAAAAACCCTTGGTGATGATGCTGTTTTATTTAGCAACCCGGGATTATATAGAAAAATATTCAGCTTTATCAGTACAGAAAGTTATATAACCGGTAATAGTATTGCGATCGAAAGAATGCTTGCCGCAATTATTAAGGCCGAAGAATATATTTCTGCTTTTCCGGAAGAATCGATGAAAACAACTGCTGATCACCTTGGTCTCGAGCTTACCGAAGTTCAGGAAGTATGGGAACACTACGAATTCCGCGTAGCGCTTGATCAATCACTACTAATGGCTTATGAGACTGAAGCACAGTGGATGGTTTGGATTGGCTGGCGCAACCAGGATGAGTTGCCAGACTTTTATAGCTTATTTTATTTTGAAACCCTCTCTGAATTAGATAAAAACAGGGTAACGGTAATCCATTAATAATGTTGACAACATAACATTTCACCAGGACTGCTGAATAAATCACATCAATTTTAATCGTGCGGGAGGCACAATAATGGACTTTAAAAAAACATTTACACTAATAGCAGTAATGTTGGTGATCGTTTTCCTGGTAAACGCATTAAGCCTCTACTTTACTTACAGTAATACGAACCGGCTGCTCCGTAAGGACCAGGCCATTACCAAATTATTTGAAAGCAGCAATGAATTGCGCTATCTTACCTTTGAGTACACTCAAAATCCTCAACCCAGGGTGGAAACCCAAATAATGGCTAAGCTAAAACAGCTTGACGAAATCTTTGCTGACTATGAATCATGCCCAAATTGTAAAACTATGTATGAGCAGCTGACCCTGCAAAGGGATAAT
Source organism: uncultured Syntrophomonadaceae bacterium (assembly GCA_964390725.1). Classification (GTDB taxonomy): domain Bacteria; phylum Bacillota; class Dethiobacteria; order DTU022; family DTU022; genus JAABTH01. The sequence goes on along the minus strand of CAYMIW010000005.1, from coordinate 52,563 downwards.
CTGAAAACCATCTATGAAGAGCTGATCGAAGCTACCGCTCGATCAGCTCTTCCGGAAGCAGAGCAGCTGCTCTGGCAGGAGATGCTTGCCGGACAGCTAATGATTAACTCGCAGGATATGATTAACAAAATGCTTTCCCTGAGTGAGCATATCAGGGAGGACCTGGTACAGGCCCAGAAAACTAAAGATTTACTTGCCTTCAGTATTTTAATAGTTATGTTCCTGTTAACCCTGGTTATTCTTTTTTATCTTTACCGTAGAATGGTATACTCGTTAAACAAAATAAACAACGCCGCCGCTATCAGCGCCACCGGCAACCTGAAAGAAGGGCTGGTAGATATTCATTCAAAGGATGAAATCGGCCTGGTAGCAGACACCTATAACAAAATGGTTAAAGAGCTGGATAAAACCTATGATTTTTTAAATATGGAAATTGAACGCAGGAGATTAGCCGAAAAGGAACTTATTGAAATCAATCAGACTCTTGAAGATAGAATTGCTGAACGAACCAATCAACTGGAAAACATTAACAACGAACTGAAAACCTTCACATACTCTGTTTCACACGATCTAAAGGCACCACTTCGCGGTATTGACGGTTACAGCCGGCTGCTGCTGGAAGACCACAAGGATAACCTAAATGAAGAAGGGCAGCATTTCCTGCAATCAATTAAGAAAGCGGCCTCAAACATGAACCAGCTAATTGACGACCTTTTAACCTATTCACGGCTTGACCAAAAAGTATGGACCAGCAAGGAGATAAGACTGGGAGATTTTATTGAAGAACTGCTTTTTGATTACAGGGATGAATACGCAGCCCTGGGTGGCAAATTTATCATCGAAGTGCCTAACCTTATTATCAATTCCGATCGGGATGGTCTGGCCCTGATTATAAGAAACTTGATTGACAATGCCTGTAAGTTTAGTGCAAAATCAGATCAGCCCCGGGTTTCAATCGGGGCCAGGATAAGTGGTGAGAGCCTTCTCTTTTGGATCAGTGATAACGGTATCGGCTTTGAAATGAAATACTATGACCGTATATTCGGCATCTTTGACCGTCTGCACCGCCAGGAAGACTACCCCGGGACGGGAATTGGCCTGACCATGGTCAAAAAAGCAGTTACCAGGATGAAAGGTTCGATTCGGGCCGAAAGCACCCCCGGAGAGGGAACTGTTTTTTACCTGGAAATTCCGCAGCGAAGTGAGGTAACTCCTGATGAAAACCAGTCAGTACACTAGTCCGATTATGCTTGTTGAAGATAACCCGGTTGACATTGATCTTACCAGGCGGGCCTTTAACCGTAACAGGCTTTCAAATCCCCTGATTATTGCCACAGATGGTGAAGAAGCTTTAGACTGGATCAGCCAATGGGACCGGGGTGAAAACATACCGGTTATCATTCTGCTCGATCTCAAGCTTCCCAAAATTGATGGTCTCGAAGTGCTCAGGATAATTAAAGGCCACCCTCGTTATCGCACTATACCGATTGTTGTTCTGACCACCTCACATGAAAACAGTGACATAAAGCAGGCTTACCTGTATGGAGCAAATTCCTATATTGTAAAACCAGTCGATTTTGAAAAATTTGTTGAAGTTGCAGGACAGATCGAGCTGTACTGGCGTGTCCTGAATGAACCAGCCAACCCAACCAGCTAGTCTGTAAAGGAGTGCAGGTCATGAATATTTTATATGTTGAGGATAATGCTGCTGATGCTGAACTGTTTACCTTAGCCCTGAAAAAAAGCCCTGTATCTGCTAATGCTGTTGTCACCTCTACCCTGGCAGAAGCAAGAACACTGCTCAGTAATGCTGATCGGTTTGACCTGGGGATAATTGATTTGCATTTACCAGACGGCAGCGGGCTGGAATTACTCACAGAAATACGACAGATGAAACTACCGATGGCCGTGATTATTTTAACCGGCCAGGGTGATGAAGAATCGGCGATCAAAGCCCTTAAAGCCGGGGCTGATGATTATCTGATTAAAAATGACGGTTACCTGGAACGTTTTACCGGGGTCATGCTAAATGCCCTGCATAGATTCAAAGCCCAGGAAGACCGTTTCAGGTCACAGATGAAAGTATTATATATTGAACATAACGAAAGCGACATCGACCTGACAAAGCGTCACCTGGCTCTTCATGCTCCGCATATCAAACTTGAAGTAATCCATTCCGCAGATATTGTCCTGGGAAAAATCAGCAGGGGTGAGCTTCCGGCCGGCAGCTATGATGTATTCCTTGTTGATTATCGTCTGCCCGGGCTTAGCGCCCTGGAGCTGCAGAAAACGCTTGTTGACAGTAGAATAGATATACCGATCGTTCTTGTTACCGGCCATGGAAATGAAGAGACCGCAGTCCAGGCAATCCGCCTGGGTGCCGCAGATTACCTGGTCAAGCAACCGGGTTACCTTTTTCAACTTCCAACGGCACTGGAAAATGCCTATAATCGATACAGCCTGGCCCGTGAAAAAGTAGCTCTGAAAGAAAGCGAAGAGAGATACAGGCGCCTGGCAGAGAACGCGCAGGACATTATTTATTCAGTATATCTTCAACCGGAGATTGGTTTCAGATACGTCAGTCCCGCAGCAACAGGAATAACCGGTTACGACCCCGAAGAATTCTATGCCAACCCCGGACTATTCTATGACCTGGTTCATCCTGACGATCGCTCCCTGATGAAATCTTTAACAGAAGGGAAAGATAGTTTTAAAGAAGAACTTACTATTCGCTTCATTAAAAAAGATGGCGAGATAATCTGGATTGAACAGCGTAATGTTCCAATTTACGACAGCCATAACAGGCTAGTCGCTTTCGAAGGCATTGCCCGTGATATTACAGACAGGAAGCTGGTTGAAGAATCGAGAAAAAGACGCAACAGGGAACTGGAGACTCTCCAGGAAGTCTCTTCAGCATTAAGAACGACAGAAACACTGGGTAAAATGCTCCCCACTTTCCTTGACCATATTCTTACTATATTCAACACGGATTCCGGGGCGATCTGGCTCTATAACCAGGAATCCGACATGCTCGTATTTTCAGAAGCGAGAGGCTGGCTTGAAGATATTCGCGATTCCGCCTGGGAACCGGGAGAAGGAATAGCCGGCTATGTTTTTACTTCAGGAGAAACATATGTTTCAGACGAGATTGTCTCGGACCGCCTGAGTAAAAAAAACATTCTCAACATAACCCCTAAAGGTTGGGGAGGGGCTTACCTGCCAATAAAAGCAGGAAACTTAACTATTGGCGTTCTGGCTGTTTACCGGACTCAACCTCTTAATCTAAGCAGCGAGGATTTAAGCCTGCTTGTTTCACTTAGTGAAATGGTCGGTACCGCGGTTCACCGCATTTCTTTACATGAAGAAACTGGTAAAAGATTGAACCAGCTTCAAAGCCTCAGAACTGTTGATATTGCTATCTCATCCAATAAAGACATGCGGTATATCCTTAACATATTGCTGGAACATCTGAATAAACAGCTTAACATTGATGCTACTGCAGTGTTTCTTTTCAACAAGCACCTGAAAAACTTACATTATTATATCGGAAAAGGCTTCGCAGAAGATAATCTTTTTGAAAATACTATTGCTCTCGGGGAATCCGCTGTTGGCAAAGCCGCCTTGGAAAGAAAAATGATAATATCTTCCGATGAAAAGAACAGATCAAACGACCAACTCAGTATTATTTTAAGGGAAAATGGCTTCCAAGCATATATCGCATTACCTTTAATTGCCAAGAGTGAATTAAAAGGGGTTATATTGCTATTTTTATACGATCTTATCGCCCCTGACAAGGACTGGTTCAATTACCTGGAAACAATGTCCGGTCAGGCGGCAATCGCCATTGAAAGTGGCCAGCTTTTTGAGGAACTGCAAAAAGCCAACCTTGAACTGTCTATGGCTTATGACGAAACGATTGAAGGTTGGTCCCGGGCTCTGGACCTGCGAGATCATGAAACAGAAGGCCATTGCAACCGGGTAACCGATATAACTATTGAGTTAGCCCGTTTCCTGGGTGTTGCTGATAACAACCTTGTGCATATCCGCCGCGGCTGCCTGCTGCACGATATCGGTAAAGTTGGTATTCCTGATTCAATATTACTGAAGCCAGGGAAATTAACCCCCGAAGAATGGGAAATTATGCAACAGCACCCCCAGCTCGCCTACGAATTGCTCTCCCCGATTCAATACCTTCAACCCGCCCTGGACATACCTTACTGCCACCATGAAAAATGGGACGGCAGCGGGTACCCGCGCAATTTAAAAGGGAAGGAAATTCCTCTTGCTGCAAGAATATTTGCTGTTGTTGATGTTTTCGATGCGCTGACCAGCGACAGACCTTACAGGACGGCCTGGGAAAAGGAACAGGCCCTGCAGTATATAAGAGAAGAGAGTGGAACCCATTTTGACCCGGAAATTGTTAAACATTTTCTTGATTTAATTGACAAAAGACCCACTTTAATCCTTAAAACAGAGTGCAAATATAAAGAGATTGGTAATTAAAGATAACTCCTATATACCGCGCATGAATTCACTCTTTATTGAATGAGGCGCTTTACCCTCCAGAACTGTATCCAGGGCAGAAAGCACCGCTTGCTTGTCCCTTGATAAAACAGCCTTGAGCGGAAGATAATTCGAGGCATGATTAGCCCGGAAAATACAATCAGAAAGAGATAGATTGAGAATCATTATCCTGATCTCTTCCAGAAGCTGCCAGGGGTTTAGTTCCGTCAGCAAACCATCCTCGAAAGAACGATGAATAGGTGTCCCGGGAACTGTAATCAGGCTCAACAAACCCAGATATTCAGGATCAATTCGATTTAACATCCCTGCTGTTGCTTCAGCATGTTCTTCAGAACCTTCCACCCCGGCAATGCCATTTAAAATAGTTACAGAAAGGGGGATGCCAGCTGCTTTGGCTTTATTCGACCCCTCAATCATCTGATCGGGCGTAACCCCTTTCTGGATCTCTTTCAAAACACTGCTGCTTCCGCTTTCCAGGCCGAGATAGATTATGCCAAGTTTATTATTTTTAAGTTCAATCAAATCACCAACATTTTTTTCGATAAGATCCTGGGTGTTCCCGTAAAGTGATACCCTTTCGAGGGCAGGAAACGCGCTATCAAGGGTTTCAAGAATTTCAAGCAAAGCCTCGGTGGGAATAACAAGGGCATTGCCGTCAGCTAGAAACACCCTCTTGGTCCGGGGATAGTAAGCCGCAGCAGCTTTAATCTCACCTTTTATTTCTTCGACCGCTTTCAGGCGAAACTGCTTCCGCTTGTACATGGAACAAAATGTACAGCGGTTGTGAGAACAACCAATTGTTGCCTGCAGTATCAGACTTTTTGCTTCACTTGGCGGCCTGTAAAGATCTCCTTCATACTTAAACGGCATCATTTTTATAACCCTCTTCCTTTCCCGGCAGATATTCTGTTACAAACCAGTATTGAACCAGTATGGGTATTTTTTTCTCAATGGTGTAATATAAAGATAAATAAATATGCGTGTTATAACAATGATATTTATTTTTATTCAGCCTGTCAAAGGAGAACACATGGCTCTTGATTTTATGCCGGTTAGCAGCGAAGAAATAAAACAGCTCGGGTGGGAAGCACCTGATTTTATTATTGTCACTGGCGATGCTTACGTGGATCATCCTTCTTTCGGCTCTGCCATAATCAGCCGTCAGCTTGAAGCTTACGGCTTCAAGGTGGCAATTATTGCTCAACCCGACTGGAAAAACAGCGCCGAGTTTAAAAAACTGGGACGGCCGAAAATTGCCTTTCTGATTACCGCAGGAAACCTCGATTCAATGGTCGCCCATTATACCGTGGCAAAAAAGAGACGTAAAACTGATGCCTATAGTCCCGGAGGAAAACCCGGTCTTCGGCCTGATCGGGCGGTAACCGTTTACTGTCGAAAAATACATGAAAACTGGCCTGACACACCAATTATTATTGGCGGAATCGAGGCCAGTTTGCGGCGAATGGCTCATTTCGATTACTGGAATAACCGTGTTCAGCCTTCCCTGCTGCTCGATGCCGGAGCCGACCTGCTGGTTTATGGTATGGCTGAAAAAACAATCCTGGAAATTGCGGAAGCTCTGCAGAGTGGTTTAGCAATCAGGGATCTTACATATATCAGGGGTACAGTATACTTTTCAACATTGATTAACCAACCTGAAGACACCATATTACTGCCGTCTTTCGAAGAGGTAAAAACTGACCGACAGAGCTATGCAAAAAGCTTTATGCTGCAATACAACAATAGTGACCCAGTTCGGGGCAAGCCACTGGCCGAACCTTATCCACAGGGTTATGTCATCCAAAACCCGCCTGCCCTGCCACTTACAACTGAAGAAATAGACATGATCTACCGTCTTCCTTTTTCAAAGAATTATCATCCTGTATATAAAAAAGCAGGTGGTGTTCCGGCAATAAGCGAAATTAAATTCAGCCTGGTCAGCAGCAGGGGATGTTTTGGCGGATGCAGCTTCTGCTCATTACACTTTCACCAGGGCAAGCATGTTCAGGCCCGGAGTAAAGAAGCAATTATTGAAGAGACCCGGTTGCTAATTCAAGACGCTGACTTTAAAGGATTTATTCATGATGTGGGTGGACCAACAGCCAACTTCAGACAGCCGGCCTGTAGCCGGCAAGGCAAATACGGTTCCTGCACAGAACGGGAATGCCTGTATCCGGAACCCTGCAAAAACCTGAACATTAACCACTCCAGTTACCTGGATCTATTAAGAGAACTGCGGAATCTTGAAGGAGTAAAAAAAGTATTCATCAGGTCGGGGATTCGTCACGATTACCTGCTTTATGACAATGATCAAACCTTTTTCAAAGAGTTATGTGAACACCATATCAGCGGCCAGCTTAAAGTAGCCCCGGAACATGCTTCACCGGTTGTTCTCGGCAAAATGGGCAAATCGGCTATAAAAGTATATCTCGATTTTAAAAAGAAGTTTAATGATTATAATAAAACCCTGGGCAAAGAACAATTTTTAGTACCTTATTTTATGTCGAGCCACCCCGGTTCAGATCTTGATGCAGCAGTTGACCTGGCTGTTTTTATCCGCAGGCATGAGCATAACCCGGAACAGGTTCAGGACTTTTATCCAACCCCGGGGACACTATCCACTTGTATGTTTTATACTAACCTCGATCCCCGGACAATGCAGCCTGTGTACGTTGCCAAAACTGCCCATGAAAAAGCAATGCAGCGCGCCCTGATTCAATTCCGCTACAGTAGCAACTACCAGCTGGTACTCGATGCCCTGCGCCAGACAGGGAGGACAGACTTAATCGGCTATGGCCGACGCTGCCTGATCCCCCCTCCCTCAAGGAAGAAAACCGCTCGCAGAACAAGGAGGAAAAATAAAACTGAGGCAACCCAAAAAAAACCACAGCGTTAAAGCATTATTATGCCCAAGAATATTATTTTTCAGGAGGTGTAAAAAAGATGAAACATGTAGAAATGCAGTGGACAACCAATGACGCATTAAAACTTTATGCCCAAAAATGGGAACCGGAATCCACTACAAGGGGTACAATCTGCCTGGTGCACGGACTCGGCGAACACAGTAGTCGCTACAGGCACTGGGCTGAAAAACTGACTGCAGCAGGTTATACGATGCTGGCATATGACCTGCGTGGCCATGGTAAATCTGATGGAAAGCGCGGCCACTCACCATCGTTCGACCACCATGCAGATGATATTAATATCCTGGTTGAAAAAGGAAGAGCGCTTGATTCTGAAAAGCCGCTATTTATTTACGGACACAGCCTGGGAGGACTGCTGGTATTATTTTTTCTGATTCAGAGGCAGCCAGAGTTAAACGGTGCCATTGTAACCAGCCCGGGGCTGCAAACAATGGCCAGCAGCCAGAAGGCCAAGGTAGCGGCAGCAAAAATTCTCGGTTCTCTTGCTCCTGGAACATGTATCGCCAACGGGCTTGAACTTGATGGGTTATCCTGCAACCCTGCCGTAATCAAAGCTTACCTGAATGATCCCCTGGTTCACAACCAGATCTCCCTGGGTATGGGCAAGGATATGTTTGCAGCTGCAGAATATGTTTATGAAAATGCTTCATCGATAGCGATCCCCCTGCTGTTGATGCACGGCAGCGATGACAGGATCACTTATCTCAGCGGAACTGAAAAGATTGCTAAAACTGTATCCTGCGAATGCGCTTTCAAAGTGTGGGATGGCTTCAACCATGAACTACACAATGAGCCGGAACAAGATGAAGTATTTAACTATTTAAGAAAATGGCTCGATGGTCACGCCCGTAAAGAAGAAGTTTAGCTACTATCCCTCACCAGAATTTAAAAATGCCTGCAGTTAACCTGGCTGCAGGCCTTATTATTTGTTAGTATAAACCCGGCACTTCAGGATTGCATTTCAAAAACTATTAACGGCTCCTCCCCTTGAAGAAAAAAAGGGCCATTTTCGAACAGGCGGCCCAGATCAATTCCAGCAAAAAGGGCATTGTTTAAATGCACCGGCCCGGGAAACTGTTTCTGTAACTATTCATTCAGATTTCTTTTTTCACCTGTTACCAGGAATATTACCTCTTCAGCAATATTCGTGGCATGATCAGAAATCCTTTCAAGCCAGCGGCCAACAAATAAAAGCTGCGTAGCCTGGGTTATGGTCCTGGGATTTTCCATCATAATGGTTAGCAGTTCACGAAAGATCTGCCCGAACAGTTTATCTACCTGATCATCATCTTTACCAACATCTTCTGCCAACTGTATATCTTCACGAACATAGGCATCAAGAGCTTGTTTAACCATCTTCTGACTTAGGCCGGCCATCCGCGGAATATCTACCAGGGGCTTTATCAGGGGCTGATGGCCAATTCGCAGGGTGGTTTTGGCTATGCCAGTCGCATAATCTGCCATTCTTTCAAGATCGTTAATCATCTTAAATAAAGTAGCCACTCGTCGCAAATCCCTGGCCATGGGCTGTTGCGTTGCTATAACTTCAAGCACTTTTTCCTCAATCTCGTGTTCAAGATCGTCTATAATATCATCTCCATCGATTACATCCCGGGCCAGGTCAAGATCCTGGCTTTTCAAGGCCTCAATAGACCGGGCGATCGCTTCTTCCACCAGGCTGCCCATTTGCTGCAATTTTTCCTGCAACCAGGCCATTTTTTCTTCAAAAACAACCTTTTTTTCTGTATATTCACTTCTATCCATATTTAGCCTATCTCCTTTTGCCGGGTTTATCCGAAACGCCCGGTGATATAGTCTTCAGTCCGTTGATCTTCGGGCTTGGTAAATATTTTTGATGTTTTTGCCCATTCAACCATTTCGCCCTGTAGAAAAAATCCCGTGTTATCTGATATACGGGCTGCCTGCTGCATGTTATGAGTAACAATTATAATTGTATAGTCCTGACAGAGATCCCTGATCAAATCCTCAATTCTCTGGGTAGCAATTGGATCCACAGCTGATGTTGGTTCGTCCATCAGGAGAACTCTTGGCTGGACCGCCAGGGCCCGGGCAATGCAAAGCCGCTGCTGCTGTCCACCGGATAAAGCCAAAGCCGGCTCGTAAAGCCTGTCTTTTACTTCATCCCATAGAGCACCTCCCCTGAGACTTTCCTCAACGACCTGATCGAGCTGTCTCCTATTTTTAACTCCATGGATTCTAGGACCATAGGCTATATTATCGTAAATACTTTTGGGAAAAGGATTTGGTTGTTGAAAAACCATACCTACTTTTTTACGCAGCTCCACCACATCCACACCGGGAGAATAAATATCCTGGTTATGAATTGTTATACTGCCTTCCATCCTTGTTCCTGATATTAAATCGTTCATACGGTTTAAAACCCGGAGGAAAGTTGACTTGCCGCAACCGGAAGGCCCAATCAGGGCAGCAACCCCTTTTTCTTTAATTTCAATGCTGACATCAAAAAGGGCCTGTTTAGATCCATAAAAGAAATTCAGATGTTCAACCCTTACCTCGCAATTAGCGCTGACGCTTTCATCCATTAAAACCTTCGACTGGAGGACCGCATCTTTTCCCAAGCTACTTGCACTGCTGATTCCCATATTAAATATTTGCATATTATGTCTCCTTACGCCTTATTTCTTATATATGTATATCCGTTACACTTTCTACCCTACAACCCTTTTTCAACTCTACCCCGGTATCTCTTTCTCAACAGAACAGCGACCAGGTTGAGCATGCAAACGAGAACTACAAGCACCAGGGCAGTTCCATATGCTATCGGGCGCACTACTGCTAAATTATGATGCTGGGTTGACATGATAAAGAGATGGTAGGGCAGGGCCATAAACTGGCTTTTTACCGAATCGGGCAGGAAAGGCAAAAAGAATGCTGCCCCTGTTGCCAATATGGGTGCTGTTTCCCCGGCAGCCCTGGCTAGACCGAGTATCGTCCCGGTCAGTATACCGGGAATTGCCCTTGGCAGCACTACTGAACGAACCACCTGCCACCTTGTTGCCCCCAGGGCGAACGCTCCGGCCCGATAAGCACGGGGAACCGTAATCAGCGCTTCTTCTGCAGCAGTTACCGTAACCGGCAGTGTCAGTAAGCCCAGTGTAAAACCTGCAGCTATCAGGGAAGGACCAAAACCAAACATTTTTACAAAAACGGCCATACCGAATAAACCAAATACTATCGACGGCACCCCGGCCAGGTTGCGCAGGGACAATCTGATCAACCTGGTAAAACGCCCCTGGAGAGCATACTCATTGAGATAAATTGCTGCTGCTACTCCCAGTGGCACGGCAAAAGCAATAGTAATAATAGTCACATAAACAGTACCCACCAGGGCCGGGAAAATTCCACCCTCGGTCATACCGCTTCTCGGGGAAGATGTTATAAATTCCCAATTAATAACCCCTGCCCCCTTGATCACGATATCAAATAATATCAAGCCGAGAATGATCAATACCAGGAGAAGAGAAAGCCTGAGCAACCAGTAACCAATAACCTCGGAACCGCGCCATTCCCGGACCCTGCTTTTTGAAGTGATATTTTTCATTTGTTCACCTCCGGCTTGCGATGGATCAAAATATCGGCCAACAGATTAACGATAAATGTAATTATAAACAGTACCAGCCCGACGACAAAAAGGGCATGAAAATGAACCGATCCAAAAACAACATCGCCAATATCTATTGCTACCGCAGCACTTAATGTCCTTACTGAATCTAGAAATGATGAAGGCCGGGCAATCATATTACCGGTTACCATCAATACTGTCATCGTCTCACCTATAGCCCTGCCCATACCCAGCATTGCGGCGGCAATAATACCGGAGAAAGCTGCGGGAATTGTTACTTTCCAGATTGTTTGCCAGCGGGTCCCTCCCAAAGCCAGAGAAGCGTGCCTGTACTCCCTGGGAACTGCTGTTATCGCATCCTCTGCCAGGGTTATAATAGTAGGCAAAGCCATAATTCCGACTAATATCGCCCCGTTTAAAGCATTTATACCGCTCGGTACACCAAACACCCTGGCAATCAGCGGAGCAAGAACAACCAGCCCGATAAAACCGAGAACAACAGAGGGGATACCGGCCAGCACTTCCACTATCGGCTTAAAAAATTCCCTTTCCCAGGGAGATGCTATCTCGGCCAGATAAGCCGCTGCTGCAACCCCTAACGGAACTGCAAAGACAAGAGCACCGGCAGTAACCATGAAAGTCCCCATAATAAAATTATTAATGCTATAAGTTGGTTCACCATAGGCACCTGGTCTCCACAAACCCGGGGCAAAGAAAGGTTTGATCCCGATTTCACCCAAAGCGGGGATACTATTTGAAAGCAGTGTAAATAGAATGCCAATTAAAAAAACAATTATCGCAATACCACTTGCCCAAAATATTACTCTCATTATTGTTTCGGTCCGGGAATGCAAAGCAATTCTCCTTTCTGAAGGTCCCGATTTGCCCGAGCACCGGTAATTAATGCACCCTGCGCCCCGTCATTATTCATAAATGCAGGGCACAGGGTTTGCCATATAATAAAGGACTCCCTTATACAGGAAGTTTTTCTACTCCAGGGCAGCCTTGTTAAAATCAATATCAGCAGCTGTAATCGGATAAAACCCTTCTTCCAGAACAATTGTCTCGCCTGCTGCACCGGTTTCAAAAAGGAAAAAATCAAGAATTGCTCCCGATGGTTTACCCGCTACAAACTGGTATAGAGGTCGGGTTAATGGGTAGTTCCCGCTTGTTACATTCTCAAGAACTGTTGGATTATAAGCTTCGGCACCTTCGGATCCTGCAATGTTTAAGGCTTTTATTCCATCACGATCGGCATAGCCTATGGCAGCATATCCAATACCCCCGGCATCACCGGCTACGGCTTCAACAATATCAGATGTACCGGCCAGGTTACGCATTTCCGGAGAGTAGTCAGCTTGCACAACCAGTTCCATAAAGAAAACATAGGTTCCGGAGGTACTCTGACGGCCATAAAGGGTTATAGGCAAATTATCTCCACCTACTTCAGTCCAGTTAGTAATTTCTCCGCGGTAAATAGCACCGACCTGATCAACAGTAAGTTCAGCGACAGGGTTATTGCCATTAACCACCACGGCAACCCCGTCTACTGCAAAACGAACCGCGTATACGTCTTGACCCTGGTTTGCCTTAAGTGCTTCAATTTCTTCATCTTTCATCGGGCGTGACGAGTTCGCTATATCAATATCACCATCAATTAATGAAGAAATTCCAACTCCGGAACCTCCCCCGGTAACTGCAATTGACACATTGGGGTTGGCATTCATATATTCTTCTGCCAGCCTTGTAACCAGATTAACCTCGGAATCTGAGCCGGCAATCATAATTGTTCCCTCAATTGCTTCTGTTTCATTATTCACATTATCCGTCTGGCTGCTGTCACCACTGTCAGGAGTTTCAACTGCCTGCTGACCACCGCAACCAGTTACAAGCATAATAAAAACCAGCAATACCAATCCAAATAGAGTTAACTGCTTGACCTGTTTCATCATTTTCCTCCTAAAATAATTTGTTAAGCAGGTTCAGAATAAATGATTGAGGTTAAATCAAAAGGAAAGTGAAGTTAAATCCAGGTTAAATCCAGGTTAAATATGAATTATTGTTAAATGGGTGATAAAAAGGATTATTTCTGATGGATAAAATCAAATGCGGGGAAGTTTAAAACAAAATCTTGTGCCTGTTTCTTCATTACTTTCCAGGGTATAATCAGCTTCATGGGCTTCCATGATATGTTTAACTATCGAAAGGCCCAGACCGGTTCCTCCGCTTTTTCGCGAGCGACCCTTGTCAACCCTGTAAAAACGCTCAAATACATAAGGCAGATCCGCTTCGGGAATGCCCGGTCCGTTATCAATAATTTCAGTAACAGCCATACTTTTTTCAGGGTAAATATTGATCGTGATTCGTCCTTCTTTAGATCCATATTTAATGCTGTTTTCAAGGATATTTACCACGGCCTGGCAAAGCCATTCCCTGTTGCCCATTACCTGGAGGGAAGAATCGCTGAAATTACCCTCAATAACAATCTTTTTTCCTTCTTCCAAACTATTGACTCTCCCTATAGCTGCGGAGATTACATCAGTAAGTTTAATTTTATATTTCTTTACATATGCTTTTTCATTTTCAATTTTAGACAGATCAAGCAAGTCATCAATAAGGCTGGATAATCTTTTTGTTTCGCGCTCAATAATTACTAAGAATTCTTCAAGCTGCTCCCCGGAAAGCTTCTCATTCAATATGGTTTCCGTATAGCCACGAACAGTGGTCAGGGGTGTGCGCAATTCATGGGAAACATTAGCTACAAAATCACTGCGCATCTTTTCCACTGAACGCAAGTGACTGACCTCGTGAAATAAAAGGAGAATACTTATTGCCGGGACACTGTTCTCGGGAATAGGCCTTATGTAAGTCTCAATAAAAGCATTTCTTGGATAATAAAGATTCATTTCCAATACCCGCGGTTTACCATCCGCACAGGCTGCTTTAAGGTTTTCATAAAGGGCATAATAACGGATAATATTCCGCACGGGGCTGCCAATAACCTTGTTACGTTCTACTTCAAACAGGTTTTCCGCTGCTGGATTAATCAGCTCAACCCTGAGCTTGCTGTCCAAAAAAATTATTCCACTGTCCATGGAAGATACCACGGATTCCAACTTATTCTTTTCCCTGATCACTTGCTCGATTTTTTGATCAAGTGCTTTTCCCATTTCCCTGATATTTAATGCAAGATCGACGAGTTCATCATTTCCCTTAACTTCCAGGGAAGGGTAATAATCGCCTTTAGCTATTGCTTTTGATGCTTTGCTGATCTTTAGAATTGGTCCGGTTATACCTGAAGATATAAAATAGGAAGCGATTAACGCTGCCAGTGAAGAGAGAAGCAGAGCGGCAATAATGTATAGAACAAGATCGGAAACTGCTTTATTGATAGCGACCAGGGGCAGGGAAAGGCGAATAACTCCACTTTCATCCAACCCTTGATCAAGATTGTTTTCCTTTACTGGAACCGCCAGGTATAGCATATGCTCATCCAAAGTTGCGCTATAACGCACTTTAAAACCCCTAAAACCTGACAGGGCCTCAACAACCTCAGGCCGGGAGCCGTGATTTTCCATCAGGGCCGGGCTTTCGGCAGAATCGGCAAGAACAGTACCATCAACATCAATATAAGTTATTCTCACCCCGATCTCTTCACCAAGGCTTTTACAGACCCGGTCAATTTCATCCAGGGAAGCCCCTCGTTCATTCATTTCCTCAACCAGGGCAACAGTCAGCCTGGCCTGGATGAAAAGATTATCCCGTAAAGTATTCATGTAAGAATAGTTTAAAAACCATATAAATAAAGCCCCCATCAGCAATACTGTAACGGCTATAACCAGCAGATAATTAGCTACTACCCGTTTTCGTATACCCCTGACCAAAAGTAATCCTCCAACCCTGCATATTAATTGAAATTGCTGACTGACACCCGGCAATGAGTTAAATTAATTAGTTATCTGCAAAACGATATCCAACTCCGCGAACTGTTTCCAGGTAACGCGGCCTGGCAGGATTTTCCTCAATCTTTTGACGCAAATAACGCATATGAACATCTACAGTACGGGTATCTATTTCAACCTCATACCCCCACACCCTGTCGAGCAGCAGCTCGCGGGTTAGTACTTTACCTGCATTAGTCATCAAAAGCTGCAAAAGAAGAAACTCTTTATGGGTCAACACTTTTTCTGTACCACCAACTGTCACCAGGTGCCTTTCAGGATACAACTCAACATTACCTCTTACTAAAACTTCTTCCGTTTTCGTTTGATCGTTCGATCGTGCCGGAGCACTATAATCAAGGCGCCTGATTATTGCCCTGACCCTGGCCACCAGTTCACGCACACTGAAAGGTTTCACCATGTAGTCGTCGGCACCGAGCTCAAGACCCAGTACCTTGTCAAACTCTTCCTTACGGGCAGATAAGAACATTACCGGCACGGAGGCAGTGGTCGAACTGCCTCGCAACCTGCGGCAGACTTCCAGTCCGTCCATCTCAGGAAGCATAATATCAAGGATAACCAGGTCGGGTACATCATTGAAAGCAGTGTTTATAGCCTCTGCCCCGCTGGCAGCACTTATAACCCTGTATCCTTCTTTCTCCAGGTGAAAAGTCAGCAGCCTGACAATGTCTTCTTCATCCTCAACAACAAGGATAACACGCTGTCTGAAGCTTTCAGATTCTTTCATCATATTCCTATTTTAACATATTAAAATTAGCAACTTCCCCGATATAAAGATTCTCAGGAGTTTCTTTTATCTTTGGGAACATTAATAGATTTTAAAGGGCGTATGCCGCTTCGAACAAGTCAAGATAATCACTTTTACCGATAACACGGCAATTGCTGGGAGTTGAGCCATTAGCCAGGGCAGCTGCCGCCAGGCGGGGAAAATGATCCGGATTAACCTGCTGAAAATCAGCCAGGCGGGGGATGCCAATATCTTTAGCCATTCCGGTCAGTACGTTTACAAATAACTCTGCCGCCTTTGTGTTATTAAGGCCTTTTACCGGTAATCCACAAATTCCGGCAGCCAAGGCATATTTTTCAGGGCATTCCCGCGCATTATAATCAGAAACAATCGGTAAAAAAATTGAATTAGCCACTCCATGCGGTATATCGTATAACCCCCCCAGTGCTTCTGCCATACAGTGAATTGCTGCAACATCAGCATGTGAAAAAGCCAGCCCTGCCAGGAGAGAACCATGCATCATCTGATAACGTCCTTCACGATCATTACCGTTCTTTACTACCCGGGGAAGTGCCGGGAAAATTAATTTCATCGCTTTTTCAGCCAGCATTTCAACAAATGGGTTAGACAGGCGGCAGGTGTATGCTTCCAGGGCATGAACCAGGGCATCCATTCCTGTTGAAGCAGTTAAGCCAGGGGGGAGAGAATAGGTGGTTTCCGGATCGATAATGGCCAACGCCGGGGCCAGCATAAGATCTTTTACAGTCATCTTGAAAGATCTTGCTTTATCTGTTATCACTGCTGATCTTGTTACTTCCGATCCGGTTCCTGCTGTAGTTGGAATCGCTACGATAGGAATAAGCGGCCTGGTAACCTTTCCTTTCCCCTCGTAATCCTTTAAAATCCCTCCATGGGCCTGTAAAAGGGCAATCGCTTTTGCAGAATCAATCACTGACCCTCCACCTACCGCCAAAATAATATCTGCACCGAAGGACTGTATTGCTTCTCCTCCTGCTTCACAATCAACATCCTTGGGGTTCGGTTCTACCTGTGTATATTGAGTACAGTAAAAATGGTTTTCCTCCAGTATTTTTTTTACCCTGCCAGGAATACCTGTTTCTTCAAGCACAGGGTCACTGATTATAAAAACTTTATTGCCGCTGCATATTTCCCGGCACAGTTCCCCAACTTTGTTCAGGATTCCATTTCCCATCTCAATTTTTGTGGGCAGGTTAATACTGAAATCCTTATAACTGCTTACCCGTTCTATCTTATTTTTGTTTGTCATACCTGATAATCACCTCAGATCAGATATATCATATTGTTTTGTCCGGAACAAGTTCTGGAACAGGTTAATCTTCAGCCGGTTCAATAATCCGGGGGTGCTATTAATAATTCTGGAGGGGGAACAGTCAACTTTACCCTGTTGACTTGATACCGGCCGGCAAGCTTGTCACAAATCAGTCAAAGTGATAATATTAGAAAGCAATTATAAACGGTAATATTTGTTAAATTAACCGTTTTCAAAATAATCATACATCTGGAGGGTTTTTTTATGACAAAAAAAGTAGAAACAATGGACGGCAATACGGCTGCTTCTTATATAGCGTATGCCATGAGCGATGTAGCCGCCATATATCCTA
The DNA here is from genome assembly GCA_964390725.1 of uncultured Syntrophomonadaceae bacterium. Classification (GTDB taxonomy): domain Bacteria; phylum Bacillota; class Dethiobacteria; order DTU022; family DTU022; genus JAABTH01. The sequence goes on along the minus strand of CAYMIW010000005.1, from coordinate 35,179 downwards.
TCACACCATCTTCATCTATGGCGGAAGTATGCGATGAATGGGCTGCTTATGGAAGAAAAAACATTTTCGGTCAAACCATGAAAGTTGCTTCAATGCAGTCTGAAGCCGGCGCAGCAGGCGCGGTGCATGGTTCGCTGGTTAACGGCGCTTTAACCACTACTTTTACCGCTTCACAGGGTTTATTACTGAAAATACCAAACATGTACAAAATATCAGGAGAACTGCTGCCTACTGTCTTTCATGTCTCGGCCAGGGCATTGTCAACCCATGCTTTATCAATTTTCGGTGATCACTCCGATATTAACGCAGCCAGGCAAACCGGTTTTGCCCTGCTCTCTTCCAACTCTGTTCAGGAAGTTATGGACCTGGCCCTTGTTGCACACCTGAGCACCTTAAAAACAAGAGTTCCGTTTCTACACTTTTTTGACGGTTTTCGGACCTCCCACGAAGTACAGAAAATTGAACTGATTGATTACGAAGATATCAAGAAAATTGTTGACTGGGATGCCATTAATGCTTTCAGAGAACGGGCGCTTGATCCCGACAACCCGCATCAGCGGGGCACAGCCCAGAATCCCGATATCTATTTCCAGAACCGCGAAGCAGCCAACCAATTTTACCTTGACACTCCCGAAAAAGTGGCGGCTGTAATGGAGCAGGTTTATAAACTCACCGGACGCCGTTATCAGCTATTCGACTATTACGGAGCTCCAGATGCCAAGAATGTTGTCATCTGCATGGGCTCTGCCTGTGAAACAATCCAGGAAACAGTTGATTACCTGGTTAAGCAGGGTGAAAAGGTCGGCTTGCTGAAAGTCAGGCTCTACAGACCTTTTTCCAGGGATCATTTCCTGGCTGCACTGCCGAAATCGTGCGAAAAAATTGCTGTTCTTGACAGGACTAAGGAGCCTGGTGCCCTTGGCGAGCCCCTCTATGAAGATGTCTGCACCGCTTTCATGGAAGTTAAGCAAACCCCACTGATTATTGGCGGTCGCTACGGCTTAGGTTCCAAGGAATTTAACCCGTGCATGGCCAAGGCGGTTTTTGACAACCTGGATGCAGATAATCCGAAGAATCATTTCACTGTCGGGATTAACGATGATGTGACTCACACCTCTCTCGCAGTTCCATCATGTCTGCACACCAGCCCCGAAGGCACCTACAGGGCCAAATTTTACGGATTAGGTTCTGATGGTACGGTTGGAGCTAACAAAAACAGCATTATCATTATCGGTAACAATACCGACCAATATGCCCAGGGTTATTTTGTTTATGACTCGAAAAAATCAGGAGGAATTACTGTATCACACCTGCGTTTTGGGCCTAAGGAAATCAAATCAACCTACCAAATTGATCAACCGGATTTTGTGGCCTGCCATAACCCTTCATTTGTCACAAGGTACGATGTCCTTGATGGAATAGTCGACAATGGCGTTTTTCTGCTCAACTCCGACTGGAGCCCCGAAGATATGGAAACTCATCTTCCCGTTGAGATGAAACAGACAATAGCCCGTAAAAAATTGAAATTCTACAACATAGATGCTTTTAAAATAGCCGGGGAAATTGGCCTCGGCGGCAGGATTAATGTAATCATGCAGGCCGCATTCTTCAAACTGTCGGGTGTAATTGATTCTAAACTTGCCTTTGAACAGATTGAAAAAATGATCAACAAATCTTACGGTAAAAAAGGTGCAGAAATAGTTGAAAAAAATGTTGCTGCCATTTATAAAGGGGTAGAGGCTTTGGAAGAGGTGAAATATCCCGATTCCTGGGCAGATGCAACCGAAGGTGCTGTTTTCACCCCCGAGGAAGCACCGCAGTATGTATGCGATACTATCTACCCGATGACTGCCCTGAAGGGCGATGAATTACCGGTCAGCGCATTCAACCCTGATGGCACAGTACCGACAGGAACTACCCGCTACGAAAAACGTGGTATTGCCATTAATATACCGATCTGGCTAAGCGAAAACTGCATTCAGTGCAACCAGTGTTCTTTCGTCTGTCCACATGCTGCAATCAGACCCTATATTGCCAGGCCGGAAGATTTAGATGGCGCCCCTGAAGAGTTTAAAACTGTTGAGGGAAGCAGTAAAGATATAAAAGGTTACCAATACAGGATACAGGTAGCCCCGCTTGATTGTACAGGATGCGGCAACTGTGCGGATATCTGCCCTGCCAAAGAGAAAGCACTGATTATGAAACCGCTGGAAGAAGTAAAAATAGTGGAAGATAAAAATTTCCGTTATGCAGAAACCCTTCCCGAAGCTGAGCTTGACATTGCACCAACTACAGTTCGCGGCAGCCAGTTCCGTAAACCTCTCTTTGAGTTTTCAGGATCATGCGCCGGTTGTGGTGAAACACCATATATCAAAGTAATAACCCAGCTTTACGGCAACCGTATGATCGTGGCAAACGCCACTGGCTGTTCATCAATCTATGGAGGCAATGCTCCAACCGTTCCTTATACAATCGACAGCAAGGGCCGGGGTCCTGCCTGGGCCAGCTCTCTCTTCGAAGACAATGCAGAATTCGGTTTTGGTTATTCACTTGCAGTAAACCAGCGCCGGGCCAAGCTAACTGAACAGGTGGAAGAACTACTTAAAACCCCCATCAGTAATGCATTAAAGGAGTCTTTAGAAAAGTGGCTGTCAGTTAAAGAACAAGGAGAAGAATCGCTAAAAACAGCGGATAAAGTACGGGAGCTGCTGGAAGCAGAACAAGGCCAGGCAGAGAATACTGATTTAATAAAACAAATTCGCAGTAACGCCAGCTTGCTGGCAAAACGTTCAATATGGATATTCGGTGGAGACGGGTGGGCCTACGATATTGGCTATGGAGGCCTGGATCATGTTATCGCCACCGGAGCAGACGTTAATATACTTGTTTTAGATACGGAAGTTTACTCTAATACAGGTGGACAATCATCCAAATCAACACCAACCGGGGCTATAGCTAAATTTGCTGCTGCAGGAAAAGAAATGCGCAAGAAAGACCTGGGGCTGATGGCTGTAACCTACGGTTATGTTTATGTGGCCATGGTATCAATGGGAGCGAACAAGAATCAGTTTATGAAAGCTCTCGTAGAAGCTGAAGCATACCCCGGACCTTCGCTTATTATAGCTTACTCTCCCTGTATCGCTCACGGTATTGATATGAGCAAGAGCCAGCGTGAAGGCAAACTGGCCGTTGAGTCTGGTTACTGGCCATTATTCCGCTATAACCCGCTGCTAATCGAAGAGGGCAAAAACCCCTTCACTCTTGATTCAAAGGAACCGAAAGAAGACCTGAGAACGTTCATGATGAACGAAGTACGCTTTAAAGCTCTGAAGAAAGAGTTTCCCGACAGGGCAGATGTCTTATTTGAAAAAGCTGAAAAAGATGCCAAAGAACGACTCGATATGTACCGGAAAATGGCTGAAGTGAAAACGGGAAACTAACACGTAACGCCAGATACTTATTCAGCTAATTATAAAAGGCAGGGAGTGTTGTTTTAACTCCCTGCCTTTTTTTGTTATACTCCGGGCAATGTATCTGACTTTATTGGTTGTTAATCTTAGCCTGAATAATAATATCATTGCGATTTAAACGCGGGCGGGGCCGGGGTGATTGGTCGGGAAATCCAACCGGCAGAAGCGCAACTACTTCTATATTATCCGGCAGAGAAAGCAACCGGTGCAGCATTGTTGTATCAACAAGGCGAACCCAGCAACTTCCCAACCCCAAAGCAGTAGCGGTAAGAACCATATGTTCAACCGCAATACCAAGATCGATAAAAGCCGAAGGCGGTAAAATTACATCATCAACAGCAGCGGGTATTTTTCTATTGTAGATTACCTCAGCAGCTTTTTTGTCTACCACCCTGGCTTCAACCAATTCAAGCAGTCTCTGCTCGGTTAGTTCACGGATATACGCTTTGTGGTCCAGACAACATATAAATACAACCGGGGCCTGGAGAACAAAAGGTTGCACTACAGCCGGGGCAATAGCTTCTTTTTCTTCTTCCCGGATTATAACAAATCGCCAGGGTTGACGATTAGTACCCGAAGGAGCCTGCCTGGCTGCTTCAAGCATTATTTCAATGTATTCTTCCGGTACAGGCCGTTCTTTAAACTTCCTAATGCTGCGCCTCTGTAAAATTGTATCGTGGCAATTAAGCATATAATCTTTATTGTTCCTTTTTATTTTTTTTACGGTTTCTTAACCATTTCTGGAATTTACCCTGCTTTTTCCCCAGGTCCACCCCGCTTAACTTTTCTTCTGCCTCTTTATAACCTTTGTTAACCAGGATATCTGTTTTAGTTACATCCCACAAACTGATATCCCCAAGGTCAGGGGCAATCATTACATCTGCATGCTTATGAGCCGGTATATCCCTATGCCGCCTGACAATGTCAAATGACTGCATGAGTATTTCAAATATACTTGATGGTTCCTTTTCAAAGGGTTTCTGTGAACCTACGTCTACTGCTATGATGTAATCCAAATCTTCATCCAACATGGTAGTTACCGGGACATTGTCCAGTAACCCGCCGTCCACAAAGAAATACTTATCTTTTTTTACCGGTGTAAAAATTCCGGGAATGGCACAGCTTGCCTGAACTGATTCTGCGACCGACCCCTCGGTAATAACTATTTCATCGCCGCTGAGCAGGTCTACCGCATTTACTTTAAGGGGAATCTTCAGATCTTTAAAATCGATTTCGCCAAGATATTCACTGACTATATCTAGAATTAAACTGGAATTGATCAACCCTTTCTTGGGAATAGTTATTTTCACAAGATCTTTCCAGGATATAGATTTGGCAATTTTGATTAATTCATCAGGAGTTTTACCAGAACAATAGAGTGACCCGACAATACTGCCTGCGCTTGTCCCGGCCACACAACAGGGAACAACGCCCCGATCTTCGAGATATTTTAACACACCGATATGAGCAATTCCCCTTGCCGCTCCACCACCCAAAGCCAACCCTATTTTCAAAAATAACCCTCCTGTTCTACCAATAGAACAATATAAACTGTTATTGAATATACAGGTTTATAATCTGCCTTGAAAAATCAGGAATTCCCAGTGCAAAAGCAAAAACAGCAATAATGCCAAAATGAGAAACAAGCCATATAACTAGCTTATTAAACGAAAGCCTGCTCCACCAAACAAAATGGATGCTATTATAATCAATCGAAATGCTTGCCAGTAAGATAACTCTTTTACGCTGAACAATTCAGGTATGGTTATATTCCACAACCATTGGAGTAAAAATGACATGAACAAAACAACAATCGCTACGATAAGGGGAATCATTAAAACATTAGCAAAACCAAACATCATATCCTCTCCTTAACTTTTCTGGTTCATCTGGTTGATAATGCGCAATCCTTCCAGGGTCAGAAGCGGATTAACCTCCTGGATAGTTTCTGATTCACGGGCAATCATTCCTGCAAAGCCCCCGGTTGCGACAACGAATGGTTCGCCCTTTAACTCTGAAGAAATACGGCGCACGATGCCATCAACCTGCCCGACAAAACCAAATACAATTCCTGCTTGCATACTGGTTACTGTATCGTGACCAATTACCTTTGCCGGCCTGATTATTTCAACACGCGGCAGTTTAGCAGCCTTTTCGAACAAAGCTTCCATGGAAATGCCGATGCCCGGAGCAATCACTCCTCCCAGATAGTTACTATCCTCATCAACGGCACAATAGGTAGTGGCAGTTCCAAAGTCAACAATAATCAGGGGAGTGCTGTAAAGACTAATTGCTGCTACAGCATTAACAATACGGTCCGCACCAACCTCCCGTGGATTATCAAGAATAATATTTAAACCGGTTTTAATACCCGGCCCAACAATCAGGGGCTCAATGTTAAAATATTTTCTTGCCATTCGATCCAATGAATACATCAAAGGTGGCACAACCGATGAAATTGCAATTGAGTGAATACTTTCCATGCTGATACCACTATCCTGGAAGAGGTTTTTCACTATCATCCCCAGTTCGTCCTCCGTGCTATCACGCCTGGTGGCCAACCTCCAATAAACAGTCACCGTGTCATCTTTGAATACTCCGAGCATAATATGGGTATTACCAACATCTATAGCCAGAAACAATTATTTCACCCCGGTTAATATATAATATGAAATACCTGAAGAATAAATACACTATAGCAGATCTGCTATATTTTAACAAGAAATACAAATGGCCAATGGAACGACCGTTAATCATAATAGAGGATAATTAATAACCCCGTCGAAGTATTGGAAAGCACTTTGACAGCAGGAACATTCACAGGAGGAATCATAGTTGCTAATAAACAAACTAGCCGGTAAAAATTATTTTGTGGCATTACTGATTTTACTTGTTGTTACAACTCTACTGGTAATTAGCGCTTTTGTTTTAACAGCTTTTTTCCCCAATTCACTGGGGTCAACAGAATCAGAGTTTGACTTAATTTCAGCGTACTATTTTGAACCATGGTCAATAGAAACAGAAGAATTCAATATCACTTATCCGGACGGCGGAACTATTGTTACAGTTGAAGAAACAGGCAATAAACGAAGTTTTTTGCTCCTGGGTGAAGGCGATTACCGGTATTTTGGGAATATGTTGCCTGAAAGCAGTCCCGGTGGTATTTTTATTAAGGTTGAAGATTTTTATTTTGAGGTAATACGGGGCAGCATCATATTTCTTCCTGTTGATGATCCAAATGAGCTGGCCCAGATTGAAAAAGTAATAGAAAAGCAAAGAGATGCAACAGTTATTTGGCAGGATACAATTGCAATATCATTTACCGGGGAAGAAAACCCGTTGAACTTTTATTTTATCTCTGCAGCAGGTGAACCGCTTCTACCTCCTTACGTTAATGTTTCAGCTTTAAGCCTTTTCGTAACCTATGTTATCTATTTTCTCTTTGCAGTTATTATGTTTTTAATTATAGCTATTTTTACATTCGATCACGGTTACTCACGCTATTGGCATCACCTGGTTGGCATCAAACCAGGGGTGAAGGTAAGCTTAACCGCTTTTCTGTCAATAATTTTCCTTGTAATAGCAACTATATATTTCACCTACTATAATTTGTCACCTTTTTACTTATCGATCGCTTACTTTTGTATATTGTTCATTCTTGTAGTACTCTCACGGAAAGGTGTCATTGATTACCTTGATCTTGGCTTACGCCAGGAGAGAATTAGATACGGTTACTTAATTGCTTTTTTAACTGCCATCCTGATAATCGGGACTGTAAACGGTTTGCCAAAAGGTATTTGTTTTGATGATTCGCAGCTCTTGCTAAATTTACCTGTTATTTATTTATTGATCTGCCTGCCCAGGGAACTGTTCTGGCGCGGTTTTATCCTGCCCGTTTTCTGCCGGCAGTGGGGCATCAATAAGGGCCTGTTATTTATGGCAATTTTAACCGGATTAACCAGGTTAGCAGTTATTGCAGCAATAGAACCAAATATGTTATTGTATCCATACATTTATCTCGAAATAGCAGTTCTTGTGCCCGGTCTTGCTGCTATACTGGGTTATCTTTATTTGCGAACAGAAAATATTCTGGCTTCTACGTTTATGTATAGCCTTATTCTATGGCTGCCCGATGTAATATTATATTAGTGAAAGGCGGGGTAAATATGGATAAAGATAAAATTGAAAAAGCAGTTAAAATGATCATTGAAGCGGTGGGTGAGGACCTTAATCGCGAAGGGCTGCAGGGCACTCCCCGGCGTGTAGCAAATATGTATGAAGAACTGTTTGGCGGTCTCCACCAGGACCCCAGAAAACACCTGCAGACCTGTTTTGTTGAGGACGGCCACGATGAGATCGTCCTGGTTAAGGATATATCTTTTTACTCGATGTGTGAACACCATTTTTTGCCTTTTTATGGCAAAGCACATATTGCTTACCTTCCGTCAGGTGGTAGGATTGTCGGTTTAAGCAAACTAGTCAGGGTAATTGAAACAGTATCCAGGCGACCACAGTTACAGGAAAGACTTACCAGTAACATTGCCGACATCATTACCGAAGAGCTGGACCCCAAAGGTGTTGTTGTTGTAATTGAGGCTGAGCACCTATGCATGAGCATCCGCGGTGTGGGTAAACCGGGAGCCGTTACTGTAACTTCCGCAGTGCGGGGATTATTTAGAAGAAACCCGAGCTCACGTGTAGAAGTCTTCAGCTTAATCCAGGGGAACTGATAATGGCCGCAAACAGTTTCATGAAAAGGGTTAATAATATATTGAATGACCCGGAATACCAAAACTTAGTGAAAAAAAATAATAATGCTGAAACAGATAGAATTTATTGCTCGCATAGTTTCGAGCACATGCTCACCACCGCTCGGCTAACCTGGTTATTTCTGCTTGAAGATGGCTGTCCGTATATTTCCCGGGAAATAGCCTATGCAACAGGTTTGCTTCATGATATCGGGCGCTGGTTTGAATATAGCCATGGTGGCGATCATGCTGAACACAGTGCCAGGATAGCCCTGCCCATATTAAACAGGGCAAAATTTTCACAATCTGAAAGCTGCCTGATCAGAAAAGCGATTTTGGAACACCGCAAATCAGATCAATACATTAACCGCCGGTCAGCCCTTAGCTCCGCTCTTTATAAAGCAGATAAACACTCACGAATCTGTTTTACCTGTAATGCTGCTGATAAGTGCAATAAAATAGATAAACAGCCCCACAAATCAGGGCTGGAATACTGATCCCGGGAGTGAGTTCAATGCAGGTAATATATCTTGATTACAACCTGACCAGGAAAGAGTTAATGCACCCGGACACCATCAATAAAAATGCCTGCTCATTCAATCAGAACAGTTTACCCCACCTACTCAGGCTGAACCAGGTTTCACGAGAACTGCTCAAACCACTTGAGAAACACCTGGAAGACAACAAGATTAATCTTTATATATACCCGCACTTTGACCAAACAGGTCAAGTAATGATCAGTGGCTCTGAACAGAAATTACATACTTTAACAAATACCCTGCAATCAGCCGGAGGATCCTTTGCCAAACTGGGCTCACTGATTAATCAAGCCCTGGTTGGAGCAACAAATATAAACGCAGGCAAGCTGTACATCGGCGAAAATTCTTATAGCCTGGGTGAAAAGACACTGGTAATGGGCATCCTAAATGTTACACCCGATTCTTTTTCAGATGGAGGAAAGTTCAACAGTTTTGACAGGGCTCTTTCCCAGGCATACCAAATGGCCGAAGATGGAGCGGATATTATAGATATTGGTGGTGAATCAACCCGTCCCGGATATGAGCAGGCCGACAGGGTTTCAGCTGCAGATGAAATTAAACGCGTTCTTCCCCTGATTAGGGCCCTGAAAAGAGATTCTGCTTTCAAGCTGCCAATATCCATTGACACATATAAAGCCGAAACTGCCGAACAGGCACTTGCAGAAGGGGTTGATTTATTAAATGATGTATGGGCTTTTAAAGAAGATAAAAATATCGCCGCTGTTGCAGCAAAATACAAGGTGCCTGTATGCCTGATGCACAATAGGCGCAGCACCGTATATAAAGACCTCATTGCAGACATAATAAAAGAACTGCAGGAATCGATCGAACTGGCTGAACAGGCCGGTGTTGATAGCAAAAATATTATTCTTGACCCCGGTATCGGTTTCGGAAAAGACCATCAACAAAATCTCGATGTTATGCTTCATTTAAGCGAAATTAAAGCACTTGGTTTCCCCCTGCTGCTGGGCACTTCCCGAAAGCGCATTGTGGGCAATACTCTCAACCTCCCTGTTGATGAGCGGGTTGAGGGAACCGCAGCCACGGTTGCTTACGGAATTAGTGTGGGAGTTGACATAGTCAGGGTTCACGATGTTAAAGAAATGAGGCGGGTCGCTGATATGACCGATGCCCTCGTGCGGAGGTAAAAAAGCAAATGGACAGAATAATCGTAGAGAGGATTACCTGCTATGCTTATCATGGAGTTCTGCTTGAAGAACAAACTCTCGGCCAGGAGTTCCAGGTTAGCCTGGAACTCGGGGTAAACCTTTCAGATCACCGGGAAGATGAAATTGATGCCGCGGTAGATTACCGGGTGGCAGTTTCAATAGTCGAAAAAGTAATGTATGGCCCTTCAAAAAAACTTCTTGAAACAGTGGCCTGTGAAATTGCCGATCAGCTCTTACTAATCAAGGGAGTAAATGAAGCTACCGTAGAAGTGAGAAAACCAAATCCGCCTCTTCCGGGCGTCCAGGGTGGCGTTTCAGTGATCGTGACAAAATCAGGCAGTTAGTATCCTGTTTGTTCCGGTTTCCTTTAAAAGATACCTGATGGAGTGATTAATCATGTCAACCGCTTATATCGCTTTGGGCTCGAACCTGGGTGATCGACTGAATAATTTAAAACAGGCAGTAATCCAATTAAGAAGTATGCCCGGAACAAAAGTGGTTAAGTTATCCTCTATATATGAAACGGCACCTGTCGGCGGGCCCAGGCAAAATACTTTCTTAAACGCCTGCGCCGAATTACAAACTGTTCTTACACCAACCCTGCTGATGGAGACTATGCTGGATATTGAAGACCTGTTGGGAAGGGTAAGAAAAGTACGTTGGGGTCCAAGGATTATTGATCTCGATCTGCTAATCTACGATAAAATTCGAATGTGCTCCCCCCTGCTTGAACTACCGCACCCGCGTATGGCTGAACGTAACTTTGTTCTTATACCCCTGGCTGATATTAATCCCACCCTGGTAATTCCAGGCATGACGAAATCGGTGAAACAACTTATATCCAAGCAAGTTTCAACAGAAAGTGTAGAATTATATCTCTCCCCTGGCTGGGACTCTTAATTTAACTTTATATATTATTATACAAAAAGGGCGCTTTAAGCGCCCTAATTTATTTATATATAGAACCGCTTAATACTATCTAAAACAACCCTTTTACCTTTCCTGTATCAACATCGACATCTACCCTACGATAAGCAGGATTGGCGGCAGTTCCAGGCATAAGTGATATTGCACCGGCAACTGGAACAACAAAGTCCGCACCACCATAGGTAAGGATATCACGAACGTTGAGACGCCATCCCTTGGGTACACCTTTCAACATAGGATTATCAGTTAAACTGAGATGTGTCTTAACCATGCAGGTGCCCATTTTTTGGAATTTAGGATCAGCTTCCATTTTCTTTGCCTTTTCCAGGGCTTCTGCGGAATACTCAACTCCATCCGCCCCGTACACTTCTGTTGCAATTAATTCAATGCGTTCGCGCAAGGGTGTTTCAAGCTCATATAGGAATTTAAAGTCGTTGGGTTCATTACATGCATCAACAACAGCCTCAGCGAACTCAACAGCACCTTCTCCACCGTACTGCCAGTGCTTCGAAAGTGCAACCCGGGCGCCTGCCTCTTCAGCAAGGCGACGAACAGCTTTAACTTCGTTTTCAGTATCAGTGTAGAAATGATTGATGCAGACAACCGGATTAATACCGGCTTTCTTAACAGTCTTAATATGGTGAATAAGGTTTTCACAGCCTTTTTCTACCCATCCTACGTTTTCCTCACCATAAGCCGGATCAAGCGGTTGTCCCGGCAGGGGCAGGGGGGCACCACCATGGCACTTCAGGGCACGTATTGTCGCAACAATAACCGCACAATGAGGAGTAAGGCCTGACATCCGGCACTTGAGGTTCCAGAACTTTTCAAAACCAATGTCAGCGGCAAATCCTGATTCCGTAATTACATAATCGCTTAGTTTCAGAGCGATTCGGTCAGCAATAATCGAAGACTGTCCTATTGCGATATTTGCAAATGGGCCGGCGTGAACAAATACCGGCTGGCCTTCAATGGTTTGCAACAAGTTCGGGTTGATAGCTTCAACCATCCAGGCTGTCATCGCTCCGGCAACATCAAGGTCGCCTGTAGTAACAGGGTTACCCCTCTTATCATAAGCTACAACTATTTTTGCCATACGCTCCCGCATATCTTTTAAATCTTTGGCTACTGCAAGAATAGCCATAACTTCTGACGATACGGCAATAGCAAAATTGGAATTCATCATAAAGCCGTCTCTTCTACCGCCCAAACCGATGATAATATTTCTCAATGCCTGAGCGCAAAAATCAATAATCCACTTCATCTCTACGTTGCGAGGATCGATGTTAAGCCTTTTTAGCCCACTGCGCTCAAGAAAGGCATCTGTCGAATTAAATTCGTGTTGAATCCGCGATGTCAGCGCTACCATAGCCAGGTTATGAGCATTCATTATGGCATTTATATCCCCGGTAAGGCCAAGTGAAAATGGAGTCAGGGGAATGCACTGGGACAGGCCACCACCTGCGGCAGACCCCTTAACGTTCATTGTCGGCCCACCTGATGGCTGCCGGATGGTAGCAATAACATTGTTACCCAGTTTGCCCATTCCCTGGGTTAAGCCCATTGTTGAAGTCGATTTTCCTTCGCCCAGCGGGGTAGGGGTTATTGCTGTAACATCAATATACTTGCCATCCGGTTTATCTTTTAACCTTTCCAGAACTTGCTTGTAATCAACTTTCGCTACGTAATGTCCGTGGGGAAGCAGCTCTTCCTTTTCGAGCTTTAACTCTTCCGCCAGTTCGTATACCTGCTTCATTTTTGCTTCCGCAGCCTCTGCAATTTCCCAGTCGGCATGCTTGGTCGGATCCAACGGCATAAAAACAACCTCCTTATTATTTTAAATATTCTCTTACTTCCAAGGTTAATACGCAGACAAATTGTTTATTTCAACATAATAGTTTGAATTCCTGCCGTAGTAAAAACTGTTTCCGGATAATTTATTAATCAATAACCAAATGGCAACCGCGAAATAAATTGGGAAAAGTAGAGTATATCAACGGGAAGCAAGATCATTAAGCGCAGGAATGTCAGAAAGGGTAGTGGCAGTAAAAATAGCTCTTCTGACTGCATTTTCCATAGCCTCTGCAGCCATTAAGCCAACCGTATTTATATCAGCTTGTAACTCGCCCCTCGACAGGGAAAATATGGTGTCTCCGTCCCACATGGTATGAACAGGCCAAATAGAACGAGCCAGACCATTATGTGCCAGTTGACAAACCTTGTTCAATTCAGCGTTGTCCAGAGATGCATTAGTTGCAATAACACCCAGGGTGGTATTGCCGGGAAATCCTTCAACCTCTTTTCCGAGAATCAGATCGATGGTTCTTTCCATTAATCCACTTTCACGGTTTCGCGGTCCGGCTATCAGTTCTCCGTTTTTGCTGTATATATCACCAAAAGCATTGACCACAACCAGGGCAGCAACAACAAGTTCACCCCGGGTTAATGCCGCAGAACCCTGTCCACTTTTTACAGCACCCTCCATACCGTTAATTTTTGCTATTGTTGCTCCTGTACCCGCCCCCACACAACCTTCCGGTACAGGACCACTGGTTGCATTAATACAGGCTGAATAACCCATTTTTTGATCCGGCCTGATACTGCTGTCTCCGATAAATAGATCAAACAATACTGCAGAAGGTACAATTGGAACAGACAATGGGCCAACAGGAAACCCCAACCCTCGTTCTTCAAGGTAATCCATCACACCACTGGCCGCATTCAACCCGTATGCACTGCCGCCGGCCAAGACGAGCGCCTGTATTTCCCGGATCAGCCTGCCAGCTTTTAAAAGATCTGTTTCCCTGGTTCCCGGTGCTGAACCCCGCACTTCAACGGCTGCACGTGCTCCTTCTTCCACCAGGACAACTGTCACCCCAGTTGCTCCATTAAGGTCGCCAGCAACACCAACTTTTATACCTTCAATAGCTGTTATGCCTTGCGCCACCTGTCAATCACCTCAATAAAAAAAGGAACCTTGCGGTTCCTTTTCCAGTTTAACTGTTACTGTTTTTTTGGCCTGCGCGCTGTTGGAAAGAGGCACGCTGCTCATTTCTATCCTTAATTACTTCTATTTTTTCTGTTTTCACAGCAGCTTCCTTAATTTCATCTTCAGAATAAGTCTCCGCCTGATCATCCTGTTTTTCTTCTTCAATTACTGAAGATCCGTGCTTATCCTGCTCCTCTTCACTTTCTTTTTCCGGAAGCTCCTTACCTTCAACCAAGGCTTTAATTTCATCTGCATCAAGAGTTTCTTTTTCGAGCAGGGCCTGGGCAATTCTTTCCAATTTGTCTCTTTCATTTTCGAGAATGTCTTGGGCTTGCTGATAACAGTTATCAATCGTTTTACGAATTTCCTGATCTATAGATTTGGCAATTTCTTCACTATAGTCGCGATCCCTGGCCAGGTCACGCCCAAGAAATACCTGGTCGTGCTTTTTCCCAAGAGTAATTGGTCCCAGGGTGTCACTCATACCGTATTCCATAATCATCTGCCTGACAATAGAAGTCGCTCTTTCTAAGTCATTCTGAGCCCCGGTACTGATATCATTTAATACCAGCTTTTCGGCAACCCGGCCCCCGAGCAGAGTGCTGACCCTGTCGAGAAGTTCGGTTTTTGTCATGTAATACCGATCTTCTTCAGGAAACATCAGTGTATATCCGCCTGCTCTTCCACGCGGTATAATTGATACCTTGTGCACAGGATCAGTGTGTGGAAGCAGATAACCAACAAGAGCATGCCCTGCTTCATGATAAGCAACAATTTTCTTTTCAAAGGCACTGATAACCCTGCTTTTTTTCTGAGTTCCTGCTACCACTCTTTCCACAGCTTCCTCAAGGGACTTCATGCTGATTAACTTTTCAGAAACCCTGGCAGTCAGTAAAGCTGCTTCATTAACTACATTTTCAAGATCCGCCCCTGTAAAACCGGGAGTCCCACGGGCAAGTACTTTTAAGTCAACCTCTTTAGCAAGAGGCTTATTGCGGGAGTGCACTTTTAATATCTCTTCCCGCCCTTTCACATCGGGCAACCCAACGGTTATTTCCCTATCAAAACGGCCTGGCCTGAGCAATGCAGGATCAAGGATATCGGGACGGTTTGTTGCCGCGATAATAATAATCCCCTCATTCACATCAAAACCATCCATTTCTACTAAAAGCTGATTGAGGGTTTGCTCTCTTTCATCGTGTCCCCCTCCCAAACCAGCACCACGTTGTCGGCCAACCGCATCGATTTCATCAATAAATACAATACACGGCGAGTTTTTCTTGGCATTTTCAAACATGTCACGAACCCTTGACGCTCCGACACCGACAAACATTTCAACAAAATCAGAACCGCTAATGCTAAAAAATGGAACCCCTGCCTCTCCCGCTACTGCACGGGCCAGTAATGTCTTGCCTGTTCCCGGTGGACCAACAAGCAGAATCCCTTTCGGTATACGGGCTCCTATTTCAATGTACTTACGCGGATCTTTAAGAAAATCTACCACTTCCGATAACTCGGCACGTTCCTCATCTGCTCCGGCTACATCCTTAAAGGTTACTTTCTTCTTATCCCCTTCCTGCAGACGAGCGCGGCTTTTTCCAAAATTCATTACTTTATTACCGCCACCCTGCGATTGGTTCATAAAAAAGAAGAAAATCCCGATAATAAGCAGAAATGGAATCATGTATGTCAGGGCACTTTGCCACCAGGCGGGGCTGCGTGCCTTATTGGTTTCATAGTGAATATCATTCTCAAGCAGCAGCGCAGTCAAATTGTGGTCATCCGGCCGAACTGTTACAACCTCGGTGCCATCAACCAGAATAGCTTCCACGTCAGTACCGTAAATTACCACTTCACTTACATCACCATTTTCTATGTTACGGATAAACTGGTCATACCTTATCTCTTCCGGCGGGCTACCAGTATTAAATGTCGCCAGCAGAGCAAAGACAACCAGGGCAATAACCAGATAGAACGTAATTTGCCTTAAAAATGGACTCAAAAAGATACCTCCTTCCCAACTCGGTCCGTAAAGCCTAAACTCAATTTTAACACACCCTTACCCCTGAAGCAATAAAAGGCCGAGCCTTCTTTACGGGGCATTATCCTGTACTTAGTGTTGTTTCAGTACGCAAATATCGGGCAATTGGCGATAATTTTCATCAAAATCAAGTCCATAACCGATTACAAAGCGATCCGGTATAACAAAACCACAATAATCCGGGTTGAACTCGACCTGGCGGCGGTCAGGTTTATCGAGCAGGGTTACCACCTTTATTGATGAGGGACCACGACTGGCCAGGTTGTCAAATAAATAACTTAATGTCAGGCCTGTGTCAACTATATCCTCCACTATAAGAACATCTTTATCCTTGATGCTCTGCTCAAGGTCTTTCTGAATTCTAACCACCCCGGAGGATGTAGTGTCGGCCCCATAACTCGAAACCGCCATAAAATCAATTTCAAGGGGTATATTCAACTGCCTGATCAAGTCACTGAGAAAAACCACAGCCCCTTTTAAAACTCCGATCAATAAAAGCTTTTTTCCTTTATAATCGTCGTTAATAGAATTAGCTAATTCAATAATTCTTTTCTGTATATCTTCCGAAGCCAGCATTACTTCCATTTTTTCTTCAGACATCTGCTAACCACCTTTGTTTAGTTTTGACCTGCGCAGCTTTACCTTATATTCGAGGACTAAAACTGTTTCTGTTGACTCCCTGGTTCTATACTTTTCAGAAATCCTCACCCCTGCTACCCAGACGATATCGCTGCCAACGGTAACCAGGGGGGTCTCGTCACGCCTGAAACGGGGAATTTTTTGATCTATGAAAAATTCTTTCAGTTTTTTTGCTCCCGGGGCACCCTGCGGATGAAATATATCTCCCGGCAAACGAAACCTGATCTGAAGGTCTCCCCGGGGTAAGCAACAATAATCAATAAAAGCCTGGTGTTTTTTAGGCGGCCACTGAATAGCTTTTCTGTCTACGATCCTGGAGGTTATGCTATAACCTTCAGGCAGGGTAACCCTGCCCGGGACAGTTAACCTCAGGGGGGTCTCCAGTTTGGTTGGCCTGTTTTCTACCATGGACAACAATAGTCTGTCGTAACTAACCTGCCCGCTAAAGCCACCGGGTAAGGTTACCCGGGAACCGGTCAAACCGTTTTCTGCCAAATCGAGCAATCTTTCCAAGTGGTAACGGTAAATCTTACCGGACGGCAAATACTTCCTCAGCGCCATATAAAGGACACGGCTTTTCAGGGCATCCGGAAGGGCCTGCAAATCATCAATCTTGAAAGCTGAACCATCTTGAAAAGCTTTAACCATCTCTTTATATTTTTTGCGGGCCAGGTATTGCAAAAAAAGGCGATCGCGGGCTGCAAATTCAGCTAAACCGGCCAGGCTGTCTCTTATTTTCGGGTTATAGTTCTTTTCCAGGCAGGGAATCAGTTTTAACCTGACCTGATTCCTTTTATAGTTAGTCTCCAGGTTACTGCTATCGATATACGGTTCAAAACCCTGCTTTTTGCAAAATGATTCAATCTCCTGCCTTTGAAGACAGAGGAGAGGGCGAATCAGAAAAAAACCTTTCCAAAAACGCCGGGGCAATATACCGGCCAGGCCATCCACACTGCTTCCCCTTAAAATGTTGAGCAGAATCGTTTCGGCCTGATCATCACGGTGGTGGCCCGTTGCTATGCTTTTTGCTCCGTACTTTTTAGCTGTTTCCAGCATTAAATCATAGCGGGCCTTTCTCCCGGCCTCCTCTTCTCCTATACCCAGCTCTTTTTTTAGCTTGTTGATGTCGACTGCTTTGATCTCACAGGGCAAACCTAGCCTTTTGGCCAATCCGCCTACTCCTTCGGCTTCAGCTTTACCTTCAGGCCTTAAACAGTGATTCAGATGAGCAACAACCAGTTTAAGCTGCATTTCTTCAGCAAACCTGTTGAAAAGATGCAATAGGCACAACGAATCCGGCCCTCCCGAAACAGCTAATACAACCGTTTCCCCTGTTTCAAGCAGCTTGTTTTTACTGATAAAGGCTTTTACTCTTTTTAACAGCGTTTCCAATGCTAATCACCAACGGTAAAAGATAAAAAAACACCCTGAAACAGAGTGCCTTTCTGATACTTAAGCCCTGGAATTTTTTCTATATTAAAAGGCTTCTTTGAAAGAACTGCGGCCCCCTCTTTTTGATTCAGTATTGCGTTTTAAATCGAGCAGGCGTTCATCGCTTTCTTTCAGGAAGCGGTTCATCTTATCCTCAAATGAAGCTTTGTTTACTGCAGCTGATTTGCCTCGATCATTTTTCCCAGGTGGTTTATAGTTTTCTGAAGCCTGACGAATAGAAAGACCTATTTTACCGTTATTTTCCACGGTCAGGACTTTCACCTTAACTACGTCGGATTTCTTAAAAAAGTCGTTTATATCCTTTACGTACTCATCAGCAATTTCAGAAATATGAACCAGACCGGTAACACCTCCGGGCAGCTCAATGAAAGCTCCGAATTTTGTTATACCGGTGATCACCCCTTCCATAATACTGCCTACTACAATGTTACTCTTGATAAAAAACTCCTCCTTGTACGTAATTGTTGAAGACTAAGGTTATTATAACTTTTTTGGATTTATTGTCAATCCTCTAACTGGAAAATTATCTCACCTGGTTTAACCAACCCCAGCCTATCCCGGGCCAGGACCTCTATATAATCGTTGTGCTGTAATCTTTCGATTTCTGCCTGCAGCTCATCATGGCGAGCCTTCTGTTCCGCAATCTTTTCTTCATAACGGGCCAGTTCCTGTGCAGACCGGTACTGCTGAATATACTGAGCCCCTGTCATTATGAGCAAACCCAGGATGATTACTATACCGATACTCGAAAACAACCTGTACACACTGTACCGATTTCCCCGATGTTGCCTTGGGAAATCAGAAACCGGTGGTCTTTTTTTATTTGTCTTATTAACCATCTTTACCACTGCATTCCGGAATATCCATAATTTGATACTTCTTTCGACGTAATATGAATAATTCCTTCTTACTGGTTAGATAATAACCCCAAAACCAGGCTTACGCAATTCACTATCATAAAAAATCCCCCTTCCGGGGGATGGGGGATACTATTGTGCTGTCTTCGAACTAATATTATTTAACTTTCTCTTTTAAAGCTTTCCCCGGCTTAAAGGCAGGAACCTTCAGAGCCTTAATTTTAATTTTTTCACCTGTTGCCGGGTTACGTCCTTCACGTGCCTTGCGATTACGGACTTCAAAGGTTCCAAAACCAACCAGCTGAACCTTATCTCCCTTTACCAGGCCGTCAGTAATACTCTCCAAAACTGCTTTAACTGCTTTCTCACTATCTTTCTTTGACATACCTGCTTTTTCGGCAACCAGATCTACCAGTTCAGACTTGTTCACTTTATAAAGCCCTCCTCTAACAAAATAAAATTCCTTCAATGCTTATGCTTATTCGCTCTTACTGCTTAGATTCCTTCTTTGATTTGCTTATTTTCCTGATTTTTTAGCTTCTTCCCACCAGTAATCAAGTTGTTCAAGAGTAAAGTCGTTAATATTTTTTCCTTTATTTGTTACTTTTTCCATAATATAATCGTACCTGTTAATAAACTTGCTAATTGTCCTTCCAAGAGCCAGTTCGGGGTTTATTTTAAGAAAACGAGCGATATTAACAATGGTGAATATATAATCTCCAAGTTCTTCTTCCATTGCATCGCTATCATGATTATTACAGGCTTCAATCAGCTCTTCAAGTTCCTCCCGGGCTTTCTCGAGAGGTCCTTCCAGGGTAGACCAGTCAAATCCTTTTTCTGCTGCTCTTTTTTGTAATTTATAGGCCTTGAGCAGAGCCGGCAGTTCATGATCCACCTTAATAGCATGCCTCTGAATATCCTCTTTATTTTCATCTGCCTTTATCTGTTCCCATAACACTTTTACATCTGCTGCATCTTTTGCTTTTTCCATTCCGAACACATGCGGGTGCCGGCGAACAAGTTTGGTGATTATTGCTTCCACAACGTCATATAAGTCGAAGCGGTTTTCCTCTCGGGCAATCTGGCTGTGAAACACAACCTGGAGCAATAAATCACCAAGCTCTTCGATAAGCTCCCGATCATCTTCCCCATCTATGGCAGCAACAACTTCATATGCTTCTTCAATGAGATACTGTCTGAGGCTGTAATGGTTCTGTTCTTTGTCCCAGGGGCATCCGTCAGGGGCGCGGAGACGAGCCATCGTTTCGATAAGTCTGCCAAGGGATGACCTCGGCGATGGAGGAAGGTATATAGTAGTATAATGGTTAAATATTTCGTGATGGTCGAGATTGCCCAACACGGTTACCAGGGATTCCGCGCACTGCAAACCCGCTGATTTTATTATGGTCACCGGAAATTGCGGTGGATATAATTCTAGTAACTTTAGCTTAATCCTGGATGCAACCCGGCGGCTGTATACCTGGGCTACAATCAGGTGACCGGGGCAGGGTTCTTTCAAAGAATCTATTGCAAGAGCATCGATCACGGTAATGCCATCCAGCAAATCCAGCTTTAAATGAGAGAGAACCGGTTCGAAAAAACTTAACCCTTCAACAATTTTAACCCTGATTCCAAACCTGGGAGCAATACGACGCAGCCTGCCCACTGCTGCTTCTCCGACAGCAGGGTGACCGGGCACCGCAAAACAAATTGTATGATGGTGCCTTGTTGCCTTAAGCAACCGTTTAATTATTGCCTTGTATACTTCCTCAAAATCATCTTTTTGATCATATAGATGATCAAAAGAAAAAGAGTTCCGCCCAAGCCTGTAATAATACCTGGCCGCTGGATGTTTAAGCGTGCGATAATATACCGGGCCATTTCCTACCAGGTATTTTCGTGCTTCTTCAGTTACCTGATTTTTATCACCGGGTCCCAACCCAATTATAACAATTGTCTTCATCCTTAATCTCCCCCGGAATGGCGCATTATTTTTATTTTTACCAGGAAGCGGGCAAGAGGTTCTCCCACGTACGGGACCATCATCAATTCATTCTTCCTGAGGCCGCCGCTTAATATAAGAACAATGGTATAAATAATTACACCAATCAAAATAGCGCCGAGCGTTGCCAGGGCATTACCCCTAGCTACTGACCCAACTTCAGAACCGAGCATCAACAGGCCCCGGTAAGCAAAAAATACTGTCAGTGACATAAACAGGGTTGCCACACCGGGAATTATCACCAGTTCGTTATATGCTCCCTTCCAGCCTGTTAACCGGTGAACCCAGAAAAGATTTAAAGCTGCGGCAACAGCAATGCCAATTACAGAGGCAAGTGCGGCACCGCCTACATTTAAACTTGGATTTGCCGTTAAAAACCAGGCCAGCACAGTTTTCACTATTCCTCCGTAAAACATATTCACCGCCGGGATAACCGGCTTACCAAGACCTTGGATCAACCCGGTTGTTGTTACATAAAGACAGAGTGGAATAACCGACCAGGAGAGATAGGCCAGTGAAAAACCAGCTTCAGCATTTCTAAACAAAAGAATGGTAATTGGCTCTGCCAGCAGAAACAAACCGAGTGCGGCCGGCAGGGAAAATAAAATTGTCAGCTTTACTCCAAGGTTGGAGCGGCTCTGCACAAGGGCATCTTCCTTCAGGGTACACGCTTCCGAGATAGCCGGAACCAGGCTTATACTCAGGGCAAGGGCAATTACATTGGGAAAATAAACCACCGAACCGGCCATGCCGGTTAGCTGCCCGTAAAGAGCACGGGCTGCTTCCATGCTGAAACCAGCCGCCTGCAACTGTCTCGGCACTACCGCCAGGTCTATCAGGTTAATCAGTGGAATAACCAGACCGCCTATTGTAACCGGAACAGCCAGGCTGAATATTCTCTTGATAATTTTACCGAACGATTCACCGGTATGCTGCTGCCTGCCTGTCGTCTGTGCAATTAATTGCCCGCGCTTTTTAAAATACATAACAGCAAGCATAATTAATCCTGCCAGCCCACCGGCTGAAGCACCCGATGTAGCACCGGCAGCAGCAAACTCAAGACCAATCGGCAGCAATATAATCACTAGTAAGATAGAAAAACCTACCCGGACCAACTGTTCCAGCAATTGGGATAATGCTGTGGGGATCATGTTTTGCTGTCCCTGGAAAAACCCTCTCAGCGAGGCCATTACTGTAACAAAGAATATTGCCGGGGCTATCGCCAGAAGAGGATAATAAGCCTGAACATCTTTTACCAGGTATAATGCAATATACTCTGCCCCTAAAATTAAAACAAGCGCTATCACTACACCGCTCAGCATTAATAAATAGAAAGCAATCCGAAATACTCTCAGGGCCTCATGGTAATCGTTAAGAGCTATCTTTTCAGCCATTATTTTAGAAAGGGCAACCGGAATGCCGGCGGTGGAAATAACCAGCAGAGTTGAATAAATGGGATAGGCGTACTGGTATAAACCTATACCTTCATCACCAAGAATAGCCGCCAGGACAATACGAAAAACCGCTCCCACAACCCGGGCAAAAATTCCGGCCAGGGCCAGAATTGCCGCCCCCCTGACAAAAGACTTATTGCTTTCGCTCAACTGTTTCAATCCTTTTCAGTTAATGTTCTTCAGTATTATAACAGCTATCCACCCTTGTTACTACTGGTTTCAGGTAGTTCTGCCCTCTCCAGTGCCCTGATTATACTAACTACCTGGTTAAACGAAAAACCCTGCCTTTTTTTACTACTAATTTCCAAGCCGAAAGGGCGCCGTGAAATAATTCTTGCTGAACCGGTGCAGGGCACATCCTTTATTACTTGAATTACTGCATCGTATACATCATTACTATAATATTTAATGGTCAAACTTTTCTTTGACTGCCGGACTGATTCAATACCCAGCTTGCCAAGCAATATTTTAAGAGATGCTGCTTCCAGGAGAGTCAGTACCGGTGGAGGTGGTGACCCGTAGCGATCGTTTAACTCTTCCTTTATATCAAGTATATCTTCTTCAGCAACAGCTTTATAAATACGTTGATAGAAAATTATTTTTTGATCCTGGGCCAAAATATATGAAGAAGGTATAAAGGCATCAATCTCCAGTTCAAGCCGTGACAAAACTCTTTCAGGCTTTTTCGTGTCCCTGAGTTCAGAGACTGCCTCTTCCAGCAGCTTTACATAAAGATCATAGCCTACCTCGGCTATAAAACCATGCTGTTCAGCGCCCAGGATATTACCTGCTCCCCTGATTTCAAGATCGCGCAGGGCAATTTTAAAACCGGAACCCAGCTCGGTAAAATCCTTCACGGCTTTTAACCTCTTACGGGCCGTTTCAGATATAATTTTATTCTTCCGGTAGGTCAGGTATGCATAGGCCAGCCGGTTTGAGCGCCCCACCCTGCCTCTGATCTGGTAAAGCTGAGACAAACCAAACCGATCGGCGTCATATATAATTAATGTATTAACATTAGGTATGTCAAGACCGGATTCAATAATTGTAGTGCTGACCAGTATACTATACAAACCCTCCTGGAAATCTACCATTACCTGCTCAAGGCTTTTTTCCGGCATCCTGCCGTGCCCAATGGCTACTTCTTCATCGGGGAAAAGCTTCTTGATTTTATCAGCAAAGGTATTAATGCGATCAATACGATTAAATACAACAAATACCTGCCCCTCTCGGTTAAGCTCACGCTGTATGGCTTCCCGGGACAGGTTGTCTGAATATTCGACTACATACGTCTGGATTGGATAACGATTCTCCGGCGGAGTCTCAATAATGCTCAGATCCCTGGCCCCGGTGAGCGACATGTGCAGGGTGCGGGGAATTGGGGTTGCGGTCATAGAAAGAGTGTCTACCTGCAGGCGTAGCTGCTTCATTTTTTCTTTTTGCCTGACTCCAAACCGCTGTTCTTCATCAACAACCAGCAGCCCCAGGTCATTAAATGCTATATCCTTTGAGAGCAAACGATGAGTGCCAATAACTATGTCTGTCCTTCCCGCCTCAATGTCGTTGATAACTTTTTTTTGTGCTGCCGGAGTAACAAAACGGCTCAGCTGAGCAATTTGCACAGGAAACCCTTTAAATCTCTCCCTGAAAGTGCGGTAATGTTGCTGTGCCAAAACAGTTGTGGGTACCAGCACGGCAACCTGTTTCCCTTCCATGACTACCTTGAAAGCAGCCCGCATAGCCACCTCCGTTTTCCCGTAACCCACATCACCGCAGATTAGACGATCCATGGGGTAATCCTTTTCGAGGTCAGCTTTTACGTCAACAACCGCCTGAAGCTGATCAGGCGTCTCCTCGTAAGAAAAAGATGCCTCAAAATCCTGTTGCCAGGGATGGTCAGCCCCAAAACTATGCCCTTTAATTGACTGGCGGGCTGCATACAAAGCAAGCAGATCCCTGGCCAGCTCTTCAACAGACTGATTTACCCTTTTTTTAAGGCGCTGCCATTCAGCACCACCCAGGCTGTGCAACCGGGGAGCAGGCCCCTCGCCTCCGGAATATTTTTGAATCATCCCAATTTGATCAATCGGCAGGTAGAGCTTGTCAGTACCCCTGTATCTCAATAAAAGATAATCCCGCATTATACCGCTTACTTCAAGAGTATGCAGCCCCTGGTAAGAACCAATACCGTGCTGTTCATGGACTACGTAGTCGCCAACAGTCAGCTCACGGTAATCGCTGAGTCTGATTCCTTCTCTTTCCGTGTAACGTTTTTTCTTTTTTTTACGGGGTATTAAATTGTTTTCTGTCAGCAAAACAAGTTTAAGATCAGGTATAATGAAACCTTCTTCAAGGTTACCCTGCAGGGGACTTAAGTCAGGACATTCCCGGCCTGTCCCGCCCAATTTACTATCTATATCATCCTGACCACCGGTAAGTTGCTCTTCCAACAGGTTAATTACTTTGCGGCTTCTTTCAATAGAATCAGCTATAAGGAAAACCCTATAGCTCTCTTTCTGCCAGGCCAAACAGTCATTTTTTAATAGATTCCATTGTCCGTGATAAACAGGAACTGCTTTTGAACTGACCTGATAACTTTTTTGTATTTGAAACAGGTCACCGGTACCGGGAAAAATAGCACAGGATAGAACCGGTAATGCGCTATTGCTAAATATCTGCCCGGCCGAAAGGTATAGATCCAGACCAGGATCAATTAAGTCCCCCTCGGCAAGAAGACCGGCGTGGTGATCCCTGACTTCTGCCAGCAGTTTTTTGGATTTTTGATTAATTTCAGCAGGTTCCTCCACCACCAGCAAACTCTCAGTAGGCAAATAATCAAGCATTGAAGCCGGCTGACCATAAAAGAAAGGTAAATAACTGCTGAGCAGATCTAATCCTTCCGGATGTTTCAAACGCTCGAGATGATCAGCTACCTTTTGATTTAACCTGGAGGCCAGCTCCCTGTTACCACGTTTTCGTAGCATAGACAGTGCTGTTTCCAGCTTTTTCTTTATCTTTGAACTACCTTCCTGGTAATATCGATCAGGCAGGACCAGCTCCCTGGCCGGAATTATATTGACTCTTTGCACTATTTTTATGGTTCTCTGATTCAGGGCATCGTAAAAACGCAGGGACTCAACCTGATCATCAAAAAATTCAACCCTGATTGGATCATTTAAGCCGGGGGAATAAATGTCAACTATATCTCCACGGGCGCTAAACTGCCCGGCAACCTCTGCTAAGGAAACTCGCACGTATCCTCTTTCTGCCAGGTTGTTGATCAATGCTTCACGGTTTAAAGTTTCGCCTGTTTGTATGCTGATTATCATGCCATCAAATATTGCTGCAGGAATGACCCCTGCTATAAATGAAGAGAAGGGAGCAACGCAGACACCTCCATTATCAGAGTTAGCCCACTGATAATACCGGAGCCTTTTTAACTGCGTCTCCCCGCTGCGTGATTCTGCTCCCGGACCGGTAAAAAAATCCCTCGGCGGCATTAACCAGACATCACCGGGAAACAGTGAATCAAGTTCACTATATACTTTCTCAGCGCGGACTAAATCGGGACAGATACAAATAACTTTTTTACCATATTTTGCAGCGAGGGCCGCCAGAAAATAAATACGGGCGCTGTTTTCCAGACCATTCACCGCAATTTTAAAAGCCCTGTCACCTTTCAAATCTGCCAGGAGAGTAGTAAATACTTCATTGTTATCCCATATATTTAACCAATTGTTTATCAATCAAGCACACCTTTCTTTTCTCATCTAAACCGGTACAGCAAAAGAGCGGGGGGAATACAACCGCCCCCCGTTGACAGGATTATTATATCACAGGTCTCTGTATATGCAGCGTTCTATTAACAGGTTTACCTGAATTCCCCCTGCAAACTTATTATTGTCACCGGTATGACCTGGCCGGGTAATTAATATAACCCATTTACGTCACATTTATTATATTTGCTTGTCACTACCTATTATGAAATTACAAAAATACAATTACCCGATCATTCTAAAAAAAATAATATTATCAGATTAACCCTTTAAGAAGCCTGTAAAACAGGGCTGAAGCGCTGATAATTAATTACAGAATAGTACCAACCCAATAACATGGCACAAGTATTGCTATTAAATGATACAGAAGTAAGTTTTGAAGACAAAAGAAGTTCAAATAAAAGAAAGGAGGCAATACCAATGACTGATAAATGCGCTTTCTGGAATGAGTACGACTCTGTAGCCGGCCATATTTGTTACTGCGAGCTGGCGGCCTTTAACAGGCCGGTAAACGCAAACTTTTTAAAGGCAATCGGCTGCACCCCTGAGAAAAGGGTGGAATGCATGAAATCTATGGAATATGTAGTCGGTAAAGGATTAGTTCCTGAAGAACTTCCTGAACCATCCGCTGTCTCAACCGTGGCGAGTACACAGGTATTGTCTTGCGATCCACCGCCCGAGATAGCAAGGACAATTGTTGGATCTTCTGAAAAAAAAGCAGCCACCGCACCTACATCATTAATCATGCTGGCCCTTCTTGCCGGTGCTTATATTGCACTGGGAGCAGTTCTTTTCACCATTGTCACCAACGACCTCTCGTTTTATATCGGTGATGGCTTGAGCCGTTTAGTCGGAGGCATTTCCTTCTCGCTCGGCCTGATCCTGGTCATCCTGGGTGGAGCAGAACTTTTTACAGGAAACAACCTCCTGGCAGCGGGATTCCTTGACAAAAAAATAACCGGCAGGCAGGTTCTAACCAATTGGTTCTGGGTTTATCTGTTTAACTTTGCCGGAGCCCTGCTGGTAGTTTTACTCTTCTATTACTCTGGGCTCTGGAAAGCTAACGACGGTGGAATAACAGCAAGAATAGTCAACATAGCAGCCGCAAAAACAAGCCTAACCTGGAGTGAAGCTTTCTTCAGGGGCATCCTCTGCAACTGGCTGGTCTGCCTGGCAGTATGGATTGCTGCTGCAGGCAAGGATGCAATCAGCAAAATCCTGGGCATTATGATTCCTATCGCCGCCTTTGTTGCAGCTGGATTTGAACACTCCATTGCCAACATGTTTTTTGTGCCGATGGGAATAATGGTTAAGGGAAGCGAAATCGCCCAGGGGCTTTTTGCCCCGGCCCTGTTGCAGGGAATAACCTGGCAGGCTTTCTTCATCAATAACCTGGTCCCTGTAACTTTAGGCAATATAATCGGTGGAGTGGTGTTTGTTGCAGCTGCATACTGGACCTGTTACCTGCGGCCATCAACTCATCGCAATGTTCTCACCGGAGGAAAATAAATATTTTAAACGCTAACAGGTGAAAATGCCAGAAGGGAGTGACTGTAATGGAAAAAATGGTAAATTGCCCAAACTGGAAAGAATACCAGGGAATGAACGGTTGGGTTATGTTTTGCAGCGCAGGGGCATACGGTAAGAAACTTACCGTACAGGAAGCCAGAAATTGTGGGTGCAACGAAATGCAACGCCAAAAATGTAAAAAACTAATGGAAAACAATATAGGATTCGGTTTAATCCCGGAAATATATGAAGAATCAATGGTAGAAGAAAAACACAGGGATCTCTCACCTCTTGTTAATAGAGATTAATTATTATACCTGACCCCTTACCTGAAAGATGCAAACGTCCCGGACAGCAGCCGGGATGTTTGCATATAAAAATGAATCGATTAAATACTGGCGCTGCAACAAAGGATTTTACAAATAATTAAAGAATTAAGTTACAGAAATAAAACCGGTTAAAAGGATGGTCATAACATGTATATAAGTAAATTTGTGACCCCGGAAATTATTTTTGGTACCGGTTCACTGAACCAGATTGGTGAATGCTGCAGTAGACTGGGTTCATCAAGGGTGTTTCTTGTAGCAGACCAAGGTATTGTTAACTGCGGATGGGTAGATAAAGCTACCGTCTTTTTAAGAAAGGCGGCCCTTGAATATGAACTCTGGTCAGATTTTTCTGCCAACCCCCGTGACTATGAAATCGCAGAGGGCCTCGAACTATACAATGATTCCGTGTGCGATGCAGTTCTGGCTATCGGCGGAGGCAGCGCAGTTGATGCAGCAAAGGCGGTGGCAACTCTTTCTACCAACAAAGGACGTATTCACAACTACGAAGGCATAGATATGATAACCGAACCTCTTCCCCCATTAATAGTCGTCCCCTCTACTGCCGGATCAGGGGCAGAAGTCTCCCAGTTTGCCATCATATCGGACAGCAACAGAAAAATTAAAATGACAATAATCTCAAAATCCCTCGTCCCGGATATTGCCGTTTCAGATCCGCTGATCCTATCTACAATAAACAGCCACGTTACCGCGCATACCGGTATGGAAGCACTTAGCCATGCCGTGGAAGCTTACCTTTCACTCGCTGCTACTGATATGACTGATATACATGCTATTCATGCTATAAAACTGATCTCAGAAAACCTCAGATCTTCTGTAGCCAGCCAGGTGGATGAAGCAGCAAAAATTGCCATGGGCAAAGCAAGCCTGCATGCCGGCATCGCATTTTCAAATGCCGTCCTCGGGTTAGCCCACGCAATGACTCACCAGGTGGGAGGCTTGCTTGATCTGCCGATTGGCACAATCAGTGCCATCTTGTTACCTTACGTAATGCGTTATAACATGATTGCCTGTATCGACAAATATGCCATTATTGCTGATGCCATGGGAGCCCGGACAAAACACCTTTCCAAGCGTGAAGCAGCGGAAAAAGCCATTGACATGGTCCAGCAACTGGCCAGCGATGTGGGTATACCTTCAGGGTTGACTGAGCTCGGCCTTCCCGAGGAATCAATCCCCGAATTGAGCAAAAATGCCATAAACGATGCCTGTTACATAACCAATCCACGTGATGCCGATGAAACAGAAATTGCTGCGATATTCCGCGCTGCTCTGAAAACAAAAGGGGTGAGCATAGATGGTTATCCAGAATAAAAAACGATTGATTGAAAAGCTTACAGGAGTACACAGCTCGAAGCGCTCATACTATGTTGCCCTGAAAAAAAAGATCGACGAGTTATTAAAAATCAAGCGTGATTGGGAAGTAACTTTTTCAGCTGTTACCGACCTTTTGGTTTTCATTAACCAGGATTACGAGATCCAGAGAGTTAACCAGGCTGCTATAGAGTTTTTTACTATGCCGGAAGAAGAAATTCTCGGGCAAAAATGTTACCACCTCTTTTACGGACGCGAGTCAAAATGCAATCCCTGTATTGCCGACCAGGTTTTACGATCTCAGAAAACAGCTTATCACCAGTCAAGAACCCGCTATAACCGTGTTCTTGACATTTTTGCTTATCCTGCATTTACAGAGCAAAATGAACCTTATGGAGTAACATATTATGCCAAGGACGTTACCAGCTTTGTTGACTCCATCAAACTGGTATCGATGGGTGAAATGTCTGCCGGAGTTGCTCATGAATTAAATAGCCCATTGACGGCTATTGTCGGTAACTCCCAGCTCTTATTAAGGGAAACCACGCCTGATCATCCCCAGTACCAGCTGATTAAAGACATTCACAGCAGTGGCCTGCGCTGCCAGAGAATAATTAAGAACCTGCTCACTTTTTCACGTCAGGATGAATTTAATTTCGAAGAAGTAGATATTAACGAGATTGTTGACAGTGCCCTGGCTCTTGCCGCATACCAGATAGAAAAGAGTAAAATTTCACTGAAAGTGGAAAAAGACCCTAACATCCCTACCCTGTCTGGAAGCACCAGCAGTATCGAACAGATCATTATTAATTTAATCCTGAACGCCAAGGATGCTGTCGAAAGTAAAATGGAACAAGCAAAACCTTCCTTTAAAGGAACCATTCACATTTCAACCAGGTTACACCCTGAAGGGAATTTAGCCATGGTTGCCGTCACAGATAACGGAAGCGGTATCAAAGAAGAACATATACCACAAATTTTCAACCCCTTTTACACAACCAAGAAAAATGGAAAAGGTACGGGGTTGGGATTATCGGTAAGCCTGGGTATAGCACAGGCACATGGAGGCTTCATAGATCTTGATACCAAGATCGGAAAAGGCAGCACTTTCAGCTTAATACTACCTATTCATCGCGATCTGCAAAACGGCACTTCATCAGCTGAGTAGGACGTTTAACAAAGTGTTCTGTTAATACCACCATTACCGGAGGTTCTGCAATGCCAGGAAAGGCCCGTTTTTTGATTGTAGATGATGAACAGGAAGTATGTAATTTTTTCAGCTACCTGCTGAAGAAAAAAGATTACATAGTAGATACTGCCAATTCAGGTGCAGAAGCTTCTGTGAGAATTAATGAGAACATTTATAACACGGCACTGGTTGACTTGAAGTTGCCCGATGCCAATGGTCTTGAGATCCTTAAAGAAATTAAAAAAGCTCAACCTGATTGCCAGGTTATAATTATCACAGGCTATTCCACCGTTAAATCCGCTGTTGAGGCAATCCAGCTCGGAGCATTTGACTATGTGGAAAAACCTTTTGTTGATATAAATGATATGGAAAAACTGCTTGAACGTTCCCTTAATGCACTGGCCGAGACAGAAATTTTATCTGCCGCTCAACAGGAACTTGGTTTTGTCGTCGGCAGGAACCAAAAAATGATCAGCCTGGTTTCAGCAGCGAAAAAAATTGCTAAAAAGAATATCACTGTCCTGATCCAGGGAGAAACGGGCACAGGCAAAGAAGTGCTGGCCCGTTATATCCATTCAGTAAGCCACCGCAGCAAACAACCTTTCCTGGCTTTTAACTGTGGTGCTTTTACCGAAACCCTCCTGGAAAGTGAACTTTTCGGCCATGAGAAAGGTTCTTTCACCGGGGCTACCCATAAAAAGAAAGGAATATTTGAACAGGCCAACAAAGCAACCCTTTTTCTTGATGAGATAGACTCAGCCAGCCCCGCTATTCAAATTAAACTGCTGCGTATTTTGGAAACAGGTGAATATTTTCGCGTTGGTGGAGAAGAAATGTGCAAAGTCGATGTGCGGATTATTGCTGCCACTAATGCCGATCTGGCTCAAAAAGTAGTGGAGAACAAATTCAGGGAAGATTTATTTTACCGGCTTGATGTGGCATCTTTACATATTCCACCCCTGCGCGAAAGACCCGGTGACCTTGATCAGTTTATTACGTTCTTTCTTCAGAAGGAATCTTCTGCCAAACAGATACCGATTAAAAAGTACTCCCAGGACGCAATGGAACTGTTACAAAAGCATGATTGGCCGGGTAATATCCGGGAACTGGCCAATACCGTAGCCCAGTCTTTGCTCTTGAGCAAAGGTCCTCAAATTGAGCTTGAAGACCTGCCTGATCGAATTATAAAGGGCATTGCTAAAAAAATCCCTCTTGTCGATGGAGGAAAAGAAGCGGCGCCGGCAGACAAAATGTTATCTTCTGACAGCACCGCACCATATCCGCGTCATGGAGAAATATTAAAGCAGTACGAAGACGCTCTTATAGAAACCATTAACTTCAGGCAGGGGTTCGATTTCGAACAGTTCAATGAAGAAATCAGTACCTGGCGTGATCATCTGCTTTCATTAATAATTGAAAATGCCCTGAACGACACCTATGGCAATCAGGTTAAAGCAGCCAATCTGCTTGGTATTACACCACGTGCCCTACGCTACCACCTGCACAAAGGAGAGCATAAAAACAACTCGGGTTAGAGAGCATTAACACCTCTTTCACCGGTACGGATCCTAATTACGTCATCAACAGATGATATAAATATCTTTCCATCTCCAATTTCACCGGTCCTGGCCTCTTCTGTGATTATGCTGACAAGCTCATCCACCACATCGGAATCTGCAACTATTTCAATCTTTACCTTTGGCAGCAGGTTTACTTCATACTTGTTGCCCCGGTAATGGGCAGTTTTACCCTGCTGTAGTCCTGCGCCTGTTACCTGAGTTACAGTAAGCCCTTTTAATCCATGGCGTCCCAAACTTTCTTTGACTGCTTCAAACCGGGACGACCTGATTATTGCAGTTATTTTAGTCATCATAATAACTCCTTCTTACTTATAAGATAATGTATAGCTTGATCGCTTTGCAAAATCGGCGTAAGCATCCATTCCATGTTCGCCTGTATCCAAACCTTCTTCTTCTTCACTGGCAGAAACCCTTAAACCAACCGTAATTTTTATGATTTTAAAAAGAAAATAGGCCATGCCCATGGTCCATAAAGCTATTGCAACAACACCAACCAGCTGAACCAGTAGCAGGGATAATCCTCCTCCATACAACAACCCTCCGTTTGTTGAAAAAGCCCCCACCATTAAAGTGCCATAAGCACCGCATAATCCATGAACAGTAACAGCGCCAACAGGATCATCAACACGTAATCTTTTTTCAATAAACTCAACACCCAGTATAACCATAATCCCGGCACCTGCTCCAATAATCAGGGCACCCGCAGGTGACACATCTGCAGCACCTGCTGTAATAGCCACCAGGCCAGCCAGGGCGCCATTAAGAGTAAAGGTGACATCGGGCTTACCATAACGTAACCATGATAAACCCATTGCCATTAAAACCCCTGCTGCTGCTGAAAGGTTTGTTGTAACAGCAATGTCGGCTATTGACAAATCCATTCCGGAAAGAGTACTTCCCGGATTAAAACCAAACCAGCCAAACCAGAGTATAAAAACACCAAGCGCTCCAAGAGTAATATTATGGCCGGGAATAGCATTAATTTTTCCGTTCAAACTAAATTTTCCGATTCTGGGGCCGATCACCCTGGCCCCTACCAGGGCAGCCCACCCACCAACCGAGTGCACTATTGTCGAACCGGCAAAATCGGTAAAACCAAGCTGGTCAAGCCAACCTCCGCCCCAGGTCCAATGACCTGCAACAGGATATATAATTCCGGTAATAACGATACTATATATAAGATATGAAGAAAATTTTGTTCGCTCCGCCATCGCTCCTGATACAATTGTCGCTGCAGTAGCAGCGAATACGGTTTGGAAAAGCAAGAATGCCGTTAATGGTATGTCAAGACCAAGGTGATTATATTCACCTGAAACAAAAAAACCGTTAGCCCCGAATAACCCGGCCCGGCTTTGTCCAAACATTATAGCAAAGCCAAGCATCCAGAATATTATGCTTCCACAAGAGAAATCCATTATATTTTTCATGATTATATTCCCGGCATTTTTAGCCCTGGTAAAACCAGTTTCAACCATTGCAAACCCGGCCTGCATTAAAAATACCAAAAAAGCAGCCATTAAAACCCATATAGTGTTAATTGCTATTTCCATTTTTTCATCTCCTTCATTTAATAATTACCTAACCGCGGTTAATAATTCACCTATATAAGAAAACCAACCATTTTGGCACCTCCTCTCAATAAAGAAGCCCGCCGGGTGTGTGTCCCGGCGGGCTTCTTTGCCCTGGATTGATAAAATGTAATAAAAAAACGCTTCGCGGTTTCAATAACCGAAAAGCGCCATTGCTTTTTCATCCTAAATCAAGCTTTTTAGTATTATAATTCAGGCGAGTGTGAAAAGCAAGAAGCTACGAGCAATTATTTTATGCAGTTGTATATATTCATTGCTGCATCAAGCCCATGCTCGATATAATGCAACACGGCCTCAGCAGACCTAGCTACAGCTTCATCAAAAATAATTTTCTCCTGACCTCCAACCGGCATAAGCACATATTCAGCAGGTTCCATGTAATCAGGAGCGCTGCCAATGCCAACCCTGAGACGGGGAAAACAATTCGTACCAAGAATATCTATAATTGACTGTAACCCTCGATGCCCCCCACTTCCACCAGTTCCACGCAGGCGAATAGACCCGGCAGGCAGGTCAAGATCATCGTAAACAACCAACAGGCAGTTTGAATCGATATGATAATTTCGAATCATTTGGTTCACCGCGCGACCACTCAAATTCATGTAAGTCAGTGGTTGAGCCAGTATTACCGGTTTATCCATGTAAGATGTCACAGCTACCAGTGCCTGGTGTTTGTAGTCCGGTTTAACTCCACCAAGCCGCTGAGAAAGTTTTTCTACCACCTGAAAGCCCAGGTTGTGCCTGCTTCCCTCATATTTTTTGCCCGGATTACCGAGTCCAACCACTAAGTACATAATTGCCCACCCCAGAGACCAGCATTATAAAATTAAAAATGATGCCCCTTAATCGTGGGGCACCATTTTAGTTAATCGTCCGCATAAAATATTAACTTTCTTCTTCGGCTTCTTTATCCTCAGCCGGTGAATCTTCAGCACTTTCTTCTGCTGCTTCTTCGCCCTCTTCGAGCTCTTCTTCTGCTTCAACTTCAGGCTCTTCTTCAGCCATCGGTGCCAGGACCTGGGCAAGAACCGAGTCAGGTGGAGTTATTAGCTCAATATCTCCTTCTAGAACCAGGCTTTCCGCAGTAATGCTGTCACCGATATTCAAGTTGGAAATATCAATTTCGAACTGTTCAGGAATATCTCCGGGCAGGCACTTCACCTGAACTTCCCTGCTTACCAGAGACAATACCCCTCCCTCAGCAATACCTTCCGGTTCACCAACAAAGTTAAGATAAACAGCAACCTCAATCTTATCCGTCATAGAAATACGAATAAAATCAACGTGAAGAATACGGTCCTGGTAAATAATATCTCTCTGGATATCTTTGAACATGACCGTTTCCTGACGGGTTTTCTTACCTTTTGACTTAACTGCCAAATCAACGAGAACGTTGCTGCCCCCGGAGGTTAGAACCTGCCTTAAAGTACGTCCGTCGAGTATCAGGGGCAATGTTTCTTCGCCCCTTCCATAAATAACCCCGGGAACCTTATCATCAGCGCGTAACTGGTTACGCTCTCCCTTGGTCATTGTCGGACGAAACTGTGCTTCCATTACCATTCTGTCCATTCATTCAAGCCTCCTTCTG